>SFHG01000001.1 GCA_004555765.1 Bacteroidales bacterium
CGACTTGGACGGGCACTTCTCCATCACCGGCATACCCGCAAACTCCACCCTCCGCATCTCCTACGTGGGCTACAAGACCCAAGAGATCGCCCTCGCCGGACAAACCTCACTCAACATCAAACTCATCCCCGACTCAGAAATTCTGGATGAAGTCGTAGTCGTCGGCTACGGCACCCAAAAGAAAGTAAACCTGACCGGTGCCGTCTCCAACATAAAAGTCGAGAGCATCAACGACCGTGCCAACACAAACATTCTGACCTCACTGCAAGGTGCCATCCCCGGCGTCACGATCATCTCCCGACCCGGATCCACACCGTCCATCAACTTCAGGGGACGTGGCAATCTTGGTTCATCCGAGCCCCTCTACGTCATCGACGGAGTCATCTCCACGTCCACGGACTTCTCCAACCTCGACCCCAATTCCATCGAGAGCATCTCATTTCTGAAAGATGCCTCTTCCTCGTCCATTTACGGCTCACGTGCCGCCTATGGTGTCGTACTCGTCAAGACGAAAGACGGGTCAAACGGGAAAGTCCGTCTTGCATACAGCGGATTGGTGGGTTGGAAGAACCCCACGTATATACCTCAGACCGTCAGCTCTGCCGACTACGCCCGTCTCTCCAACGAAGCGCTGTGGAACACCAATCCCAAAGCCACACCCCTGTACACCGACGAGCAAATCGGATGGTTTGAGGACGGCAGCAAGCCCGACCTCTACCCCAACTCCAACTGGTATGACCAAATCTATCGGAAAAATGTCCTGACCACACAGCACTCCGTCGCTGTATCCGGAGGCGACAAGGTACGCTTTTACGCCAACCTCGGCTACGTCAAGGACAACCACTTCCTACCCGGCAGGGATATGCAACGCTTCAACGTCAACGCCAATTTCAACACCAACGTGACCGATTGGCTCCTCGTCAAAGGCTCTGTGCGCGCTACCCAAAAGGACGACGAACGGAAGATGGGCACACCGGGCTACACCAATATGATTAACATCCCGTCGACCTTCGTCGGGCGCCACTCAGACGGCACTTTCGGCACCGTAGACGGCGGCAAACAGGCCAGCAAGACGAGTATGAATTTCAATCCCATTCGTCAGCTTAATGACGGATCTTGGGGGACTTCACGGACACGGATGATGACCACGGACGCAGGGATCGACCTCACGCCTGTGGAAGGGCTGAAGATCTCGGCAGATGCGTCCTACAACATCTTTGACTCCAACTCTAAGAACTATACAGCATCCCGCCCCTCCCTCGTCGACTTCCTCTCCAAAGAAGTCATCAGCGGGACGGACAGAGCCGCATCGGAGAGCAAAATGACGATCTCCACGTATGAGCGCACCCACCTGATCACCAACCTCGTGGCAAACTACAATAAGACCTTCGGCAAAGTCCACGACCTCAGTATCCTTGTCGGCACCTCCTACGAAGACATCAATTGGAATCAGACCTACGGACACCGCAAGAACTACCCTAATAACGACCTCAAAGACATCGCCTCCGGATCCGACACGCCCGAAAATATGTATTTCGGCGGCACCTCGAATAACGAGAACGGGATGTCCCGGTACAAGCTCTTCTCGGTCTTCGGACGTCTCAATTACGCATACGACAACCGTTACCTCCTCGAACTGAACCTGAGAAACGACTCGTCTTCGAGATTTTACTCGGCCAACAGATCCGCCCTCTTCCCCTCGGCTTCCGTCGGATGGAGAATTAGTGAGGAAGACTTTATGAAAGACGTCGACTGGATCTACAACCTCAAGCTCCGCGCTTCGTACGGTACCCTCGGAAACATCAATAACGTAGGGGATTACGACTACCTCTCGACCTATGCCAAGAGCGAATCCTACATCTTCGACGACGTGATCGTGGAAGGCTACTCCGAAAACAAGCCGGCCAACGAAGCGCTGTCGTGGGAGAAGGTAGCCATCTTCGACGTCGGTCTGGACATGTCTCTGTGGGAGAATAAGCTCTCCCTTGTCTTCGACTACTACCGCAAGCACACCACGGACATCCTCCTGACCCCGAACATTCCCAACGAAATCGGTCTTTCCTCCAAGCCTTCCCGGAACCTCGGTGAAGTCTTGAACTACGGCGTGGAGTTCGCCGCCACCTGGCAGGATCATATCGGAGACTTCAATTACTCCGTCTCCGGAAACCTCAGCTACAACCGCAACGAAATACTTTTCCTCGGCGACTCCGATCCCATCATATCGAGTCCCTGGATTATGAAAGTCGGACACCCGATCGGTGAATTTTACACCTACAAGACCGACGGACTTCTGACCGAGGACGACATCAAGAATAAGCGATACATCACCGACGGTATCGTCCCCAACGCGGGAGACATCAAGTACGTCGACCTCAACGGAGACGGTAAGCTTGGCGGAGAAGACCGCACTTTTACCGGAAACGATGTCCCCTATCTCACCTATGGTTTGAACCTCAACCTCGGCTACAAAAACGTAGATCTCGCCATCACCGGTCAAGGAGTCAGGGGCGTAAAAGTCAACTTCCAGGCAGAAATGGCATATGCGTTCTTCGACAACGCGACCCCGAGGGCGTACCACCTCGGACGTTGGACTGCCACGAACCCTGATCCCGCAGCCGTTTACCCTCGCATCTATGAGCGCACGGACGGGCACGCCAAGTTCAATCAGTACCTTTCCGACTTCTGGCTCTTTAACGCCGATTATTTCCGCATCAAAAACATCACGCTCGGATATACTTTCGACAAGGGTCTCATCAGCAAAATAGGCTTTGAGACCGCAAAAGTCTACCTCTCGCTCGAAAATTACTTCACCATCAGAGGAGACAAACGTATGCTCGACTTTGACCCTGAAGCGGCCACCGGGCGCGCCGTCTCGGCTCTTGGGGAGAAAACCGTCTCTCTCGGTCTTAACTTCTCATTCTAAACCGACCTAACGAGATACAGTATATGAACTACAAATATATCGCCACCGTATCAGCCGCACTGCTCTCCGTAGTGTCCATGCTCTCCTCGTGCGACCTTGATGTCGTCAATCCCACCGATGTAAGCTCGGACACGTTTTGGAAAAGGGATGCAGACGTGTGGAATGCACTGAATACGATTTACGCCGACATCATCCCCGGCGTTGAGATTTACAATGACTCCTACACGGATGATGTACGGTGTCCTTACCCTTGGGAAAGCAACGGCTCCACATTCCAGGTCAACGGGCTGAGCACCTCTGTCGATATGGGGTATAACTTCGTAGCCATCCGCAGAGTCAATAATCTCCTCACCAATATCGGAAACGTCCCTATGGACGAGGCACTTAGAGAGCGTGTCATTGCAGAGGCGCGCGTCCTAAGGGCGTATCGATATGCGGTGATGACAAACGACTTCGGCAAAGTCCCCCTCATCACGGAGTTGAAGAACTATGACGAAAAGATGTTCAAGCGTGACGATGCCGCAGCCGTCCGCAGCTTCGTCCTCAAAGAGTTCCAAGAGTCGATTCCCAAGCTTCCCGCAAAGTACTCCGGCGGGTACTTCAACGAGACGAGCCGTCTCTCCCGGTACGGTGCCGAGGCACTTCTGGCACGGGTGGCGCTGCAGTTCAAAGAATACGCCATTGCCGAGCAAGCGGCACGCGAAGTCATGAAAGGCGGTTTTGCCCTCCATACGCTGACGTCTCTTCCCGAGGGTACGGAAGCCGAAGTGGCACAAATCAGGCAACTTGTGGATTTTGACGCACTGGGACTCGACGCGGACAAGTTCATCCAAGGGATCTACAACTATCGCTCGACTTGGGATGATGCCTTTGTCACCTCTTCCTCTCCCGAATGCATCATTATCCGCGAGTACAAAGGCGGAAATGCAGACTATGCGGATCTCACCCGTTACACGTCTATGCGTCCCCAGCAGATGGTAGACGGTTGGTCCTCGGTCGTACCCCAGCAACCCCTCATTGATGCCTACTGGACTGCGGACGGCAAAGCATTCGCCGCTCCCTCCAAAGACCAAAGAGCCACAGCCTACAATAAGCTCAACGAGGACTATACGGAGGTTATGGAAAGTGAAAAGAAATCATTCCGCGCCGTGGCCAACGGATGGATAGAATCCGGCAAATACCTCGGATATGAGTATTTCAAAGAGTTCAAGAACCGGGATCCGCGTCTCTATGCCTCCATCCTCTTCCCCTTCCACAGGGTGAGCGACTACGATGCGGGACCGGACTTCGTCTACGAGTGGAAAAAAGGGATAAACAACGAGTCCACCACAGGGTACAACTTCCTTAAGATGGTGGCCAAATCCACTTCCACGATGTTGTGGAGTGCCTACCCGGCCAGTGAAGCGGACTTCCCCGTCTTCCGGTATGCGGAGATTCTCCTCATTTTTGCGGAAGCCCACACCCAAAACAGCGGTTATGATGCAGAGGTCGCTGCAGCGCTCAACCAGCTCAGAGACCGCGTCGGTATGCCGCATGTTCCCTCTTCTTTGAGCAAAGAAGCCGGCCTCGAACTCATCAGAAACGAACGCCACATCGAGCTCGCCGGCGAAGGGAGCCGGCTCAACGACATCAAACGTTACGGATCGGATTATGCCAAAAAGGTAATGAATGACGTAGAGATTTGCGTTCCCGACGGTACCGCCGTCATCACCCTGAAGTGGAACGACCGTATGATGCTCTATCCCATACCCCAGACTGCAATCGACGTGAACCCCGGCTTAGTCTCTGACCAAAACCCGGGCTACTGATTGCCCTATATGAGGAGACCTTTTTCAAAGGTCTCCGGACACGAAAAACATCAGTTTTTCGTGTGAGACTTTGCAGAATGCCTCAGCTGCAAGACACTGAGGCTGAGGGCGACGGGAGTGTACTCACCGTACACGACCAAGCCCGAATGCCGATAGTAACGTAGCAGATGAGATATTATGCAAAGGTCTCATGATTGAGGTCTCTCTGAGTAGCAACAGACCCCAAGACCCCTAAAATAGAGACCCGTACCGAAGTTTTCTTTTCGGTACGTGTCTCCTTTCTTTTTCATACGGGCATAGGCATTCGCCCCGGTCTGTACCCCGCTTGGTCGGCGGTCGGTATCTCCTCTTTTTTCGCCTCCGCACACCCCATTGCAGCCCACTCCTAATAGGTAACTCCGACACGGAGCAATAAACAAAAACTATACATACAAATGAACAAATAAGAAATCATCGCTTAAAATAGTTGGTTAATTAAGCTATTATTTCGTAACTTTACCTCGTAAAAACAAGATCTCGACTTAAAGCAACTCAGAAATACGTATCCAAAATACGTATTTTCAGTAAAATAAGTTGTTCCGGCAATAAATATTTCTCATTAGAGTTTATCATAACAACAAGCAAAAAACCAATTATGAAAGCAACTCGACTCACGACCGGGTTATTCTTCTTGGCAGTCGCTATCGGCACCGTATCCTGTAAAAAAGAAAGGACGGATATGACGGTCGGAGAAGCATTCGACCCCTCACAAGCCATTACCATCTCCGGTTTCAAACCGGGTACCGGAGGCATTGCCACACAAATGATCATAGACGGAACCAACTTCGGAAACGACACTGTCGGGCTGTCCGTCTACTTTGTCGACAGCCTCGGCACAAGGCACAAAGGGGGCATCGTCAGCAGCAATGGAGAGAAAATCTATCTCACGGTTCCCAAACTCACGTACCTGAGAACTCTGAAACTGGAAGTGGAAAAGAAACTCGGGGACAAGACCTACGTTTCGAAGAGCGAAGACATGAAATTTCTCTACAAGACGGAAGTCTCCGTGTCCACCGTTATCGGTCAGGTGTCCACGAACAACCAACTACCCACGGTGGGTGGTTCATTCGCCGGTTGTACGCTCTCGGCTCCTGCATACCTCACGCTTGACGACGAGGACAACCTGTTTATTTGCGAGCGTCCCCATGATTTTGGGCTTTTCGCCCGTGACGCGGCCGGACGCACTTCCGCAAGCAACACCTATGCAGGAAACATCCTCCTCGGAGACACGAAGAATGAGACCCTCACCGTCCTCAGATACCTGAATTATGAGCCAGTGAACGCCCCCACTTTTTCCGACGAGCCGGGAGAGGAAGCCATTTACTTCCCGGAAGACAGAGACAGAGGCTACCTGCGCCTCCGGAAAGGAGCAAACTATGCCATCCAAAGACAGAGTATGCTTTTCGCAAATGCGGATCAGAACCCCTTCAAAGACAGTAATTGGAAGCACTCTATGCTGATCAACAAAAAAGACAAGATGCTCTACACGATTCTGTGGAAAGGACAGCTCATACGGATCAATCCCCGGACAAGACAGTCGGAACTTTTGATCGAAAAAGTGATACCGGATGTTTCCAATGAGAAAGGAGGAAACGGTAGCGACAATTACTACATCTTCTCCCCTCTCGAACCGAACGTGATGTACGTGGCACTCTGCAACTACAATATGATCAAAAGGATCGATTTGGATAAGATTCCGCAGGGAGATCCACGCAGCTACCGCGGAACGGATTACGCGGGCTTGGCGATTTCGGACGGTCCGGTCTCCGGCAGAGGATGGGAAGACGGTATGCTGAGGCAGGCCAAGTTCAATAACCCGAGACAACTCGCCTTCACAAGCGACGGCAAGCTCTATATCGCAGACACCAACAACCACTGCATCCGCGTGATAGACACCACGATTTCGGAAGACCAGGCCGTGGTAAATACTGCCGTCGGAGTACCGGGGACTGCCGGATTCCGCGACGGAGGCCCGGATCAAGCACTCTTTAACAGACCTACCGGCGTAGCGGTCAGCAGCGACGGAGCAGTCCTCTACGTGGCAGACCACATGAACCACGTCATCAGGAAATTGGCTATTCAGTAAATCACCACAGATCACAAAAACGAACACGTTATGCGAAAGAACAGGAGTAATTTCTTGGCCATAGCACTGAGCCTACTGGCTCTGATGCTTGTGACCCCGCTCTGCGTCTTTGCCCAGGATTCGGCAAAAAAGGAACGAACCATAGAGCTGAAAGGGGTGGTCAAAGACCAAAATAAAGAGTTGCTGATCGGCGTCAATATCTATGTCAAGTCCGAGAAGAGCCACGGCGTGACTTCCGACCTTGACGGGCGTTTCTCCCTGATGGTAGCCCCGGGAGAAGTCGTGGTATTCAGTATGGTGGGACTTAAACCGCACGAACATACCGCGAAGCTCTCCGACAAAGGCAAAAACCTCGAAATCATCCTCGAAGACACCCAGGGAGAACTGGAAGAACTCGTCGTCACAGGTCTCACGTCTCAGAAGAAGGTATCCGTGGTAGGTGCCATCACCAACGTGGACGTGAAAGAGCTCAGGACACCCTCCACTTCCATCAATAACGTCCTCGGCGGACGGGTGGCCGGCGTGATTACGAATATGACCTCCGGCGAACCGGGCAAAAACATCTCCAACTTCTGGATCCGCGGTATCGGTACATTCGGTGCCAATGCCGGCGCTCTGGTACTCGTAGATGGTCTCGAAGGTGACCTGTCCCTGCTCGACCCCGACGATATCGAGTCTTTCTCCATCCTCAAGGACGCGGCCGCTACTGCCGTCTACGGAGTCAGAGGAGCCAATGGAGTGGTTGTCGTCACTACAAAGAAAGGGAAGGAAGGCAAGCTCAGAATCAATGCCCGCGCCACGGTACAGGTCAACGTACTCAAACGCTTGCCCAAGTTTTTGGACAGCTATGATTACGCGGTATTGGCAAACGAAGCCCGTGCCATGGACGGTCTCTCGGAGGTCTATACGGACATGGAACTGGAGCTGATCAAGAATAACCTTGACCCCGATTTGTACCCCAACGTGAATTGGATGGATGAAGTGCTGAGCCCCGTCTCTTTGGCGCATAGGTACTACGTCAGTGCCTCCGGCGGTGGGGAGAAAGCCAGATACTTCCTCTCACTCGGCTCCAGCCTCCAAGGTGCGGCGTACAAGCAGGCAGACGCCTCTTTCAAGCAGCCTCTGGCCTATAACCAGCACACCTACCGGGCAAATATCAGCATGAACCTCCTGCCCACGACGATTTTGGACTTCAGTGCCGACGGTGTTCTGACCTATAACGCCCTCCCCGGCTTCCAAAACACGAATTCGCTTTGGGCTTCGGTGATGCAGATCACTCCGTTGATGTTCCCCGTTAAGTACTCGGACGGCACACTACCCACGTGGGGCAACCAGGATATGTCTTCCCCGTACGCGAGGCTGAACTACACGGGGCTTGCGGAAATCTCTAACTTCCGGAACAAACTGGTGCTGCAATTGACCCACAACTTCAAAGGCTATCTGGACGGACTTTCCCTGAATGCACTCGGCTCCGTGGAGTTTTTCAATAACATTACGGAAGCCCGTACCAAATCACCCGACTTCTACAAAGCAACGGGCAGAAATGCAGAAGGGGATCTGATCAAGTCACTTCGTCTGAAACAAACAAACGTCAATTACTCGGGAAACGAGAACTTCGCCCGCAAATACTATTTTGAAGCGAAAGCCAATTACAATAAGACATTCGGTGACCATAACTTAGGCGCTCTGCTCTACTACTATATGGAAGACTACCAGAGTACCTCATGGCGCCCCGACATACTCGGCATCAACCGCATCCCCGAACGCCGTCAGAATGTCTCCGGACGTCTCTCCTACGGGTACAAGAACACCTACTTCATCGATGCCAACTTCGGCTACACCGGCTCCTCCCAGTTCAAGAAAGGCGAGCGCTTCGGGTTCTTCCCTTCCATTGCCGCAGGTTGGGTGCCGACCAGCTATGACTTCGTTGCCGAAAAGATGCCCTGGCTCACGTACCTCAAGATCAGAGGATCCTACGGCACCGCAGGTAACGACCGCATCTCCAACACCAGATTCCCCTACCTCACCATCATCAATAACCACGCCGGTACGGCTTGGGGGTATTCGGGACAAGGTATCGCAGAAAATCAAGTCGGAGCCGATAATCTGATGTGGGAAATAGCCAAGAAAGCCAACATCGGTATCGAAGCCAATTTCTTGGACAACAGGCTCAAGTTTGTGGTCGACTTCTTCCACGACAAACGCGACAACATCTATATGCAGCGGGCTACCCTGCCCGACTTCCTCGGTCTCGTGAACCTCCCCTACTCCAACGTGGGTGCCATGCACAGCTTCGGTTCCGATGGTAACGCAGAGTACACGCACCGCTTCAACGAAGATATGAGCTTCACCGTCCGCGCCAACTACACGTGGTCACAAAACATCGTGGACAACTGGGAGCAAAACAAACTTCCCTACGACTACCTCAGCTACTCCGGTAAGCCTCTGAACGTGATCCGCGGATTTATCGCGGAAGGGCTCTTCAGTTCCGACGAAGAGATCGCCCAGAGTCCTAATCAATCGGGTTTCGGACAGATCCGCCCCGGCGACATAAAGTACCGGGATGTCAACGGAGACGGCACCATCAATAACGATGACAAAGTCCCCATCTCTTACTCCAACCAGCTTCCAAGAATTATGTACGGCATAGGTGCAAGTTTTTCCTACAAAGACTTCACCTTGGGATTCCTCTTCCGAGGCAATGCGCTCGTAGAGTATTACCGCGCCGGCGCAGGACATAACGCAGGCTGGATTCCTTTCCTCGGCGGTGAAACGGGCAACGTACTCTCCTCCGCACTGGATCCCAAGTCGCGCTGGACTCCGGCATGGTACTCCGGAAATCCCGCGACCGAGAATCCGAACGCGGAACTTCCACGACTCTCATATGGATCCAATAACAACAACATCCAACCCTCGACCTTTTGGAAAAGAGACGGTTCATTCATCCGGCTCCAAGAGCTGAGTGCACGCTATCACCTCGCTCAGAAAGGGCTGATGAAAAGCTTGGGACTTTCGTCAATTGACTTTGAACTGGTATGCAACAATCTCTTCACCATCGACAAGGTCAAATACTTCGACCCCGAGCAGGCTATGTTCAACGGTGCTGCCTACCCCATTCCATTTACCACTACTTTCCAAGTGTACTTGAATTTCTAAAGACAGTCGAGGATTAGTATGAAATCAAACTTATTATATACCCTTATCGGCATCTTTGCCTGCTTCGGCATCGGAATGTCTTCCTGCACGTTCCTTGACCCGGACAGATATTTCGAGGACTTCTTCCCCGAAGACTCCATCTTTCACTCAAAATCAAACGCAGAAGGCTACCTTTGGAATACGCCGACGCATTTTCCGGATCCGAGCGCCATCTGGGGAGGGTCGTGGAATCCGGGAGAATTGGCATCGGACGAAATGACCGTTCTGTGGGAAACCGCCGAATTTCCCGGCATTTCATTCACAAAAGGGACCATTACGGAAAGGAATCTTCCCTCATCCTTCCTGAGTACCTGGTACCAGATGTACACTATCATCAGACGGTGCAATCTTATGATTGCCAACATTGATAAGGTTCAGGATATGAACACCCGGGAAAGACAGGAATACTTGGGATACGTCCACTTTATGAGAGGGTATGCTTACTATCATCTGCTCCAAAACTTCGGTCCGTGCCTTATCCTCGGAGACGAAGTGATCCCCAATAACCTTCCATCCGAAGATTACGACAGAGAACGCGCCACCTATGACGAAAGTGTGGACTACATCGTAAAGGAATTTGAAGAAGCCTCCCGCTTTATGCCTTCGCCGGTCTCCCAATCATCCGTTCTCTACGCCCGTCCCACTAAAGGTGCGGCACTCGCGCTCATTGCCCGCCTGAGACTCTACCAAGCGTCTCCACTCTTTAACGGAGGAGATGCGGCGAGGCGTGTATTCGGAGATTGGACACGTGCCAGTGACGGAGCCCACCCCGAATAGATGGGCCATCGCCGCTGCCGCAGCCAAGCAAGTGATCAATATGGGCTATTACGAGCTCCACACAGTGGACTTTGATGCCCAAGAGCCGAACCCATGGCCGATTCCCGAAAATGTCTCCAAAGAACCTTTCCCGATGGGTGCCGGCGGCATTGATCCCTACCGCTCGTACTCGGATATGTTCACGGGAGAGAGTCTTGTCCAGAACAACAAAGAATTCATCTGGGCACAACCCTCAGGTCAGGTATCCGGCTATACGCGCCACAGCTTTCCTGTCTATTACGGCGGTTGGGGCGGTATGTCTGTTCCCCAGAGGGTAGTCGATGCGTACTTGATGATGGACGGCAAAACCATAGACACAGCCTCCCAGGAATATCCCTACGACTCCGATGTTACCCAAACTATGGGTCAGGCAAAGGAAATGGGACCTGTCACACTGAAAGCCGACGTACCCAAAATGTACAACAACAGAGAAGTGCGCTTCTACGCCTCCATCGGTTTTCCCGGACGCTATTGGAAGATGAATTCCGCGAGCGACGGTGCGTATATGAATAAGCAGTTCTGGTTCTCCAACGACGACAACTCGGGGAAAACCGGTGCCGGCAACAACGTCAACGACTACACCATCTCCGGATATGTTCCCACGAAGTACATCCACGATGACGACTCTTGGGCGAATGGAAAAGGACAGGTGAAAGGGGCTTTTGTCGTCCCCAAGTCGTTCCCGATCATTCGTTACGCCGAGGTCTTGCTCGAATACATTGAAGCCCTCAATAACGTTGAAGGAACCTACACGGCATCTGTGATGAGCGCAGACGGAGAAAGAGTCGAAACGCCGATCACCCGTGACGTCAACGAAATGAAGAAGTACTTCAATATGATTCGTTACCGTGTCGGTCTTCCCGGTCCGGATGATGCACTCTACTCGGATCCTGAGGAGATGCGGAAAGTGATTATGAACGAGCGCCAAATCGAGCTCTTCAACGAAGGCTACCGGTACTTCGATACCCGCAGATGGGGGACGTACCTTACCGACGATGCCAACCCTTCCAACTGGTTTGGACTCAACACAAAAAAAGACCGCCAACAGAGCAGTGCCAATACGGGGTTCTGGGAGTTGGTTCCCATCGACTCCAAGAACATCAGAGACCGGATTGCCACACCAAAGCAGGTTCTCCTACCCCTTCCTCATAACGAACTTATGAAGACCCCCAAAATGGCTCAAAACCCGGGGTATGAACGTTAATTGGGAAGAGAGAATAAAGTGCGCGTACTTTTCCTCACGCGCCACATCACTTCCACAGATTGATTATTTCTCAAGAAGAAAATATGAATACTCAAAAGCTACTACACAGCCTCCTCGGACTCGCAGGCACGATCTCATTGACGCTGAGTTCTTGCAATAATTACGACTTCGGGCAGGAGTTTTACAAAAACGAAGTCGGCCTCCTGAGCAGTGGCGAAATGATGATATACGATCGTCAGGTTCTGGATCTGAATGCAGAAAACCAGGTCATCAACATCGTCGGTAACCTCAGTGGCTCACAGCGACCGGGACAAGACATGAGCTTCACGATAGTGCCGGATGACTCTCTCTTCATGAGGTACAATAAGACGAACTTCGACCTTGACGAGAGCCGATTTGCACACATCTTGCCCAAAGATTGCTACGAAATGCCGTCTATGACCGGCACCATCAAAGCGGGAAACGGGCAGGGGCTCATCCCCATCGTCATCAAGAACATTGAGAGGCTCTCACCCGACTCCACCTACCTGCTCGACTTCAAAATCGACGAGACGGTCACCCCAAACGTAAATGCCAAAAAGAAGCACGTTCTCCTCAAGCTCAGCTACAAGAACGAGTTTGCGTCCACGAAGACCTCCACGGATTACACCTACCGCAATACGTTCGTGTCCGTACTCACTGAAGGCAGCAACACGTCCCGCAAGCTTTCCTCTTCCGTGAGACTCTTTCCCTTGGGCAAAAACTCCGTCCGGATGCTCGCAGGAGACGAAACGTACAAAAATTACGTCGAAGCGCTCCCCGACATCAATGCCAAAAGCATCATCCTTGAAGTAGGCGACATTAACCCCAAAGACGAAAGCGCCCGTTTTGTGACGATAAAGCCCTACAAAACCATCGAAGTGGTACAGATGCCCGCCATCCTCAACTACTCGAATACGTATCGCCTCACAGAAGACAAGTTACCCGGAGGACGCAGTGATTTTTATAAGGAGTTTCAACTCCACTACAAATACCGCGTCAGACCGGACGAACCGTTCAAAGAAGTAAAAGCAAGTTTCCGCCTCAAGGTCGAGAAATATGCCGACAAGCTCTAATGACAAGCATAACATTCTTTGCCACAAAAGTATTATGACACAGTATAGTTATTCCAAGAGACCCCTTCTGCCGGCACTCTTGCTTACCGCGCTTATGACATTAGCGGGTAGTAGCTGTAAGTCTCCGTACGACAGAGACTACGAACTCGATCAGTTTGAAGTCGAGTACAAAGACCGTGATATAATCAGTGCCGACCAGTCCGGTATCGAAAAAGACATCCACATCATCACCACGCTTCCCCAAGACAAGTGGACAGCGTCCACCAAGTCGGAGTGGATCACCCTCACTTCTTCGGCAGACAAGGTACACGTGTCCGTAGCCCCCTACTCCGATTTCGGAGCGCGCAAAGGCGTGATTGTCATTGCCTACGGTCACTTCAGTTACTCCATCCAAGTGGAGCAGACGGCAGGCAAGCAGGTCGACATCCAAGTTCTCGGCACACCGGAGAGCAAGCAGTTCTATAAGACCTTGCCTTCCAAAGGCGGAGAAGTATCGGTTACCGTAAAGAGTAACACGCCGATTACGGATGTCATCATTCCCGACAGCTGCGCGTGGCTGACCATCAAAGAAAAGACAGTGGCAGGTGACGAAACCACTTTCAAGATCAGTGTGCCGTCATCCGAGAGCGTAAGAGACCGTTTCGGCACCGTATACCTCTACACCTCCGCGGACATCTCCAAGGTCTCCTCTTTTGCAATCAAACAGCTCAAGAGAAATTACGTCAGGGTTCCTCTGAGCGTGGATATGGTTTCCACGAATGCCCAGGAGCCCAATGAAGGTCCCATTGCAAACCTGGTGAACGGCAATACCAACGACTATTTCCACACCATCTGGAGCGGTTCATCCCCCGGAGGCAAGCCGCACCACATCGCATTTGCACTCGACACGCCCATTGAAGACCTCAAGATCGAGTACTCTTCCAGACCCAACGGAGACGGTGGCGGAGATGTCAAAATTGCAGATATATACACCAGCGAAGTCGGTGGTACGGACGATGCGAATTGGACAAAGGTCGGGACGATGACGTTCCCGTTGCCGGGAGGTCGAAAAGCCCGCGTCTCTTCCAATGAGAGGATCCAATTCGACCATCCTGTGAAGTTCATCCGCTTCGTACCCACTGCGAGACGCAACGCCAACCCCATCGACCCATCCGGTTCTAACGGCTGGTTCAATATGGGTGAAATCTACCTCTGGACCTCCGAATAACGTTTCCGCTGTCCGAATCAGGTAACCAACTAGACGTATGACACTGAGGTCTACCCCCGCAAACGCGACCGGATCTCGGTGTCATACGGTCTCTTTCTTATTATTGCACCACATATGGGCATCAAAGCACAAAAGTTGTCGGGACAAGCTATTTACAAAGGGATCGGAATGCAGGCTCGAATGCCTGTAACAACGCAGTTCTATTGAGGTCTTTACCCGACAGAAGACACGAAAATCCAGGTTCGTATCTCCCGCTCTTCTATGTCCGTACTTCCCCATTCTTTAGGTTCGGGTCTCAAGACTTTTTCGGTCTGTACCGGTTCTACCAACCGGGGTTACCCTCCAAATCTATTTTGACCCGACCTCAGAACCCGATTTTTACCGCCGTGTAGGATTATCCCAATCTGCAAAATCTCGATTTTTTATGTACCACAAAAGATTTACACTTTCTTTGAAAGTTCTGGGAATCGTCTTCCTGTACCTCGCCACACTCTCCGGGTGCAAAAAGCCGGACGTAAGCGAGACTCCGGAGCCGGGATTCCTTCAATTTCCCGACGGGAAAGAGCTGGTCTTCGACGAATCCGGAGGCTCGAAATCCCTTTCCCTCAGAACCAACATTTCCGCCCTCCGCGTGGCGTTTGGGGAGGATGCCCCGGGTTGGCTCTCTGCAAGGGTGACACCGAACGCGCTCGTCTGCATCGCCCAGCAGAATGACGGAGACGACGCAAGGACAGCCAAACTGACGCTCACGGGAGCCGGCATTTCCGAGAACGTAAACGTCACACAGACCGGCAGGGCTCCGTTCATTAAGACAAGTGCCAAAGAGTACGCGGTTGACGAATACGGCGGAAAGATTGCCATAGAAGTCGTCACGAACAGGGCGTTTGATGTCGTCATCCCGCAGGATGCCGATTGGCTCAGGCTCGAAAGCATCGGCAAAGAGAGCCCCGTCATCGTCACGCTTTCGGTCTCTGCCCTCACCGAGGGCAACCGCACCGCCGTCGTGACATTAAAGGGCAGAGACAGTAACGCCGGAGCCACCTTTTCGGTAACCCAAGAAGCCGGAACCGGCTACGCCCCGAAAAGCGAACTGACACTGCCCACGGACTTCAAAGTCGTCCCGACCTCCGGGACGGCATCCTCTTTTCACGAAGGTGAGGGTATCGAAAACGCGTTCGACGGGCTCTTTGATGACAACAAATTGTACCACTCCGCGTGGGATAACTCACCGGGCAACTATTTCCCGATCACGCTCGAATTCAACTTCGACGGCACCAAGGACTTGAGCTACCTTATTTACTACCCTCGTCAGAACGGGGCCAACGGACGCTTCAAAGAAATCGAAGTCTGGGGCAAAGGCTCCGCCCTGAAGGATTACACCCTCCTCAAAAGCATCAACCTCGAAGGGAGTGCCACGCCCTCGAAAGTGGTCTTTGAGCAGACGCTGCTCGGTGCGGGGAGCATCAAAATAGTGGTCAAGTCGGGAGCCGGAGACCGTAAGGGCTTTGCATCGGCATCCGAAATAGAGTTTTACCAAAATAACCCCGACAAGTTCGACCTCCTCTCCGTCTTTACCGACACCTCCGCATCCGCCTTGAAAACCGGCATCACCGAAGCCGACATCCGGGAAATCAAAGTCCCCGTCTATCAACAAATAGCCTATCACCTCCGGAAGGGAGACTACCCGCGGGAGTTTCGGATCGACACTTTCAAAGCCTTCCCGAACCCGGACACGGAAAGGGCGTACAACCGCACCGGCTACGCACTCTCCCTATTTGACAACCCCACGGGCATCGTGGTCAAGAAAGACCAAGACCTCCTTGTCCTCGTCGGTAAGACGAGCGGTCACAAGTTAGGGCTCTGGGTCGTGAACTATGATGTCCCCGGCGGAGACGGCGTAAACGGGCGTAAAATGCTCACACTCGAAGAGGGTGCCAATCTGCTGAAGATGCCGCAGGACGGTCACCTCTACCTCGCCTACAACACCGATGACTGGCAAACTGCCCCCGAGATCAAAGTGCACTTTGCCAACGGCCTTGTCCAAGGCTACTACGACTCCCAAAAGCACGCTCCGGAGAAGTACATGGAGATCTTGAATAACGCGTCGGCCTCGCAGTACCTCGATGTGCTGGGCAAATACGCTCATCTCGCGTTCCCGGTAAAAGACTTCAGAGCGGCTCAGCCGCGAGACGGTCTGGGACTTGCAAATCTTTACGACAACCTCGTGAAAATGGAGTTTGATTTCTTGGGGCTCTTCAAGTATGACCGTCCCTTCCACAACCGCGCATTTTTCTCCGTCCACTACAATCCCGATCTCTACCTTTATGCCACCGGCTACCACACGGCCTACTCTTCCGGATCCATCCAAAGTCTGCTGAGCGTAGACGGCGTAAAGAGGGAGAGCTGGGGACTCGCGCACGAACTCGGTCACCAGCTCCAGACAACACCGGGTGTCAAATGGCACGGTATGACAGAGGTCACGAATAACATCATGAGTCTCTACATCCAGACAGAGTACGGCAACACTGCCCGTATTCAGGCAGAAAGCAATGGTGTTTACGCGACGCGTTACGACAAAGCATACGCCCTCTTCCAGATAGAGGACTACGCGGGTGACCCCTCTTCATTTGCCTACGCAGGACAACTCGTACCTTACCTCGGACGCAAAAACGAAATCTACTCCGATGTCTTCGAGATGCTTGTACCACTGTGGCAGATACAGCTCTACTTCTCAAAGGTAAAAGGGAACAAAGATTTCTACAAGGACATCTACGAGCAGGCGCGCAAAGAATACGACAGCGATATGAAGAAGTCTGACGGGCAGGTACAGCTCGACTTCGTCCGCAAAGCCAGCATCTCTGCCGGCATGGATCTGACGGACTTTTTCGACAAGTGGGGATTCTTCAGGCTTATGGATCAAAACGTAATGGACTACAGCAATAAGCGAATCGTCATCTCCTCAGCGGACGTGTCGAGTGCAAAGAGCAAAATCGCACTGCTCGGACTACCACCCGTCACAGACAAAATCGAGTACATCTGCGATGGAAACTGGCAATACTTCAAGGACAAGACACCGGTTACGGGCAGCGGATCGGCCACGGTGTCCGGCAACGTCGTCATCATTCCCCAAAACGCTTATCGGGGTGTGGTCGCCTACGAGTTTTACCTCAACGGCAAACTGATCGGTGTCGCCAACAACCCCAGGGTTATCCTGCCGCAAACCATCTCGCTTGACGGCAAACAGGAACTCTTTGCCGTGGCTTACGACGGCAAGAAAACCGCCATCCCCGTCGCAAAGAATTAAGGATCATCAGTCCGGATTTAGGATCCGCATAGGGCGTGCCCTGTGCAACGAGGAAAGAAGAATGTGTCTGAAGTCCGAAGCGCAAGGCGCTCTCAGGCTCGGGGAGGCGACGGGAGTACTCGCCAAGTACTCTTGGTCGTGTCCCGAATGCCGAAAGCGTCGTAGCGGTTCGGACTTTTGACACACTTTCCTTGAGACTTTGTCCGCTCTTCCTATGTCCGAATCGTTTTGAGACAAAACTTTCCTCGGGTGGAACGGAAATGTTCCTCGGGTGGAACGAAAACTTTCCACGAGAGGAACATTCAGTGGCTACTGCAAGGGCGACCTACGTTTGAAGGTCACGCGCCTTTTTCCCAATTCATCAAATGAGAAGGATGTCATCCGAAGGCGGTAACAGATCCTCGTCAGATGGGTATTCGTCCGATAAGGTATGGCTCATAAACTGGTCGTAAGCACCTATGTCGAGCATACCGTGTCCGGAAAGATTAAAGAGAATCACCTTTTCCTCGCCGGTCTCACGGCACTCCTTGGCAAGACGGATAGTCTCGGCTATCGCGTGGCAACTCTCCGGTGCCGGCACGATACCCTCGGTACGGGCAAACATCAAACCGGCGCGAAAACTCTCAAGCTGTCCGATATCCACTGCCTCCATCATATTATTCCGCATAAGCTGAGAGACGATGGGACCGGCACCATGGTAGCGAAGACCTCCGGCGTGTATACTTGCGGGTTGAAACTTGTGCCCCAGGGTATACATCGGGATCAAAGGGGTGTATCCGGCCTCATCCCCAAAGTCGTATGCAAAACGTCCCCGCGTCAGCTTCGGACATGAAGTAGGTTCGACCGCTATAAAACGTGTCTTTCTACCTCCATTGATCGTATGTCGCATAAAAGGAAATGCGATACCGGAAAAATTGGAGCCCCCTCCGAAGCAGGCGACGACAATGTCAGGGTATTCACCGGCCAACTCCATCTGCTTTTCTGCCTCAAGACCTATGACTGTTTGATGCAACGAGACATGATTGAGGACACTGCCAAGAGTGTAGCGACAGTTCGGCGTAGTCCGTGCAAGTTCCACGGCCTCGGATATGGCTGTACCGAGAGAGCCGTTATTGTGGGGATCCACAGTCAGAATATCTTTTCCGGCACGTGTGCTCATACTTGGCGATGGGGTTACCTGTGCCCCAAACACCTGCATCATTCCTCTTCTGTAAGGCTTTTGTTCGTAGCTCAACTTCACTTGATACACAGCGCACTCCAGCCCGAAAAGTTTGCATGCATACGCCAAAGCGGTACCCCATTGTCCGGCGCCCGTCTCTGTGGTGACATTGGTGATACCCTCTTTCTTACAGTAATAAGCTTGGGGGATTGCCGAGTTGAGTTTGTGTGAGCCTACCGGACTCACACTTTCATTTTTGAAATAAATGTGAGCCGGCGTATCTAAAGCCTCCTCAAGGGCATAGGCACGAACCAGCGGTGTCGTCCGATAATTGCTGTATAACTGACGAACCTCATCGGGTATTTCAATCCATACGTCCGTTTGATTGACCTCTTGTCGAGACGCCTCCCGACTAAAGAGAGGGAACAAATCCTCTGCCTGTATTGGTTTATGTGTCTGAGGATTAAGCAAAGGAAGTGGCTTGGTTGCCATCTCTGCCTGGATGTTGTACCAGTGCGTGGGAAGCTCCGTTGTGGGCAGCAAAAAGCGTTTCTGTCTCATACCGTATGTGAATTAATTATTTGAAAATTGAGCGAATATACCAATTATTGGATTCATATACCAAACGTATGTAGAAAGGGACGGACGTCGACACGGCATAAAACAAATACAGACCGGGACAAATATGCCCCGGTCTGTACCACAAACAAGTCAGTGTATTGTGAGAAACAGCTTACCTCGCGTTCTTGGCCGCGATTCGAGCCGCTTCCTTAGGGTTCTTCTCAAACTTTCTGTTATTGATGAGGTATGCAACCGGGGTCGCCACAAAAAGGGTGGCAAATACACCGAAGACAATACCCACAAGAATGGCAAAAGTAAAGCTTCTCATAGATGCTCCCCCGAAGAAGAATATAATCAGAACCACAAGGAGAGTAGAAGTGGTCGTATTGAACGTACGGGAGAGGGTCACGTTGAGCGCCTCATTAAAAATCTTCTTGCGCTCGCCCGACGGGTAATACCCCAAGGTCTCGCGGATACGGTCGAAGACCACAATGGTATCGTTGATGGAGTAGCCGATAATTGCAAGGACGGCGGCCACGAAGTTCTGATCCACTTCCATCGTAAATGGCATCACCTTCCATAGGAGGGCATACATTGCGAAAATGGAGAGCGAAGTGAAAGTAACCGAAGCAAAAGCACCCACAGAGAAAGCCACGTCACGGAACCGGATCAAGATGTAAACCGCCATCACGATGAGGGAGAGTACGACTGCTATGAGCGCACCGGTCTTAATGTCGTCAGCCATAGACGCACCCACCTTTTGGGAACTCTGTATGTAGTCGGAAGTAAACTGTTCGAGGGTAGTGCCTTCTTTGAGCAACGGCTTGAGACCTTCGTAGAGCTTGCTTTCAATTTCGGCATCCACTTCGGGGGTGTTTTCCTCCACCTTGTAGTTAGTGGAGATGCGCACTTGATCCTCCGTGGAGATGGTGATGACGGTCACTTTGCCTTCAAACGGTGCGGAGAGCATATCCGTCACTTCGCCCGTGGTGACCGGCTTGTCGAAGCGCACCACGAAGTTACGGCCACCCGTGAAATCGATACCGCTGTTGAGCCCTACGGTAAAGAGGGCGATGAGACCTGCCACAATTACGCCCAAAGCCACACCGAAGCCGACTTTCTTATGACCGATGAAGTCGAAATTGGTATTCTCGAGGAAATTTTTGGAGAGCGAAGTCGTGAACGTGGTCTTGTCGAGCTTGCCTTTTGTCGCCCATTTTTCAAAGAAAAGGCGTGTGAGGAAGACGGCGGTGAGGAAGGAACAGATAAGACCGATGATGAGCGTCGTGGCGAAACCGCGGATGGGACCGGTGCCGAAGCCGTAAAGGATGAATCCGGTGATGATGGTCGTAACGTTGGAGTCAATAATCGCGGAGAATGCATTGTTGTAGCCCTCTTCCACGGACTTGGACATACTCTTACCTTTCTTCAGTTCCTCTTTGATACGCTCGAAGATCAGCACATTGGCATCCACCGCCATCCCGAGTGTCAGAACCATACCGGCGATACCGGCAAGCGTGAGGACGGCGTGCAGAGAGGCCAGAATGCCGAGAGTGAGGAAGAGGTTAATAAGAAGTGCGATGTCGGCCACAACACCGGGCAGGAACCCGTAAATGAGGCACATATAGACCATCAACAGCACGAGTGCGACGAGGAAGGAAACGAAACCTGCACGGATGGCTTCCTGACCGAGAGAAGGTCCTACGACATCTTCTTGGACGATGCGCACGGAGGCGGCCATCTTACCCGAGTTCAGTGTATTGGCAAGGTCGTTTGCCTCATCCACAGTGAAGTCACCGCTGATGGAGGAGACCCCGTTGGGGATCTCACTACTGACGTTAGGCGCGGAGTACACTACGTCGTCGAGGACGATGGCGATGGGACGACCGACGTTTTCCTTGGTGAGGCGTGCCCACTCCTTCGTACCGGCGGCATTCATCGTCATAGAGACCGTCACTTCCTGTGATCCCTGACGGTTTTGGATGTTGGTCTCAGCGTTGGTGACGACGTCGCCTGAAAGAGCGGCCTGTCCGTCACGACGGGTAACCTTGATGGAATAGAGACCGAAGAGGTTGGAGCCGTCGGTCACTTCTTTGACGCCCCACAGAAGCTTAAGGTTACGGGGCAGTACGTCTTTCACTCTCGGGAGTGAGAGCAGAGAGTCGATCACAGCCATATCGGCGGCACGGGCATAGCCTACGATAGGCGCGGGGGCGAGCTGGCCGTTGTACGTATTGAGCTGGAGGAGGGAGAAGAGCGGGTGCTCGGCACTAATGGTCGTGGCAGCAGTGTCAGCCTTTGCGGTCTCTTCGGTGCCGGTCACTTTATTTGCCAAAGCGGTAAGGTCGTCGGAGACGGTTGCAGAATCGGCGGGTGTCTGAGTGGCGAGTGAGTCACCCACTGCGAGGGTGTCTGCCGGAGCTTCGTTTTTGGGCGCAGTGCCGGCGGTCTTGGCGAGGACTTGGTCTGCGGCCACAAGTGCCTCGTAGACCTCAGGCAAAATATAGGCTTCCCAAAATTCGAGGTTTGCCGACCCCTGAAGGAGCTTGCGGACACGCTCGGGTTCGGTGACGCCGGGGAGCTCGACAAGGATGCGGTCGGAGCCCTCAAGCTTTTGGAGGTTCGGAGCGACGACACCGAATCGGTCGATACGGTTGCGAAGGACTTTATGGGAAGACTCGATGGCAACCTTCAGTTCCTTGCGGAGGACAGCCTCGACCTCGGCATCTGTACTGTTGGTATTGATCCGATCCTTCATATCGAGCGTACCGAATATGGCAGAGAGCCTTGCCCCGGGATCAAGAGTATGCAGTTCGTCAATAAAGAGGGAAATAAAGTCTTTTTGACTGGTCTCCTTCTTCTTTTTTGCGTTCTCGAGCGCTTTGCGGAAGGCGGGATCTTGGTTGTGACCGGAGAGGTTGTCTATAACCTCATCGACGTTGAGTTCGAGGATCACGTTCATCCCGCCCTTGAGGTCGAGACCGAGACCGATCTCGTTCTGACGAACCTCTTTGAGGGTGTAGGTGAGCCATACTTTCTTATTGGCCAAAGAATCGAGGTATGCGATTTCCTTCTTCACATCCCCGCCTGCGAACTCCTTAGCCTTCTTGGTGTAATGAGCGCCCACGACAGAGAACGAGAGGTAAAACGCACAAATCACCAAGAGAATAATAGCAGTCCACTTTACTAAACCTTTGTTCTGCATCTCTTTAATTAATGGTTATCTAAAAATTAGATTTATGTCTCATTGAAAGGAAAACCGCGCCACCGGTCTTGATGGTTCCGATAGCGTAGGCATTCGAATCCCTCGGTTTTGCCTTTTGGGTGCAAATATACCTCTTTTAATTCAAAGAGAGGCAGTCTCCGACAAAATCGGGACTGCCTCTCCGGCGATAATCCATGCATAGCTTCCGCGCTCTTCTCTCACGAGAAAAGGCAAAACCCAATGCGACGTATTTTTCTTACCCTTATGATCCGGTCTGGACTGTACTCTAACCTTGCAAGAAAGTTCGACCGGGGGCATCTCTCCTAACCCTCGAGAGAGATACGCCACACAGAGCCCTTGGGGACAAAATCGGACGGGTGAAACTTTTTCTTGGCACTAAAACCCGTCTTGTCGCTCGCTCGGCTCCTGCATTTATGCACGTTACGGCAGGTTTTCTGACTTCCTCCCGTCCCGAGAGACCTTCCCGGACGACTTTCGTCACATCCAGTGGTCGAGCCCTTTCGGAAAAAGGACAGCCGAAGGCTTGCGACCTTTGGTCTCGAAACGGTTAGTGAGGTACACAGCAGCGGGGCTGTACGAGATTCGCACTCGTTTCCCTTTTCTCCGGAATGATTGGATCCGGACACCGTGGCTCAAAGGTACCACTTTTTTGGTTAACTTTGAGTCCCGATAACGAATTACCGACCTCTTTTTCAGAATCCGCTTATGACAGTTTTAAAAGACGCTTTCAGCGCAAACGCCCTCCAAATCTTTAACAGTGCCATTACGGAATACCACATCATCGATGACGTGGACCAGCCTTACGCCTCGCCCTTCCCTCAAGGCGGCATAGAGGAGATGCTGTACCGCAAGTGCTGGATCGACACCGTGCAGTGGCACTTGGAGGACATCATCCGCGACCCCGGAATTGATCCTTCGGATGCCCTTAGTCTGAAACGTCGCATCGACAAAAGCAACCAAGACCGCACCGACCTCGTGGAGCAGATCGACACCTATTTCTTGGACAAATACAAGGACGTCACGCCCGAGAAAGACGCCAGGCTCAATACCGAGTCCCCCGCGTGGGCCATCGACCGTCTGAGCATCCTCCGGCTCAAAATTTACCACATGACGGACGAGGCAAACCGCGAAGGCATCACTCCGGAAAAGCGGACCAAGGTGCGCGCCAAGCTCTCCGTCCTTTTGGAGCAAAACGAAGACCTTTCGCGTGCCATAGACGAGCTTCTGGAGGACTACGCCACGGGACACAAAGTGATGAAAGTCTACCGGCAGATGAAGATGTACAACGACCCCTCCCTCAACCCCGTCCTTTATGCCAAGAGGAAGTAAAGGAAGACACGATCCGGACGTTATTTTCATCAGACTTTCGGCACTCGGCGACGTCGCGATGACGCTGCCTTTCGTCTACGAAATCTGCCGTCAGAACCCCTCGGGGCGCTTCCTTTTCGTGACGACGCCCTTCCCCTCCAAGCTCTTTATCGACAAACCCGCAAACCTCCGGACGGTCGTCTTCCGAAAAAAGGAAGACCGGACGATTCCTTTCGCACTCCGGCTCCACAAGATGGCTCGGAGAGCCGAAGTCGTCGACCTCCACGCCATACCCCGGACACGATGGATCACCCTTGTCCTCAGACTCCTCGGACACCACGTCACCACTCTCGACAAACCCCGGGAAGCACGCCGCAGACTTCTCGGTCGGAGGTTCGAGCCCGAAGTGCCACGCAGCCTGTACGTTCCCCGGATGACGCAGCTGTACAGGGAGACACTCGGACGAGCCCGTTTCCCCTATGACGGGGAGGCGAAGTCTTTGGGAAAAGCAGAAACGGAGAAAAAAATAGGTCTCGCACTTTTCGCCCGACATGAGGGCAAGATGCTCCTGCCCACACAGGAGGAGGAACTCGTGGCGCTTTTGAGCCAAAACTTCCCCGACTTCGAGATTATGCTCTACGGAGCCAATGAGACTTACGAGCTTGAGAGACGGCGCGAACTCGCCACCCCCTACTCTAACGTTCTCGTGGCAGACCACGCCACGTTTGAAGACGAGATGCACGAAATCTCGTCACTTGCCTGTATGGTCAGTATGGACAGCGCCAATCAGCACATCGCCAGATTCCTCGGCGTGCCGGTCGTCTCTCTCTGGATGCAGACGCACCCCGCGGCGGGGTTCCTTCCATTCGGAATGACCGAAGAGGACTGCATCGGTACAGACCTGGAGTGTCGCCCCTGCTCCGTATATGGCAATAAGCCCTGCCGGCGCCGTGACTGGGCGTGCAAGCACAGGCTCGACCTCGGATCCGTCATAGAGAGAATTAAGGCAGTCTTAGAAGGATAATCTTTTTTTGCACGAACCAAAAATAAATTCTTGGTCTGACCCGGACAGATCTTCCGGTCAGACCAAGAATTTATTTTAGGTCTGTACTTCTTTTATTTCGGTCTTTCAGCGTCGTCCGGAGAGGTGACAGGGCGTGCCTCGCACGTGCCTCTTCCCGGCGACTACCGACCGTCAGAGAAGACCAGCTTCCTTGAGCTTGGCGTCCACTTCGTCCGGATCGTTGGTACGGACGAGGATGGTACCGTCGGGAGAGATGAGCACGAGGTTGGGGATAGCCGTCACACCATAGACATCGGCCGCTTTACTCCCGGCATCAAAGAACGTGATCCAGTTCATGCCGAGCTCTTCACGTGCCTTTTGGTTCTGCTCGGGCGTCTCCTGGAGCCCTCCGATGCTGAGGACGGTGAGTTTGTCACCCAGTGCCTTATTGAGTTTGGCAAGGTGGGGCATAGCCGCACGGCAGGGACCGCACCAGGAAGCCCAAAAATCGACAAGGAGATAGGTATCGGGCTTCCACAACTCGGAGATGCTTTTCGTAACACCTTTGTCGTCGGTCATGGACACATCGACATATTTGGTGCCGACGGCGGTAGAAGCGCTCTTTTTGTAAAGGGAGTAGATTTCCTTGTTGAAGTAATAGTTCTTTACGACATCACCGGCGGCATCGTAGCGGGCGATGAAGTCGCTTTCATCTTCAAAAGGCAGGTACCCGAAGACCAAGGCACCCACAAGGTTGTCCTTATTGGCCTCGTATTCCTTTTGATGGAAAGCATTCATACCGGACTCGTACAGGGAGTCGATGAGCTGCTTTTCGCTCTCCAATTTCGCCACTTCTTCCAACGAAAGAGAATCCCTTTTCTGCCACTGTTCAAACCAGGCCTGGTGACGGGCAAGGAGAGGATCCTCCACCTCGCTTTTGCGCTTGGAGAACTCGCTGATTTGGGTGTTAAGTCCATTCTCGGGCGTGACCGAGTAGACGAGGGCATCTTTGAAAGTGCCGGTCTCGGTACGAAGCTCCGCAGTGCCGGGTTCGGGGACAAAGGAGACACTACCTGTGACACGATCGGAAAGGGTATAGATATCGGAAGTGGAAACACTGTCGATGACCAACTTAAAAGATCCGTTCTGTACAAGAACGGAGTCCATGGGTTCACGACTGTAGGCAAAGACATAGACGTATTTGCCATTAAGGTCGGAAGAAAGACCCGATCCGGTGAGCGTAAAAGTAGAGGCGCTCTTCCCACCCCCGCAACCCGCAAGGAGCGAGACGGAAGCAACGGCGAGCCAAGGTAGAAGTCGGTGTTTGTTCATTTTTGTCTTTGAGAAATAAAAGTGTTCTTGGAAAAATAAAATACGCCCGCAAGATATCCAAATTATTTGACTCATCAATACCTCTCCTTGCCGATGGTGCGGGGAGATCGCGTCGGTACGTCCGATTTTTGGGCTATCTTTACGAAGCAAAATCCAAACAACGCCCAAAACAAACAGGAAAGAAAGATTATGAACGCGCTCATCCTTGGTGGCGGAGGTCGCGAACAAGCTCTCGCTTGGAAAATCTCCCAAAGCCCCCTCATCGATATTCTTTACCTTGCGCCCGGCAACGGAGGCTCTTTCCCGAAGTGCCTTAACGTCGCACTGAGTGAGGCGGATTTCCCCGCCATAGCCGATTTCGTCAAAAAGCACGACGTAGAGCTCCTCGTCGTCGGACCCGAGCAACCCCTTGTGGACGGCATCGTCGATTTCCTCGCCGGAGATGCCGACCTTGCCGGACTTCATATCGTCGGCCCCACGGCCTTCGGGGCACGCCTGGAGAGCAGCAAGGCTTTCGCCAAAGAATTTATGGCCCGGCAAGGCATCAAGACCGCAGCCTACAAATCTTTCTCGGGCGAAGGCGGCATAGAAGCCGCGGCGGACTTCATCCGCGGTCTCGGTCACGGTCCCTACGTCCTGAAAGCCGACGGTTTGGCAGCCGGGAAGGGGGTTCTCATCATCGAAGAGGAGGACGAAGCAGTGCGCGCCTCTGAGGAGATGCTGAGGGGGAAGTTCGGAGAAGCAAGCCGCACGGTGGTTATAGAGGAGTTCCTCTCCGGTATAGAGTGCTCCGTCTTTTTCCTCACCGACGGCAAGAGCTACACCCTGCTGCCGGTCGCCAAAGACTACAAGCGGATTGGAGACGGCGACACGGGTCTCAATACCGGCGGGATGGGATCCGTCTCTCCCGTCCCCTTCGCCAATAAGGATTTTATGGACAAGGTGGAAAGGGAAATTGTCCAAAGGACGGTCGACGGCATCTCCCCGGATGTCTACAAGGGCTTTGTCTTCCTGGGGCTGATGGACGTAGAGGGCGAGCCTTTCGTCATAGAGTATAACGTCCGGATGGGAGACCCCGAGACGGAGTCCGTGATGCGCCGCATCGACGGCGACCTCGTACCTTATCTCTTGGCTCTGAAAGAAGAGAAGCTCGGTGACCTCGGGCCTCTGAAAGAGACGGAAGAGACAGCCCTCACCCTTATCCTCGCCTCAGGGGGCTATCCCGAGAAATACGCCAAGGGCTTCACCATCTCCGGCATCGAAGAAGCCGAGAAGCTCGGCGCAGTCGTCTTCCACGCGGGGACCAAGTCCACGACCGACGGCGGTATCGTGACCGCCGGCGGGCGCGTCCTTGCCGTCTCTGCCACCGGCTACGGGCTGGAGGAGGCTCGGGAGAAGGCCTACGCCGCAGCGGAAGCCATCACTTTTGAAAAAGTCTACAAGAGAAACGACATCGGCTCCGACCTGCTTGCCTTTATGAAAGGCTGCATCCGCAAGGAGACGAAGAAGCTGTGGGAAGGGATCTTCAAGCGCGAAGATAAGAAGTAATGCCACCAGAGCCTCAGAGTCTTGCCGGCGCGGTTTGGACGGGTCTCGAGCTGCTCCTCCCCTCTGTCACGCACCCCGGTGCAGTGACGCTCTTTCTTTGGCTCTCCGCCCTTCTCTTCATCGTCCTCCTTCACCGCCACAACGTACTCGGCTACGGCTCGGAGCGGGACACGGGGCTCGCGGAACTATTCCTCCTCGGCACCCTCTCGGCCTTACCTCATGACGGCGCCCTTCCTCTGCTGTGGGCGGTGCTTACCGGGGTTCTTTTCGTGGAGACTGTGTCACGGGTACTCCTCTCCTACGCGCTGAAGAGGGGGCCGGTGATCGCGTTTGAAGTGGGGTTCGGCTTGGGGCTGCTCGCCGTCATCCACCCCGCCTACGTACTTTTCGCGCCCTATCTGCTCTACAAGTTTTCGCGCCTGAGGCTTCTTTCCTCGAAACACTTCTCCGCCTTCGTTATGGCCTTTGTGGCGGCGTGGTGGCTCTCTGTCGTCCTCTTTGCGGAGCCTTCGGTCGCTGGACTTTGGTCGTTCGCCGTGGGGCGGGTATCCCTCCTATCCGGAATCGCCTTTCCCGAGGGAAAGACGCTCCTTTTCCTCATCGGGTTGCTCGTCATCCTCATCGCCGTGAGTGCCAAAGTCTATGTCCTCTCTCCCCGGTCCATCGCCCGCCACAAGTGGGTGCTGGTCTTCCAGATCAGTGTCGCTTGGATGGCCTTTGCGCTTGCCGTCCCGTACAGCGACCGGCTCTCTTTTCCCGTCATCACCCTTTTCTTTCTTTCTTCCATACTCCGCCACCTCATCGGCGTGAGCGGAGACAGGGAGCAGGCTCCCGGTCCGGTCTTTCTCTCTGCTCTTGCGCTTGGGGCGGGGTTCATCGTTTGGAGCCTAATTTAGGCAAACCCTCCTTCCTGCTCTGATTTTATTTCAAAAGCCATGCTCGACTTTCTCATCAATTACGGCTACATAGGGGTCTTTCTGGCCGCCTTTCTTGCCGCCACGATTTTGCCGTTCTCCAGTGAAGTGGTCATCGCGGGCGTGATGGCCACCGGTGCCGATTACTGGACGCTCATTTTCTCTGCCACTATGGGCAACGTCCTCGGCGGTATGACCTGCTACCTCCTCGGACACCTGGGCAAAAGGGAGTGGATCACCAAATATCTCGGCATGAAAGAGGAGACGGTGGACAAGTGGACACGTTTCTTGCAGGGAAAAGGCTCGTGGATGGCTTTTTGGGTCTTCCTGCCCGGGGTGGGCGACTTCTTTGCCGTGGCGCTCGGACTGCTGAGGGCAAATGTCTGGTCGGTACTCGCCTTTATGACAGCGGGCAAATTCCTAAGGTACGTCGGTCTGGGCGAAGGGTTCAAGTACACGGCGGACAACTGGGAGGCGATCTTGGGCTTCGTCTCCGCTCATCCGCTTGTCCCCGCCCTCATCACGCTTATACTCCTCATCGCTCTCGGTTGGTACCTTGTGCGCAAAGCGAAGAAAGGATAATAGGGGCAGGCGGCTCCTACGGAGCCGATTACCGCTGACGCGGTCTTTACCCCGGGCACTCCGTGTCACCCGCCCCTACGGGGCTTTTTAGTCTCACCCCCTTAGTTTTATCCTCTACCACCACCCGGGCTTTTTTGCACGTACCGGGGAAATCTTTTCGCACAAAGCTACCGGAGAAAAGAGACACGTACCAAGGCTATCTTCCCGGTACGTGTCTCGTTTCTTTGGGGTACAGACCGAAACGATTGCCTTGCACGTACCGAAAACGGTTCGGATTTAGAATGCCGCATTTCTGAGGATCCGATTTACGTTGTCAGTCTGACTGATTTTTTATACCTTTGCCGCGGTTAACCCGTCACACGCGTGACAAAAGCATGCGTCTCAGAAATATCCGGGTAATGCAACAACACACAAAAACGTCAAAATGAAAACAACATTACTTACTGTCAAGCGAGTTATTCTCGCTACTTTTGTCGTGTTCGGCATCGGACACGGTCTTTATGCCCAAGACACGCTGAAATCCCAATGGATCGGAGAATTGGGGACGAGAAACGGGGTAACCTATGAGCAACGCCTTAATGATCATTTCCTGATGAGATACAGCGGAGGGCTTATGGCCAATATGAGGTTGCAACCTTACGGTTACGGGAAGTTTACCGTGGACTTTGAGTACACGGGATTCGCTCCCTATCTCTCCGTGGGGACGAGATGGTATCCGTTTCCCCAAAAGAATAACAGCGGATTCTTCCTCGGATTGGAAGCGACGTATGCACACAGCGCCTGGAAATTTCTGGTCGACAAGTCCGACCTGAAATACGACTTGGGATACGAGTTTTATCTGATGCCGAGCGTAGGCTACGTGTACGCGGTTACGGATCGCCTCAATCTCAAGGTCGCCCTTATGCCTGCAGTCGAACTCTCTTTCAAGAGAGATGGAGAACCCTATTGGGGTCCCAATCTGCGTGGAGACATCGGGGTCACCTACACCTTCTGATCGTCAGATGCCGCACAAATAGACAAAGACGATATTCACGAAAAAGAGCGTGTACCAAACGGGGAATTGCAATTACCCCGTCCGGTACACGCTGCTTTTTAATAGGTCAAGAATCTCCCTACCGTAGGGACTTCCCCGATTAGAAGAGGAGGGTGCCGGGCGGCGTGGATGAAGAGGGGGCAAGGCAGGAGCCGATGATGGCGGCATAAGGCGCACAGGACGCCGTCAGCTCTCCGAGCAAATCGAGGGCTTTGTCCGCATCCACAGCGACGAGCAACCCGCCCGAAGTTTGGGCATCGGCAACGAGATACCGAAGTGGCAGCACGCTGCGGGACGATGGGCGGAAGAAGTCTCCGACGTAACGGATGTTGCGGAAGGCGGCCCCGGGGATGCACCCGGCATCCAAGAGGTCGGTGGCTCCGGGGAGAGACGGCACGAGGGACGGCTCAAGGTCGAGGACGACACCGGAGGCTTTCGCGAGTTCGTATCCGTGCCCGATGAGACCGAATCCGGTGACATCGGTTGCCCCCGTGACCCCGTATTTGGAAAGCACCGCCCCACAGGTATTCAATGCCTGCATTTGCCTCAGAGCATCGTCGTAGTCCTCCTCGCGCGCCATCTTGAGACGATGTCCGGCGATGAGGACACCGACCCCGAGTTTTTTAGTCAAGATAAGCACTTGTCCGGGCTTGGCTCCGGCGTTGGTGATAAGCTTGTCGGGGTGGACGGTGCCGAGGACTGCGAGACCATACTGTGGCGTATTATCGTCTATCGTATGTCCGCCCATCGTGAAGGCTCCGGCTTCGTCGATCGCACTCTGCCCGCCGACGAGGATCTCTTTCAGACCCTCAAGGGGCAGACGGGTGGAGGGGTAGTGCATCAAGTTGAGCACAAGGAGCGGTTTGCCACCCATAGCGTAAATGTCGCTCAAGGCATTGGCGGCGGCTATGCGTCCGAAGGTATAGGGATCGGAGACCATCGGCGGGAAAAAGTCCGTCGTAAAAATGAGGGCGACTTCATCGCTAAGCCGGTAGACCCCCGCGTCGTCGTGACCGGAGATACCGACCATCACCTCAGGCGACGAAGGAATGGAGATGCCGGCAAGCAGCTTGTCCAGAACCGCCGGGTCTACTTTGGCGGAGCAGCCACCGTAGGCCGCTTCTTTCAGCAAATCGATCATGGCTCCGTCACTCGCTTAGGGGTAGACCACCTTGGAGGCAGACGCAAGGGTTTCGGCGATAGCAAGCATATTGGAGATACGACCGACAGCCAAACGCTCTTTGAGGTGAAGGAAGTCGGTGCAGAGACCGCAGACAAGGATGTCGACGCCTAAGCTTTCGAGCTTCCGGAGTGCCTCAAGGACGTGGCTTTCCCTGGTGGCAAGGAGGGCACCGGTATTGTAACAAACAATCTTTTGGGGCAAAGGCTCCACCTCAGCCAGTGCCGTAAGATAGCTTTTGATGAGGGTATGACCGAGCTCGTCGTTGCCGTACCCCATAGCGTCGTGCGTGAGTACGACGACCGTATTTCCGGGATCTGCAGATGCCGGAGCCGGCGCTCCGGCCGGGGTTACGTTTTCGACCGTCGTCGTGACGGTAACCGTCAGACGCGTGGTTTCGCCTTCATCCGACTGCGAGACTCCGAACTGCTGGTCTCGGATGAAGTCCATCAAGTTGGAGCAGGAGATGGCGTTGTCGGTGAGGATCTCGAAGACCGTCTCCTCAGGGTGTTCTTTGAGGGCTTGGCGGAAGAGGATCAAAGGCAGGGGGCAGAGCTTGCCCCGCGTATCTACTAATGTGGACATAGTGCATATATATTGTCCGGCGAACCGTATCGGGAGTGCGACGGCACGCCTTTTGGGGAAAAATAAAGTTTCAGTACAGGGAGAGGGAGCTGCGCCCCCACGTCTCTCGGTCGAGCTTGCGATACCCTATGGCTTCTGCGATGTGCGCCATACCGACATCTTTCGCTCCGTCAAGGTCGGCAATGGTGCGAGACACTTTGAGGATGCGGTCATAGGCACGGGCAGAGAGGGAGAAACGGTCCATCGCGGATTTGAGAGCCGAGAGCGCGTCACCCGACACACGGACAAATCGCTGCATCATCTGCGGAGTCATCTGCGCGTTGGTGTAGACCCCGGGGAGATCTCGGAAGCGCTCGTTTTGGATTTCGCGCGCTCTGAGGACGCGGGCTTTGATGGTTGCCGAACTCTCGCCCTTTTGGGTCGAAGAGAGCGCCTCGAAGGGGACGGGAGCTATTTCGCATTGGATGTCGATGCGATCCAAGAGGGGACCGGAGATGCGCCCCATATAGTTCCGAATCGCGCTCTCGGAGCAAGTGCACTCTTTCAGGGGGTTATTGTAATTGCCGCAGGGACAGGGGTTCATTGAAGCAACGAGCATAAAGGCGGCAGGATAGCGGACTTTGTCCCGCGCTCTCGAAATGGTGATGTAGCGGTCTTCGAGAGGCTGACGCATCACTTCAAGGACATTGCGCTGAAACTCCGGAAGCTCATCGAGGAAAAGCACGCCGTTGTGCGCCAAAGAAATCTCCCCGGGCTTGGGATAAGCACCCCCGCCGACGAGGGCGACATTCGAGGTGGAGTGGTGCGGCGCCCGGAAAGGTCTCGTCCTCATCAATCCCGAGTTTGGAGGCAAGACACCCGCCACGGAGTGAATCATCGTCGTCTCAAGAGCCTCCTCTTTGGTCAGGAGAGGCAGTATGCCGGGCATTCTTTTGGCCATCATCGACTTGCCGGAGCCCGGAGGTCCGACCATAATGATGTTGTGCATACCCGCTGCCGCCACTTCCATGGCGCGTTTGACGACCTCCTGACCCTTGACATCGGCGAAGTCGAGTCCGGAAGAAAGGACATCCTCACTCTCGTCGTCCATGAGGTGGTACTCTTCACCCTTCACGCACCGTAATGCGGATCGGTCGCCTCGGACAAAAGCAATGACGTCTCTCAGAGTGGTGCCTGCGAAGACACAGAGACCGTCTACGACCGCGGCCTCAAGGGCATTGGCCTCCGGGACGATCATTTCCGTAAAACCATCCCGTGCAGCCTGCATCGCCATAGGGAGTATGCCGTGAATCGCCCTTATGCTGCCGTCGAGGGAGAGCTCTCCCATGACGATAGTTCGGCTAAGGCTGTCTGTCGGAAAGCTGTGGTTCAGCGCGACGAGGGCGACGGCCAAAGGAAGGTCGTAGGCCGACCCTTCTTTGCGGAGGTCTGCGGGTGCGAGATTGATGATGTATCGGTGGTTGCGGTACCCGAAGCCCGACTCTGCCATAGCCGCCTGCACTCTCATCTGACTTTCTTTGACGGCCGCGTCCGGCAAGCCGACGAGCGTAAAGCCCGCGCCCTCCTGAGCCTGGGCTTCGAGGACGACGGTAGAGGCGTGAATGCCGCTGACGGCCGAAGAGTAGACTTTGACGAGAGCGGGCTTTACCTCTTCATCCGGGGCAAAATCCGGGGACTGCCCGTCTCCGGGGGTGACGAATTCGATCATTCCTTTCGTTTTTCCTTCAAGTAAAGTATCAGGCTGTCCCTGTCCCCCGTGCGGTACCGGATGCGGGCGAGGGAATCGACGACCATATACTCGGGCAGTCGGACAAGTCCCATCTCGCCGACGAGACGGCTTGCCAAACCGGAGCTGTCGACCGCAGTGTGGTTCTTCTTCGGGTCCACGCCCAAAAGTTTCCGCCACGAAGCGGGGAGACTGTCTGTGCCGGGCAGGATGAAGTACCGCTGCCGACTCAGCGTATCGAGCGAGCGGATGAACGCGGTGTCTCCGGCGGACGCAGACGAGGGGGCGAATATACTGACGACCATCGCCGTGTCCTTGCCCATAACTTTTTGGAGCGATACCGGACGATCCCCTTTCCCGGAGCGATAGACAAAGAAGCTGCGGGGAGAGAAGTACTCCGCACTCAATCCCAAGACGGTCATCATCTCGGAGGCGCGAAAAAGCGCCTCCCGGGCCGTTCCTTCGAGAGACTCATCACAGGAGCCGAACCGCTCATAAGAGGCGAGGGCGAGGAGTGCCCCGAGGTTTCCCGTCTCCTGGCTCATCAAAAAACGGTCGAGCTCCGGAGTGACGCTGTCCCGATGGTTGAGCGTGTACCATTTTTCCAACAGGTGACCTTGGGGCAATCCCTCTGTATGCAGCTCTTCGCCCATTCGTACCCTGACGTCCACGGAGTCGGGTATGACGGGCAGGACGATGCGTCCGTTTTCCCTGTCCCGTATAAGGAAAAGGTCGACGGTGTCCCGTCTGAAAGCCACCTTCAAGCGGTCTCCCACGGCGACGGGATAGCGGGTGACACGTGTCGCTCCGTAGAGGTAGACGTCCAGAGTGTCCGAGTAGAGGTGCGACTCCTGCTCCGCCTCAAAGTCGAAGATCGGTCCGTCATGCTTCTCCCCGCAAGCCGTCAAAAGCACCAAAAGGCTCCCCAACAGGAGCGGGTATATCTTCATCCTTTTCATACTTCTGCCATCACGCTATCGAAGATGAGTGCCTCTTCCCACTCCGGGACATCGTACCGTGAGAGGATCTTCAGCAGCTCCGAGAGGGTCTCTTTTTCTTGCTCGAGGTGTGCTGCTCCGCCTCTCCACTCGCGGAGCTTACGGATGCCCTCTGCCCTTTTGCCGGAGGCCAAGAGTGCGATGCCGTGGTAGAGTGGATCGCTTTCTTGGGCGTTTTCTGCTTTTTGAAGTGCTTCGTTCTTCCTGCCTTCTTCCAAAAGGAGCCTTATGAGGAATCTCTTGGCATCCCTCTTGCCCGGGATTTCCTCTTCGAGATAATCTGCCTTGAAGCCCGCCGAAATGGCCTCCTCCGTGCGTCCGAGTTCTTCCAGCATACGGGCGCGTTTGAGGGTAAGGGCATATATCTCGCTCTCGTCTGCTTCGGCCTCGGCTTTCTCAAGGAAAATCACGGCTTCACCGCGCCTTCCGAGTTCCCTTAGGATATTGGCTTTATTGATGGCGGTGACGGAAGTGATGCCTTCGTCCTCTATGGCTTTGTCGAGGCAAAAGAGTGCGTCCGTCTTCGCCCCGAGGCGGATATTGGCCACGGCGAGACCGCGCCAGGCTTCCGAAGAGTCGCTTCCCCACTCTTCCACCAGTCGGGCATAGGTGTAGCCGGCCGAAATGTAGTGCTTTTGGGCTCCGAGGGCACCCGCAAGGTCGAGGTACTCCTCTTCGTCATAAAGGCAGGGGATCTGCGTGAATGCCCCATCGAGGAGATAAGGCATCGCATCAAAGGGATTATGAAAGCGATCTCCGGCTACAAAGAGGTGGTAAAAACGGTACGCCCCGAAGATAAAGTCGCGCATCCCGCTTCTCGCATCACGCGCCGGCGGGGTCTGTGACTCAGTCGGGATATCCGCCCCCATCCCGGCGATCTGAGCCGCTATCGGTCGCCAATCGACCATAAGCCCGTAAGAATAGAGGTCGGAAGAGATGATCTGCCTGCCTTGGAATACGACCGGCTCCAACTGCCGCATCGTCTCGGCGTTGGAGGCATCGAGGGCGGGGTGCTTGGGATCAAAGAGGAGGAACCAATTGAGCGGTTTGACGAAAAAAGGGTGCATCTTCATGTGCACGGCATTATGGTACTCGAGGTCGTGGCTCCGGAAATCTTCCGACCCGAGCCTTGAAACCGCCTGCTCCATCATCCTTCTGAGCTCGGTTTGGCTCTCGTTGGTCTCGTCCATACTGAGGCTCAGGTTCTTCATACGCTCTGCGAGGTCTTTTCCCGGGACGGAGCCGAGCATATTTTGGACATTTTTGAGGGTAGGTAAAATCTCCTGGAGGAAGATTCTGTGATCCTCCTTGGTGTCGTAACTGATGTGGCTGTCTATGATGCAATCGTAAATCAGCCTTTTGAGTGCGGGGTCATCCTCGATGACGCCTTTGGCTTGAGCCGCAAGCCCGGGGTAAAACCTCAGGATTACCTCCTGATGCCGCCTTGCGGCAAAGAGCATAGCGGCCGTGGCCGCTCCCTGGGTGGAAGGCAAACCGGAGACACGGGAGGCGTGGAGCAGGAGTCGCATTTTTACGGGGTCGAAAAACTCCATCACGCCTATAAAGAGCGCGCCGACGATGGCGCGGGAAGCCTCCTTTTCCTCCGTATCCCAGAGTAATCTGCCGAGTGCTTCTTCTGCCTCTTCGGGCAGTTCGATCGTCGTCCAGATTTTATTGAAGAGATCCTCGAGAAGTGCGTAAAAAACTTCACTCCTGTCGCCTATGTTCTTTAACCCTACGACCATTCCTCCAAACGTCTCCCACTCAATGCCGCGGGTGCCGAGGCTGCGGATGAGGTCGGTACGGATGTGGTGCGGGTCACGCAGGATGAGCTGCTCCTCCTCGTCTTTCTGTACACGGGAGTACAGTCTACGCCCTATGTCACGGTGGTAGGTCTCGCGCCCGGCATCATCTGCTCCGCTCGCATAGAACCGCATCATGGAGCTGTAGGTCTGCCACAATTCTTCGAGCTCGTCCCCGTCAAATCGTCCGCTCTCCTTCATCTCGGAGATGAGGAGGGCATACCGCCCCTCCAGTGCCAATTTTTTCCATCTGTCGTGACCGGAGGGAGTGCTTTTGCGGGTTTCGTCGGAAGGGGTGTAGCGGGGTATGCCCGGCTTTGGGATCATAGAGGTAGGAGTTTTGTATTTATTTTCTTGGTGGAGCGTATCCCCGTGGGGAATCCGTCCAAATCTCGGTACGTGTCTCGCGTGTGCCTCGGTACGTGTCTCGCCACGCGGAGACACAGACCAAAGTTATATTCCCGGTACGGGTCTCTTCCAAGGGCACTCCGAAGCCGGAGCGCTACGCAAATATACAAAAGCAAGCCTCTTTTTTCAAGGGGCGGAAAAGACCCGCATCGGGTCGAGAAGTATCACGGCACCCGCCACAATCAGGAGGAGACCCACAGTGCCGTAAAAAAGGCGGGCACCATCCCTGCCGAAATAACTGCGGATCGTGGATGCACTCCGGCTCTCGAGAAACCAACGGCACCCCGCCACTGCCACCGCAAGCGACAGCAGACCGGGTGCCATAAAGAGAAGGATGGCGACTGCCTTGATGAGGGTGGCGGGACTCATTCTCCTGCCTGTCTGAGACCGGATTCTTTCACTCGTCCTCTTTAACGGTATATTTGAAAGAACCGGCATAACGCGCTCCGAGATAGGTGAGCGTGCGGAGTCCGGGGTCGGAGGGATCCGGATCAATCTGAAGCCTGACGGCATCTTCGGGAAGCATATCGGCGACAACGGCAGGCCACTCCACGAAGCAATAATTGTCGCTCTCGAGATACTCGTTCAAACCGATACGATACCCCTCTGCAAGATTGTCGAGGCGGTAGCAATCGATGTGAAAAATGATTCCGTGCCCCTCCGTGGAATACTCGTTGACAAGCGAAAAAGTGGGACTATTCGTGATCTCTTCCACTCCCAGAAGTCTGCAGAGCTCATTGATGAGGGTCGTCTTTCCCGCCCCCATAGGCGCGTCAAAGACCCAGACTGGATCCTCTCCAAGACGGTCAAGGAGCATCTGTGCCACATCGCCAAGGTCGTCGAGGCGGTAAGAGATGCTGAAAGGTTGCTGTACCATACCGATGCCTGTACCTTCCTTTTGCTTACAAAATCCGATCGAACTTATCGAGTGCCTCCATCGTCATCCCCGTGGAAGAGAAACCGCCGTCGTGATAGAGGTTTTGCATCGTCACCTTACGCGTCAGATCGCTGAAGAGCGTCACGATGTAATCCGCGCAGTCGTCCGCATCCGCGTTGCCGAGGGGCGACATATCCTCTGCCACTCTCAGAAGGCGCGTCATCCCGCTTACGCCGCTGCCCGCCGTCGTCATCGTGGGCGACTGGGAAACGGTATTGATGCGCACCTTTTTCTCCTTGCCGTAGATGAGACCGAAGCTCCTCGTAATGCTCTCCAAGAGGGCTTTGGCATCTGCCATATCCGAGTACCCTATGGTCGCCTTTTCTGCGGCGATGTAGGTGAGCGCCACGACGGACGCACCTTCGGAGAGGGCATCGAGCTTGTGCGCCACGGCAAGCATCTTATGGAAAGAGATGGCAGAGATGTCGAGTGTCTTCGTGAGGAAGCCGTAGTTGAGCGCCTCATAGGGCACCTCCTTGCGGACGTTGGGACTCATACCGATGGAGTGGAGGACGAAATCAATTTTTCCGCCCAACGCTTCACCTGCTTCCGTGAAGACCTTCTCCAAGTCCTCGACCGAAGTGGCATCGGCGGCGATGACGTGTGCGCCGGTCTTTTCGGCCAAGTCCCTGAGTGTCCCCATACGGATGGCCACTTCGGTATTGGAGAGCGCGATGGAGGCGCCTTCCTCGAAGCAGCGCTCGGCTGCTTTCCAAGCGATGGATTGTTCGTTGAGGGCACCGAAGATGATGCCTCTCTTGCCTTTCAAAAGTCCGTATCCCATATCTGTATCATTTGTATTTGGTAGGTAATCAATCAAAGAGGATACTCCGGGGGAGGAAAGTCCCCCGGAGACATCTCCGGTGCAAAGGTAATCAAAATACCCTTAGCGTATTACCTCAGGCGGGTATAGAGCTCCCTCTCAAGACTCTCCCTGTGATCGGGATGGGCAATGGAGATGAGGGCACGGGCGCGCTCAAGCTCTGTGAGTCCGCGAAGCTCGGCAGCCCCGTACTCGGTGACGACGATGTCGACATCGTTGCGTAGCGTGGTCACGGCATGCCCTTTGCGCAAGTAGGGGACAATTTTGGAGACGGTACCACTCTTGGCAGTGGATGGAAGGGCTATGATACTGATACCGCCCTCGGAAGCGTGTGCACCGCGCACGAAGTCCACCTGTCCGCCGGATCCGGAGTACATTTCACCACCGACCATTTCGGCGCAGATCTGCCCCATCAGGTCTATTTCCACGGCGGAATTAATGGAAATCATCCGCTTATTGGCAGCTATTTCCCTAAAACCATTGACCACATCCACGGGGTGCATCTCAATGTCGGGGTGGTGGTCCATCCACTCGTAAAACGCAGCGTCCCCCATGGCGAACGAGCCGATGATCTTACCCACCCGGTGTCCTTTGAGAGCGCCGGTGATGACGCCTCTCTCTTCCAGAAATTTCACTCCGGGCGTCAGAAGCTCGGTGTGGACACCGAGGTCTTTGCGATCGGTGAGGAGGCGGAGCACTGCATCGGGTATACCGCCGATACCCGCTTGGAGCGTAGCGCCGTCGGGGATGTAGGGGGCGCAAAACCTGGCGATGGCGTAGTCCATCTCTCCCGGTTCTTTGACCGGCACCTCGTGGGCGGGACTGCTTGTGCGGACGAAGTAATCGATGTGGTCGAAAGGCACGAAGTTATCTCCGCCGACATAGGGGAGCCGGTCGTTCATCAATGCGAGGATGTGACGCGCTTTGCGTGCCGCAGGGAGTGTGAAGTCGCTGGAGGGTCCGAGGGAACACATCCCTCTCTCGTCCGGCGGTGTCACCTGCACCACAGCCCAATCGACGGGAATGGTGGGACGGGGGAAACCTTCTTTCCTCAAAGGCGGAGTGCCGAAGAGTGCGGGGAGATCAGAGAAATGACACGGGAAATAGTGCGCCCTACCCTCTGCCACGGCCTGCCTCATAGGCTTACCACTCATAAACATAGAGGTCGAAGTAAGGTAACCTGCCATCTCGGGATTGAGGTACGCTTGATCTCCGAGGTGGATGAGGTGAAAGAGGTTGAGGTGCTTTCCTTTCATCTCGGGGGTATCTTTTTGGCGCACCAGTTCATCTATGACCGCGTCGGGTGAAGCGCCGCCGTGAGCCAACACCAGCGTGTCACCGTCACGAAATAGGTGTACGGCATCCCCGAGCTTGAGTTCTTTTGGGGTAGTTTTCTCTTGGGACATAACGTAAAAGGATATGTGGTTTCGGATTTACGGTAATCAAAAAGGCGCCAAGGCACACGCCCAAGCGGGTACAAATTTACGTTTTTTGCCTCTTTTGACCAAAAACCCGGCGCGGCAGTTGGTCGGACAAAACTACTGACTGCTGACTACTCACTAAAATTTTGGCACAGACCGGGGGCATCTTTTTGCACGGACACAGAAGAGGACAAGACACGTACCGGGGCGATCGCCCCGGTACGTGTCTCGTCAATTTCAAATCCCCGCTCCGTGTGAAGCGGAAGTCAGAGCGCAGGCTCGTAGGCGATCTCGTGGATGATCTCGCCGACTGTGGGGTGCGGGTACACCTGCTTACGGAGGTCGCCGATAGAGAGTCCCTGAGTGATGACCTGACCGATATAGAAGATGATTTCGGAAGCGGGATTACCGAGCATCTGAGCGCCGATGACACGATCCTTCTCGTCTGTCAGAAGCTTGAAGACCCCGTTGCCGCCCTCATTCTCCACCACGAAGCGTCCTGCGAAAGCCATCTGGATCTTACGTAGACGGTAAGGAGTGCCGCCGGCCTTGAGGTCGTCCTCTGTGGCACCCACGCTCGCAAACTCGGGGTGCGTGTAAATCACACCCGGGATGGCGTCGTAGCGCATCACGTCGTCCGGCCGGCCGAGGATGTGATGCACGGCGACTTCACCCATACGGATGGCGGAGTGCGCGAGCATACTCCTTGCCGTCACGTCGCCTGCGGCATAGAGCCCGGGGACGTTAGTCTCCATATATTCGTTCGTCAGGACGGCACCACGGTTCATCTCCACGCCGAGCTCCTCGAGTCCCAAGTCACGGGAGACGACTCTACGCCCTGCCGAGAGGAGTATCTTGGCCGCTTTGACTTCCATCCTTTCGCCCTCTGCCGTCTCCACTTCAATCCCTTCGGGCGAAGCACCTACGACTTTGGTGGAGAGGAGGAAGCGTACGCCTCTCTTTTCGTACTCTTTCTGAAGGAGGAGGGAAAGCTCGCTGTCCATACGCCCGAGGATCTTCGGCATCATCTCCACGACGGTCACGGGCACGCCGAGGCTCGTCCATACGGAGACGAACTCCATCCCGATCACACCGCCGCCGATGACGACCACGGACTCGGGGAGCTCTTTGGCATCAAGGGCTTCGCGGCTGGTCCAGTACCCGGACTCTGCAAGTCCCGGTATGGGGGGAATGGCCGTCTCGGAGCCGGTGCAGAGGAGGACATACTTGGACACGTATTCCTCGCCTGCGGCGGTGACGACAAACGTCCCGTCGCTGTTTTTGGAGGAGATTCTGGCCTCGGCAGAGAGGACTTCCACGCCTGAGGCTTTCAGTTTCTGAGACACTCCAAGGACAAGCTTACGGACGATCTTGCTCTTCCGGGCCGCAATCTTGCCGTAATCCGGCACGATGTCCCCGTCGACGGTGATACCGTACTTTTTGGCCTCGCGCATCGTGTCGAAGAGGTTGGCCGAGTGGAGGAGGGCTTTAGTGGGGATACAGCCCTCGTTGAGGCAGACGCCTCCTACCTTGTTTTTCTCGAAAAGGGCTGTTTTCAGCCCGTTGTCTGCGGCAAGCGCGGCGGCGTTGTACCCGCCGGGACCGCCACCTATGACGATTAAATCGAAAGTGGTCATCGGAGTATCAATATAACTGTGGTTCTTTTATTTGGTCGGTTGCCCCCGGCGTTATTCCTTGGCGCGGGAGATGTAGGAGCCGTCGCGGGTATCGACGACGATCTTCTCGCCGTTCTCTATGAAGAGCGGCACCTGAATCTCGGTGCCGGTTTCGAGCGTGGCGTTCTTTTGGGCGTTGGTGGCGGTGTTCCCCTTCACGGCAGGCTCGGTGTAGGTCACTTCGAGGGTGACGTGGCTGGGCAGCTCACAGGTGAGGACTTCTTCGCTCCCTGCGTGTACCATGGCCTCTACCATATCGCCTTCTTTGAGAAACTGCACGCCCACGATGGATTCTTTGGGGATCGTGATCTGCTCAAACGTCTCCGGGTGCATAAAGACGAGCCCCATCTCCTCTTCGTAGAGGTACTGGTAAGGGCGGCGTTCGATACGTACTTCGTCGACTTTGACACCGGAGTTCCAGGTCTTGTCGAGGATGCGTCCCGTAGCGATGTTTCTGAGCTTGGTGCGTACAAAAGCGGGACCTTTGCCCGGCTTGACGTGAAGGAATTCTACGATTTCAAAATAGGTGCCGTCGATGTCGAGGGTCATCCCGTTCTTGAAGTCAGCTGTTGTTGCCATAAGTAGTGCGTAAAAGTATGGTGTAAATTATTTGTCTTATTATAGAATTGAGGGGCAATCCGGTTTCGGACTGTATGAGGAGAAAAGCCCGGTACGTGCAAGCGTACCGTCCGGGTCTGTGCGAAAAGAAACTCTCGGTCTGTACAAAAAAATCACGCGAGTCCGGTCTCTGCTCCGAACTCCATCAGGTAGGCTTTGATGAAAGCATCGATATCGCCGTCCATCACGCCCGCCACGTCCGATGTCTGATAGCCGGTGCGGTGGTCTTTGACCCGCCGGTCGTCGAAGACGTAACTTCGGATCTGGGAACCCCACTCGATCTTCTTCTTCGATCCCTCGATGGCATCAAGAGCCTTGCGTCTCCTCGCAAGCTCACGATCATAGAGCTCGGACTTGAGGAGTCGGAGGGCATTCTCTCTATTTTGTTGCTGCTTGCGGCTCTCGGTGTTTTCTATGAGGATCTCCTCCTCTTCGCCGGTGTCGGGGTCTTTGTACTGGTAGCGGATACGGACGCCGGTCTCGACCTTATTGACGTTCTGACCGCCGGCCCCACCGCTTCGGAACGTATCCCAAGAGAGACGCGCGGGATCCACTTCGACCTCTATCGTGTCGTCGACAAGGGGGACAACGAAGACGGAAGCGAAGCTCGTCATGCGTTTGCCTTGGGCGTTGTAGGGGGAGACACGGACGAGGCGGTGGACACCGTTCTCGCTCTTGAGGTAGCCGTAGACCATATCGCCTTCGACCTGGAGCGTGGCGGTCTTGATGCCCGCGTCGTCACCGTCCTGCCAGTTGGTGATCGTAACGGAGAAGCCCGCCTTCTCGCAGTAACGCTGATACATCCTCACGAGCATGGAAGCCCAGTCTTGAGCCTCGGTGCCGCCGGCGCCTGCGTTGATTTTGAGCACTGCGCCCAGCTTATCCTCTTCGGCACGCAGCATATTCTTCATCTCGAGATCCTCTATCTTCGAGAGGGCACGGGCGTAGAGCTCATCGACCTCATCTTCGGTAACGAGCTCCTCTTTGACGAAATCGAGGGAGAGCGCCACCTCCTCGGAGAGGCTGTCGGCTTCCTCAAACCCCGAGATCCATCCTTTCAATTCTTTGACCACTTTCATCTGGGCTTCGGCTTTCTTCGAGTCGTCCCAGAAATGCGGGTCTTGTGTACGTAATTCTTCTTCTTCTAACTCGATCTTCTTATGGTCGATGTCAAAGATACCTCCTCAGCGCATCTCGGCGCTCCAACAAGGCATGTAGTTGGTCTGATGTAATCATCCTCTAAGTGCGGGGGTTGATTGGGGTTAGTGAAATAAGTGACTGAAAGCTCCTCCCGGCGCCACGGGTCTTTCCGTGCGGGTCGGAGAAGCTCCGCAAATTTACAAAAAATACCGCTATAAGCCGGTTCCTCTGTCGGAGCCGGCCGCGGGCTTTCGTCCCCCACCCGACCTGCCTCGGAGTCCGCCCCTGCACACAAAGTCCAAAAAGCGGTACCTTTGTCCTCCGAAAACGACACTTCTCTATATATGGAAACCCAAACATTATCTTCCACCCATACTGTGCAAAAGGGTGGCACAAGGTCATCCGGAATCTGGAACGGCATTCTCTCCGCCGCCACTTTCGGTCTCATACCACTCTTCTCCATTCCCGAACTGAATGCGGGGATGAGTACCAACGGCGTACTCTTTTACCGCTTCCTCTTCGCCTGCATCCTGATGGTGGGCGTACTGCTCTTGAACCGCAAAAGCCTCGCCCTCTCGCTCCGAGAACTGCTCCTTATGGCGCTCTTCGGAATCCTGTACGACGGCTCGGCGGTCTGCCTCTACTACGGCTACCGGTATATGTCAAGCGGCGCGGCGACGACGCTCCTTTTTATGTATCCCGTTTGGACGGTTGTCATTATGGCGATTTTCTTCCGCGAGCGGTTGGCACCAAAGACCCTCCTTGCCATACTCCTTGCCCTCTCCGGAGTCTACCTCCTCTCCGGCGGCGGATCCGTGAACCCCGATGCCCCGTGGTATGCCCCCGGCGTGGTACTGATGTCGGGACTGAGCTACTCCGTCTATATGGTACTCGTCGATCGGCTCGGAGTCCGGGAGATGGGCAGTCTCAAGCTGACGTTTTACTGCCTCTTTTTTGCCCTCCTCTTCCTGACCGCCTATTTACTCATAAGCGGAGCAGGCATTGAGCAGGTGCCGAACACCCCCTCGTGGGTCAACCTCTTCCTCCTCGGTCTCGTCCCCACCGTCCTCTCCAACGTCCTCCTCATTAAGTCCATCGCTCTGGTAGGCTCCACACTTGCCGCGATACTGGGGGCGTTTGAGCCGGTGATTGCCGTCGTCGTGGGTGTTTCCCTCTTGGGCGAAGCTTTCACACTCCGTTCTGCCATGGGCGTCATCCTCATCATCACAGCCGTCACACTCCTCGTCTTTAAGAAAAAAGCACCCCATACCGTCCGAAAGGAGGTACGGGCATAGAAGGGGAAAAGGTACAGACCGGGGAGAAAAGATTGGTCCGTGTCTCGCTTCGGTGAGACACGGACCAAAATTATGCCGTAAGGCTCTGAACGCAGAAACTCTTGTCTTCTATCCAGATTAACCGGTTCTCTTCCTTTGCACAACCGGCTTATCCGTAAATGAGCCCCACACCGGGAGACTTACTTATTTTTAATCATAATATTGTTCCAAGAAAAGTGATCGTCAAATCCTTCTCTCGGCACTATAGGATTGATCGCAAAAAAACACTGTGCTGTGGGTTCATCCGCCCGCAGTAACTTAAAGTCACGGGTAAGGTACCCGCCCGTCTTATGTGTGAACGTCGCTTTTCCATTCGGATAAATATGGAGCATCCAGAGACTCGAATCGGAACTTCCCTGTCCTATCGCACTCAAACTAAAGCGATTTATTTCATTTCCATAGTAGACAAAGACATCAGAAGTATCAAATGCGGTAGCGGTAAAATACACGAATTCACCAAAGAGTTTGATTGGCTCAAAGGACTCAGGATTGCAAATCACATACTGAATCTCTTTTCCCGGATTAGCCGCATGCAGGATGCCACAGGCGTATTTCACTTTGAGGCACATATCCGGAATGAGGTCGGGAATCGCAATCAACTTCGTAGATTTATCCAATGATATAAAGGGATTGTCACCCGGTCTTACCTGTGCGTAGAACTTATCTATCTCAATTCCCGGCATCTCACCGAATTTGAAAACTCCGGACGGGTTTTTTAGATTTTTGGGATAGTAATCACTGCCTCCCTGTGTGTAATGTATAGTTATATCTTTACTATTCGTCTTGGACTTATTCGCCGTATGCACGTCCAACGTCGCACCGAAAACAGAAAAAGCTATATCTAAGCCTTCTTGTTCGGAGAATACAGAAGAACGGGCAAAGATCACACAGTCGGAAAACGGTCCCAAGTCATAAGCCGTAACCAAGTGCGTCCCATATTTCTTCACCAAATCTGCTGCAGACAAGTCAGACAAATCCTTGAAGAAGTTTCGCCTGATATAGTGTTGGCAGTCTTTTTCGCCCGCATCAAGACTTACCCTGTATCTGGTCAAATACTTAAACGATCTATAGATATGGGACTTGGACGCATATCTGTCGTTTTTCTTGTACTTGACATTGAACGTTACGTCTTTGAACTTCCCATCAAGAGAGATTCCTATACTATCGATATTATAGCTGTTGGTTACAGTTTCTACATCCGAGCCCTTAAAGATCCCCGGCTCTTCGTTATCAACGAGAATTTGCGGTGCATCAGCATCAGACAAATCGACATCTTCCTTCCACGGGTTCCATGGGGTGCCGTTTTTTATCTTTTGCATATCCAACACGGGGTACCGACTGATGCCGTCCCGATCTTCCCTTCGATGCGTGACGAGGTTAAAACCTCGTCCGATAAATCGTTCGGGAACGAACCCGGTCTCAGCAGTCCTCAAGTTGAGTTCCACCCGTGGACCGGTGTCTTGCGTGTAGTCCACCGGGATGTCATCCTGTTTGTGCGTGCATGATGCAAAAGCCATCACGCAAGAGACGAATACAAGCGAAGCTGTCTTCATGATGTGGGTTTGTAAAATAGTTGTAAGTTTTTCCGGTCGACTCGGATTTAGGTTTCGTCGGCACTCCGATGACCGAGCCGTTTCCTTCTTGTTTTGCAAATTTACCAATAAAAAACCAAACCACAAATAACGACGACAAAGAGTATAGCCCCATTCAAAAACACCCGAATCACAAGTACTCAATGAGACTTTGGGGAGGTACGGGCATAGAAGGGGAAAAGGTACAGACCGGGGAGAAAAGATTGGTCCGTGTCTCACCGAAGCGAGACACGGACCAAAATTATTTGTCGGGATCAGGCGCCCCAAATGGGTCAGACGTTGCGGAAGACGAACTTGCCACCCGCCTCGTCGTAATCAAGCTCGATAGGCGAAGCAGAGGAGACTTTGCCTCCAAGGATGTCGGTGGCAAGGTCGTTGAGGACACGCCTCTGGATGACACGCTTGACGGGACGCGCTCCATACTGGGGATTGTAGCCCTCCTCCGCGATCTCTGCGACGGCATCCTCCGTGTAGGTGAGTGTGATATCCTGCTCACTCAGAGTCTTGATGACATTGCCGAGCTGGATGCGTACCACGTCCGAAATCTGACTCTTGGATAGCGGCGTGAAGACTATGGTCTCGTCGATACGGTTGAGGAACTCGGGGCGAATCGTCCGCTTCAAGAGGTCCAAGACCTGGGTACGGGTCTTTTCGATCACTTCGAGGGCATTTTCGGAGGAAAAGCCCTCCATATTTTCCCGGATGATGTCCGCACCCATATTGCTCGTCATGATGATGATGGTGTTCTTGAAGTTCACCGTACGACCTTTATTGTCCGTAAGCCTGCCGTCGTCGAGGACTTGGAGGAGGACATTGAAGACATCGGGGTGCGCCTTCTCGATTTCATCGAAAAGGACGACGGAGTACGGTTTGCGCCGAATGGCCTCCGTGAGCTGTCCGCCCTCTTCATAGCCGATGTATCCGGGAGGCGCCCCCACAAGGCGTGAGGCGGTGTGCTTCTCCTGATACTCGCTCATATCGATGCGGGTCATCATATTCTCGTCGTCAAAGAGTACTTCGGCAAGCGCACGCGCCACTTCCGTCTTCCCCACCCCGGTGGAGCCGAGGAAAAGGAACGACCCGATAGGGCGCTTCGTGTCCTGGAGTCCCGCACGACTACGGCGTACCGCGTTAGCGATGGCGGCGATGGCTTCATTCTGTCCCACTACGCGTTTGTGCAGCTCGTCCTCAAGGGAGAGGAGCTTTTCGCGCTCGCTCTTAAGCATCTTGGAGACCGGGATGTGGGTCCACTTGGAGACCACGTCGGCAATGTCCTCGGAGTCGACCACCTCTTTGACGAGGGGTTTATCCTTCTGGAGCGCGCGGAGCTTATCCTCTGCCTCCTTGATGGAGTCGGAGAGTTTCCGGAGCTTACCGTAGCGGATCTCGGCCACCAGACCGTAATTGCCTTCGCGCTCTGCCCGCTCTGCTTGGAGCTTCAGGTCTTCGATTTCGGCCTTGCTCCTTTGGATCACGTCCGCTTGCTCCTTCTCGCTCTGCCACTTGGCACGGAGTGCCGTCTCCTCGTCCCTCAGTCCGGAGAGCTCCGTCTCCACCCGTTTGAGGTTATCGGCGTTACCGTCCCTTTTGATTGCTTCGCGCTCAATCTCAAGCTGTTTAATCTTACGCTCTATCTCGTCAAGTTCTTCGGGCGCGGAGTCTACCTGCATACGTAGCCGGGCTGCCGCTTCGTCCATCAGGTCTATGGCTTTGTCCGGGAGGTAGCGTTCGGTGACGTACCGACCGGAGAGCTTGACGGCAGCGATGATGGCGTCGTCGAGGATACGGACTTTGTGGTGGGTCTCGTACCTTTCTTTCAGACCACGGAGGATGGAGATGGCGTCCTCTTCGGACGGTTCGTCGACCATAACGACCTGGAAGCGCCTCTCAAGCGCCTTATCCTTCTCGAAATACTTCTGGTACTCGTCCAGTGTGGTGGCACCTATCGCTCTCAGCTCACCGCGTGCCAAGGCGGGCTTAAGGATATTGGCGGCATCCATAGCCCCCTCACCCTTACCTGCGCCGACGAGGGTATGGATCTCGTCGATGAAGAGAATCACTTCGCCTTCCGACTGCTTGACCTCATTCACGACACTTTTGAGCCGTTCCTCAAACTCGCCTTTGTACTTGGCACCCGCGACAAGCGCTCCCATATCGAGGGAAAAGAGCTTCTTGCTCTTCAGGTTCTCCGGCACGTCACCGCGCACGATCCTCTGCGCCAATCCTTCGGCGATGGCGGTCTTACCGACCCCCGGCTCGCCTATGAGGATGGGGTTATTTTTCGTCCTACGACTGAGGATCTGGAGGACGCGGCGTATTTCGTCGTCCCTGCCGATGACGGGGTCAAGCTTACCGCCTTGTGCGAGTTCGATGAGGTTCTGTGCGTATTTGCCGAGGGCGTTGTAGGTCTCTTCGGCACTCTGTGAGGTCACTTTGCCGGTGCTTTTCCGCATCTCGGTGACGGCTTTCTCAAGCGTGTCACGCGTGAGTCCCTGGTCTTTGAGGAGACGGGAAGCACCGTTATTCGTATTAAAGAGTCCTATGAAAAGATGCTCGATGGTTACGAATTGGTCGCCCATCTTTGTGGCACTCTTCTCGGCCTCCGCAAGGGCTGTATTGAGATCCTGACTTAGGAAAGGCTGACCACCTGCCACTTTTGGCAAATGTGTCAGTGCCAAGTCGGTATTTTTCTTGAGCGCAGGTACGGAGCCCCCTGCTTTGGAAATCAAAAACTCCGCTATCTGCGTATCGTCCTCGAGGAGGGCTTTGAGCAAATGTTCGGGCTCTACGGCCTGCTGCCCGCCACTCTCGGCATAGCGGAGCGCCGCCTGCACGGCCTCCTGTGCTTTAATGGTAAGTTTCTCCCAGTTCATATCTTATTATTCCTTCCTTTAGTTGAGTGTTTCAAACGAATTAGTCGACTGTCTCGGAAAATTAGTCGACTAATCTGGAAAATTAGTCGACTAATCCGGAAAATTAGTCGACTGTTTCAAACGAATTAGTCGACTGTTTCGGTTGAAAAGGTCGAGAGATCGTGTTCGTTTGCATAAGCGTTACGCCTATCCTTTTGCAAAAAGCGACACAATGACGAAATGGGGGCAGACCGTCCGCCATATTGTCGCCCGCCCTGCCATTACGGGCCGGCGAATCTCGGCACGGAGAATCCCGGTACGTATCTCGAAAAGACCAGATACGATACAAGAAAAAATTTTTGACCCGTATCCCGGCAGCGCGAGATACAGGTCAAAAACGGATTGTTATTTACGGGCTTACAGGAGCCGGAAATCAAGCATCAGAGGGCTTTTTCGCCATAGTCGGGACGGATGTCCACACGGCGCCCTGCGGGGTACTTGCTCTTGGTGTCTTTCATCGAGTCTATGCCCGACGGGATGACTTTGAGAAGCCCTTCGGAGATACCCTGCTTCTTGAGGTAATCGGCAGCGGCCTGTACCCGACGGGCAGAGAGCTTGTTATTGTAGCTCATCTTGCCTTCGGGCGAAGCCCAACCGCGGAGCGTGACACCCATACCCGTCTCTTTGATCCAGCCGGCGACATCATCAAGGACTTTCTTCGCTTCCTCATCTAACTTGGAGCTGTCGTAGCCGTAGAAGACCCGACTGAGGAAGTGTTCCCAAGACGCCGCTTTTGCCCCCGGTCTGAGGGCGACGGGATTGGAGCCGTCCGAAGCACCGGGGACGAGAGAAGACGAGGTACCTGTCGCCCCGTCCTGCCCGGCCGGAATCACGGCAGCCGAACCGGGCCGAGTACCGGTGAGACCGGAGACCAGATTATTGATGGCATTGGGGCTAAGACCGTTATTGGCAAGAAGAAGCAGGATAAAGTTTTCGAGCTTGTCCAGTCTCCTTTCGTACTCCTCCGTGTAGCTCTTCCTAAGTGCGTCATCAAGAAGGCGACGACGGAGAGTCTCTACCTTGAAGTCGTTAAGCACCTTGGCTCTATTGATCGCCTCCTGACCCGGGGCACGGGCGGCGACAATCATGGCGGAGATGACTTCTTCGGCCTCTTCACGCGTAATGGGCAGAAGTGCGTCACCGGGGAGGGACTCGTAGTCCTTTATGCCGAGCAGTTTGCCGTAATCCGCACGATCCGTACGCACGGTCGCGACGCTATCCTGAGGCATCGTGACACGCGTCACGCGCGCTTCCTGCGCCCCGGCGGTCGCTCCCGCAAGGGAGAGCGCACCGAGGGTAAGGCTGAGTATAATGTCTCTTTTTTTCATATCTCTAAATCTGTTGCTTAGTGTGAGTAGGATCTACTTTACGTCTAATAAAGCAACCTCTTTAGAATACGAAACGGTAACCGACAGCAATCTGGTTATTCTTGAAGAGATTTCTGATGGAGTAGTCGGCAAAGACTTCGCCCGCTGTGCCGAGTTTGAAATTCGCACCGAGGATGATGTTCGTGCCGAAGCTTGCACCGAGACCGTGGTTGAAGAAGCCGAGACCGGCACCCACGTAAGGATCAAGCACAAAGTCGCTGAGACGGAAATTGTAGATCACGTTGGCAGAGAGGTCGAAACCGGTCTTGCTACCTACGCCGACGGCTACTTCGGGGACGAAGTCAAGGTTCGTGTCGGAGATCTGGAGGTACCCTCTTGCACCGAGCTGCCACTGTGTGCCTTCGCCGAGGTTCACGCCGGTAAAGACGGCGAGACGGTTAAGCTTGAGATAGCTGGTACGTGCAGGAGAGAGGGCAGCAGCAGAGGGATTCGTGTAGACGTTAGGGTCGATGCGCTGAGCAGGAACCGCTGCTTCACTTCCGGGAGCCACGGGAGCAGCGACAGCAGGCGCCACGGGAGCAGTGTAGCCGGTACCCGGAGCGATGATGGTCGTGGAAGGTGCCACGCCGTTATTCTGACGTTCAAGGGCGTTAACGCGGGCACGAAGGTCTGCGATGATCTGATCCTTGGAGGCGTCGGCAGAAACGGGTGCAAGACCGCGCTGTGCGTTTTGGGCATTGATGGCGGTGAGTACCACGTCCATTTCATCCTGTGTAAAGAGGGAAGCACGAGCGCTCTCTTCGGAGCGAATCTTTTCGAGGATGCGATCCACCATGTCCTCAAACTCCTGCTTCGTCATCATATTCTTGGCGTTCACGTACACATCGCGACCAAAGAGGTTGTCACGGGTATAGCGGGTACGGGCATCGTTGATGTCCCCGTTGAGGACTTCACCCGTGACCGGGTCTACCGTCGTCGCGGATGCGGTCGGGTAGTAAAGGTCGTTCATCGTAGCGGGGTTGCCGATATTGATGCGGAGTCCTGCGGTGTAGGAGGGGCTGACGACGATCTGGCTGGGGGCGGAGATTTCTTTGAGTTCGACACCGGCGAGACGGTCAGTCATAAGGAGCCCGTTCACAGTGCCGTAGAAAGCGAACCAGCGGGAGACGGGGATTTCGACACCGGCACCCAGTTTGGCAAATAGGTTGTGGCTCTTGAAAGCCTCTTTGGCCTCTTCGGTATTGGTGGAGAGGATGAGGTTGTTTTGGTCGAGATACCCTGCACCGAACTGGAGGTAAGGCACGATACCGCGCGGATAATTCAGACGGGCAAGGAGGTCGAGACCGTACATACGGTAGTCCTTATTGAAGTTGAAGTCGAGCTTATCGGGCTGCTCCGTAGCCTGATAGTAGTACGCACGGAGACCGATGAGGCTGGAGAAGTCCAAGCCCACTGCGCCACCCATAAACCACTGGTCTTCGAGGCCTGCGAGTTTTTCGTTGAAATCGATGTACTGGATACCCGGCTCGATGACGAACTTCATCCCTTGGAAGCCGTCAGAGTAGAGGCTCTGGTATACACGACCGTTGGGACCTTCCATCGTGGGGTTGCCACCGAGATAGAAGTCGAGCGAAGCAGCGGCCTGCCAGTTACCCCACTTGCTTGCCTCGGTCTTGTGGGCGGGGTTGATGAGGGAGTTATTCGCGTCCATATTGAAGCGGACGTTGCGACCCTCAAGGGCAAGGGCGATACGCGGGGAGAAGTTGACTTTCAGCCCCAGACCTGCCGTCCAGTAGAGTTGAGACTCTTTGAGGCGGGCATCTTGGAGTGCACCATCGGCTGAGTTGTAGTCGAAAGGATTGTAATTCAAGATCTGGACGCCTGCACCACCGGTGATGTAGGGCGCGACGGAGTACCCGTTGAGGAGGTTAATCTTCACCTCACCGCCGAAACGGGTAATGTCGGTATCCATCCCGTCGATTTTATTGAGGGTCTCCTCGTTGAAAGGATTCCAAGAGGTCTTGCCGATGGCCGTCTTAAGGTTAAGCGACTTCTCTGCATTGGCCCGGATTTCGAAAAACGGTCCAAAGCCGAAGCCCACACGTGCGCCGTAGAAGGGGGAGTTCTTCAAGGCGATGTTTTCGTTCCACCAATTGTATGAAACATAGGGGGAAACTGTAATGCTCACATCTTGTGTTTGAGCCTTTAGCGTATTCGTACCCAACGACAGGACGGACATAAGTCCAACCGCGATGAGCAAACCTTTCTTTGTCATAAAGGATCTGATAATATTATAGGGGTGTAAAAGATAAATCATTTCGATCGCAAAGGTACTAAAAATAAGCCACCCACCCGGTATTTTGTACAAGTTCCTGCCATTTGCCACAAAAAACATCCCCATTTACCATAGAGAATGTGTCGGGGGAAAGGAAGGCGGAGGACAACAGGAAGCGAAAACTTTGGCCTGTATCTCGTCCGCGCGAGACTCAGAGCGAAAAGAAAACTTTGGTCCGTATCTCGTCCGCGCGAGATACGAACCAAAATCAGTCCCTCATTTGGGCGGTGCCATTCGGATGCACTACACCGAAATCAGGATCTACGGTCAAGAAGCGAGGAGTAGAGCTCTCTAAAGAGCGAAGTGTCAAAAGGCAGACCGTCAAGGCCCTCAATGGCGTTATCCGTCAGCTCCTCCACTATCCGGACGGCATCCTCGTCCGTATGCAGCTTCCGGTAAAGGTCGGTCATCGCGTTTATTTTCTCGTCGTCTCCTTCTATGGCAAGAGCCTTTTCGACCTCTTCCGGGGATTTGGAGTAGGCATCAAGAAGAAGCCAGGTGCGCTTGCCTTCGAGAATGTCCCCGCCGCGGCGCTTGCCGAACTCTTCATCTTCCGAAAAAATATCCAAATAGTCGTCCATAATCTGAAACGCAGATCCGAAACTCGAGACGGATGCCGAAAGGGTATCCAGATCTTCCGGCGAACTTATATCGCCGACGAGCGCACCCATTGCCACAGATCCGGTGAGGAGGGCACCGGTCTTGTAGAAGATCATTTCCGAGTGCTCTTCAATGGAGATTTCGGCGATCGGGCGTGTCTCGAACTCCATATCCAACTGTTGACCGATGCAGACACCCTGAGCCATTTGATTAAACGTGTGGAGCAGCGTAGGCGTAAGCCCGGGTTCTGTCTCGGAGAGGGCGGTGTAGGCTTCGATAAGCATCGCATCGCCCGAGAGAACGGCTTGAGCAGAGCCCCATTTTTTGTAGACCGTAGGCTTGCCCCTGCGGATGGGCGCATCGTCCATAAGGTCGTCGTGGATGAGGGAAAAGTTATGAAAGAGTTCGACCGCTTTCATCACGGGTTTGATCTCTTCAAGTTTCCCCTTCGGATTGCAAGCCTTGTAGGCGAGAAGGGCAAGCAAAGGTCTGAGCCTTTTGCCCCCGAGGTCGAGGGTATATTTGATGGGGCTGAAGAGACCTTTCGGCTCCGGTTTGGATAGTTCTGCCGACTGCTCTTCGATGACTTTTTTGGTGTCGGCAAGGGCTTTCTTTAGGGTGTATTTGGGCATAAATAGAGAGGTTAGGCTTCTTCTTTTTTGGCACTCATGGAGGCACGATAGAGATAGAGGCAGACAAGCAGGTACATCACGATGGTAAGGACGTGGCTCCAGCCGTTTTCCTGCCAAGCGGTCATCATAAGGTCGGCACCGGAGAGCTTAAGGAGGGCAGAGACGACGCCCATCAGCGCACCGCCTGCGATGAAGCCGGAGGCAAGGAGGGTGCCTTTGTCGACGCGAACCTTATTCAAGGCGGCATCTTTGGAACTCCTTGAGAGATACCAGCTGATGAACCCACCCACGACGAGGGGGAGGTTCAATTGCAAGGGAATGAACATCCCAAGTGCAAAAGGCAACGCAGGAACCTTAAGAAACGTGAGGACGAGGGCAAGGAGCGCGCCGATGCCGTAGAGCGCCCACTTCGCGCCCTGACCCGTCATCAGAGGCTCGATCAGAGCCGCCATGGCGTTTGCCTGGGGTGCCTGGAGAGCCTCGGGACCGGTGAAGCCGTAGGCCTTATTCAGTACAATGACGACACCGCAGACCGTTGCCGCGGAGACAAGTGTCCCAAGGAACTTCCACGACTGCTGTACCCGGGGCGTAGAGCCGAGCCAATACCCGATCTTGAGGTCGGTGATGAAACCGCCGGCCATAGACAGAGCGGTGCAGACGACGATACCGATGACGAGGGCAGAAACCATACCGGCCGACCCGGTCATACCGCACGCCACAAGGACGACAGACGCCACGATGAGTGTCATCAGCGTCATACCCGAGACGGGATTGGAGCCGACTATGGCGATGGCGTTGGCGGCGACGGTAGTGAAGAGGAAAGCGATGACGGCAGTCAGCAGAAGTCCGACTATGGTAAAGAGGAGATTCCCGCTCACCACTCCGAAATAAAAGATGCCGATGCAGACGAGAGCGAGAAGTATGCCCCAGACGACCATTTTCATCGAGAGGTCGCGCTGGGTACGCGGGGTATCTTCGGCACCAGCGGCTTTGCCTTTGCTGCCGAGCTCGTTCTTGGCGAGCGAAGCGGCGGAGGCGATAATTTTGCGCGAGTTCCATATAGAGATGACGCCCGCCATGGCGATACCGCCGATACCGATATTACGACCGTAATTGGTAAAAATCTCCTGTGCCGTCATTTGCGAAACGGGCACCGTGATGGACGCGTCCCCGAAGGCGAGAACCGTGTCTCCCCAGAAGAGGGCGAGGAGGGGGTTGATGATCCACCACACAAGGGCAGAGCCTGCGCCGATGATGAGGGCGTACTTCAGTCCGATGATATAGCCGAGACCGAGGACAGCGGCACTGGTATTGATCTGAAAGACGAGCTTGGTTTTATCCATAAAGGCATGCCCCCACGACGTAGCCACCGAGGAGACGGTATCGCGCCACGCCCCGAAGGTCGAGACGGCAAAGTCGTAGAGACCGCCGATGAGGCCGGAGATGAGGAGGGGCTTGGCCTGGGCACCGCCTTTTTCGCTCGAAAGGAGCACCTGAGTGGTCGCCGTAGCCTCCGGGAAAGGATACTCGCCGTGCATATCCTTGACGAAGTATTTCCTAAAAGGGATGAGCATCAATATCCCGAGGATGCCCCCGAGGAGCGAAGAGACAAAGATCTCGAAGAAATTGACCGTGATGTCGGGGTACTTCTCCTGGAGGATGAAGAGCGCAGGGATGGTAAAGATGGCTCCTGCCACTATGACGCCGGAAGAGGCCCCGATACTCTGTATCATGACGTTTTCGAGGAGGGCGCCTTTGCGCTTTGTGGCGCTTGTAAGTCCGGCAGCGATGATGGCTATCGGGATGGCCGCCTCAAAGACCTGTCCCACCTTGAGACCGAGGTATGCGGCAGCGGCGCTGAAAATAATGGCCATGACGATACCCCAGGAGAGTGAATAGAGGGTCAGCTCTTTCGGACTCTCGGATGCGGGAACGACCGGGGTATAGGTCTCACCCGGGCGGAGCTTTCGGTAGGCGTTCTCGGCGAGTTCGCCTTTCTTTTGGGGAGCGCTCATAATGGAATAAGGATGGTTTATTTGATGGTTTATGTTATTCGCTATCGGGAGGAGGAGAAAATCTTGGTACGTGTCTCGCTCTCGTCCCGGTCTGTACCTTTTTTCTCTTTCGGTCCGTATCCGGCTTTTGTCCCGGTACGTACCTCGTGGGGATGGGGATAGGCGCGCAAGAGTACGCCTCACGGGGTCACTCCCGGATGCCGAGCGAAAGCATCGCGAGCCTGATCTCGTCGGGATCACCGGTGTGCTTGCCTTGGACATCGGAGAGCTTGACGCACTTCTGCCAGGGCTGACTCTTGGAGATACGGCAGGCGAAGAGCTTCATCACGATGTTGCGGGGGACGGTGTCGTTGCCCACGTCGTTGGAGAGGTTGGTGCCGACGCCGAAAGTGGCTTTGATGCCTTTCTTTTCCGCATACTCATCGATCTCTATGGCACGCGGAATGTCGAGACCGTCCGAGAAGACGATGTACTTATTCTCGGGCTTGATCTTGAGCTCCCTGTAACGTGCGATGACTTTGTCCGTGAATGCAAAGGGATCTCCGGAGTCGTGGCGAACCGAGGTGAAGAGCGAAGCGTGCTTTTTGGAAAAATTGCGGAGGAAGACTTCCGTCGTATAGGTATCCGTGAGTACGGTGCCGAGGTCTCCGTCATAGACATCGATCCAGTCCTCCATAGACATATAGTTGGCCATTTTGTAGCCGTAGACCGCCGCGTGAAACTGCACCCACTCGTGCGGATGCGTGCCGGAAACCCGTATGCCGTGCTTTTTGGCGAGGTAGAGGTTACTCGTGCCGTAGAGGCTGTCACCGGCGTATTCTTTGAGGAGGCCGGTGATTTCGTCCTCCACGTCGAAGGAGAAGCGTCTCCGCATCCCGAACATACTGACCTGAAGGTTATGCGCCTTCATCTCACGGGCTTTCTCTATCGCGTGGTTGCGCATAAAGTCGAGGTCAGGCTTCTGCCCCGTGGTCTCGTAGTAGAGTTCGGAGACGATGGCGAGGATGGGCGTCTCCCAAAAAGTCACTCTGTAGAGGAGCCCTTCGGCGGATATGGAGAGATGTCCCTCGGCATCCTGAGAAACTTCCACTTCGGAGGGATTGAAGCGGTAGCCGCGCATAAAGTCAATGAATGGCGGCGGCAGATAGGGACACTCTTTTTCGAGGAAGGCGGCCTCATCCTCGGTGAGCCTGAGAAGAGCCATCTTATCGAACTCTTCACGCAGCTTTACCGCGAAGCCTTCGGGATAGCATACGTTGTCGCGATCCACAAACTCGAAGCGACCATACGCCCTCGGAAAGAGCTTGGAGTAAGCGTAGCTCGTCGTAAACTTGTAGAGGTCTGTATCCAGAAGGGAGCGGATAATGGGTTGACTGGTCATAATAATATCGGTATAAAAGTAATCTTAGCCCCGGCCGATGCCTTCGTACCGGAAGCCCGTTTCTCTAAGCTCGGACGGGACGTAAATGTTGCGCCCGTCCACCACGAGATTTCCCCGCATCAAGGTCTTGACGCGTCCCCAGTCCGGCATACGGAACTCTTTCCACTCGGTCAGGAGGACAAGCGCGTCCGCACCCCGGAGCGCATCGTATGCGGTATCTGCGAAAGTGATGTCCCCATCGGGGAGTACTTTCCGCGCGGTCTCCACAGCCGCGGGGTCATAAGCCTGCACGCGGGCGCCGGATCGGAGGAGATCCTCCGTGACGACAAGCGAAGGCGCTTCCCGCATATCGTCCGTCTCGGGCTTGAAGCTGAGTCCCCACACCGCTATGACACGACCGCGGAGGTCACTGCCGAGGTGTTTTTTTACCTTGTCGGCGGGTAGGTGCTTCTGGGCATCATTGACCTCGTGTACCTTGTCGATCACTTTCATCTCAAGTCCGATCTCCCGTGCCGAGTGCGAAAGGGCTTGGACATCCTTGGGGAAACAGGAGCCGCCGTAGCCGGCACCGGGGTAGAGGAAAGAGGTGCCGATGCGCTTATCCGCGCCCATCCCCTGGCGGATCATTTCGACATCCGCGCCCAGAGCTTCGGCGAGGTTGGCAAGCTCATTCATAAAGCTTATTCTCGTGGCAAGCATCGCATTGGAGGCGTACTTGGTAAGCTCCGAGGAGGGTATGTCCATAAAGATAACCCTGAAGTGATTGATGAGGAAAGGTCGGTAGAGGCGCTGCATGAGTTCGCGTCCCATCTCACCCTCCACGCCCACGACGACGCGATCCGGACTCATAAAGTCTTTGACGGCGGCACCTTCCTTGAGAAACTCTGGGTTATTGGCCATCTCAAGCCGTACATCCACCCCGCGTGCCCTCAGACCCGAGAGGATGCGCTCTTTCACCTTATAAGTGGTACCGACGGGGACGGTACTCTTGGTGATGACCAGCAGAGGCTTCGTCATCAGCCGGCCTATCTCGTCCGACACCGCGAAGACGTAGCGGAGATCCGCCCTACCCTCATCTCCTGCGGGCGTACCCACGGCGATGAAGAGCATCTGCACGTCACCGATGCACTCGGCGAGCGAGGTGTGGAAAGAGAGACGCCCCTCGTCCGCATTCTTTTTGACGAGCGGCTCAAGCCCGGGCTCATATAGGGGGATGATGCCGCGGCGGAGGTTGGAGATCTTTTCGGCATCGGTGTCGACGCAAAAGACCCTCAGACCCATCTCTGCAAAACAGGTCCCTGTGACAAGCCCCACATACCCGGTGCCTACGATGGCTATATTCATGAATGCAATTGTAATCTACTGTATGGGTTTGATCACAAACTTACCCAAAAGTTCCTTTTATGACCGGCTTAAAGCGGACTTCAAAAAGGTACAGACCGAAAAGATCGCCGAGGTACGGGCAAAATCGGGAAAAGGTACGGTACCAAAACTTCTCCCGGGTACGTACCCCGTTTAGAGCGCACTTAGAGCGCCTTTCGACCCCAATTCTATTGCAAGTACCGACCATCCACTACCTTCTCCAGCAGGTCACGCAGGCGCAGGTACTCGGCGCTGTGGGTCTCTATCCGGTTTTCGGCCTCACGCTTGTCCGAAAGATCGAAGAGCTGAGGGTAAGGGCGGTACCCCGTCTCTATCTCCGGTCCCCACGTAATCATGGGACCGCCACCGCCGGGAGCGATGTACTTCCACTTCCGGTCTCTGATGGAGAGCGTATTAGAGGACTCGATGACGAAAGGAGCGCCCTCCCCGTCTTTGCCCAACAAAGCCTCGTGGAAGTCCCTGCTGTCCGGGGCACTCCCGCGGGGGAAACGGGCACCCAACAGGCTGCCCAGAGACCTCATCAAGTCGACCTGAGAGAGCAGTGCGCCGGAAGTACCCCGGGATCGGACAACGGCAGGCCAAGAGACAATGAAAGGCACGGCGGTACCTCCTTCGTAAGCGCTGTACTTGAAGCCCCGGAGCGGACCGGAGGGACGGTGACCGCCGAGCAACTCGCGCGCCCCGTCTTGGTAGCCGTCGTCGATGACGGGACCGTTGTCACTCGTGAGGATAATGAGGGTATTGTCGCGGATGCCCAGCTCCTCGAGCTTGGAGAGCACTTGGCCCACCGTCCAGTCGAACTGCAGGATGGCTTCGCCCCTCAGCCCCATAGGGCTTCTCCCCCGGAAGCGCTCGTGAGGGAAGCGGGGGACGTGTATGTCGTTCGTGGCGAGATAGAGGAAAAAAGGCTCCCCTGCATGCTTCTCGATGAAACGCGTGGCGTGGACGGCGATGGAGTCCGCTATGTTTTCGTCTTTCCACAGCGCTGTACCTCCGCCTCTCATATAGCCGATGCGCCCGATGCCGTTCACTATGGCCTGGTCGTGACCGTGGCTGCTTTTGAGGTTATATAGGAGTTCGGGGTTATCTTTCCCTGTCGGCTCTCCGGGGAAGGGCTTTCGGTAGTCCACTTCGATGGGGGCGGACGGGTCGTAATTCGCCACGGAGCCGTTTTCGATGAAGACGGCAGGCACTCTGTCTGCCGTGGCCGCCATAATGTAGGAGTAATCGAACCCTATGTCGCCGAGCGCCTGCGGAAGGGGTGCATTCCAGTCCTGCGCCCCCGTCACGCTTCCCAGACCGAGGTGCCACTTACCCACTGCCGCAGTGGCATAGCCGAGACTCTTGAAAAGGTCGGCGAGGGTGAAACAATCGGGCTCGATGATCATCGCGGCATCACCGGAGGCGACTTCCCGCCCTTTCTTACGCCACGCGTACTCTCCGGTCAGAAGGGAAAAGCGGGAGGGCGTACTCGTGGCCGCCACTGCGTGTACGTCCGTGAAGCGTATGCCCGTGCGCGCCAATCCGTCCGTATGCGGGGTGGAGACCCTCTCCGCACCGTAACAGCTCAAGTCCCCGTACCCGAGGTCGTCGGCGACGAGGAGAATGACATTCGGGCGGTCTGCTTTTTGCGCAGACAACGTAAGGGGCAGAAGCGCCGCAGAGAGGGTACCGAGCGTGAGCGGAAGATGCATGGCGAACAATTTGTGACAATGGTGATTGATTGGTTTTACTCAGAAGTATCCTTTCTTGCCGGGGCTGAGAGAGACCGGGAAAAAGGTACAGGGCTAAAAGATTGTCCCGGTACGGGTGAGACGGGGAAAAGGTACAGACCGGGCGTCTGACTTCGGTCTGTATCTCGTTCGGAAGGGGTACGGAGGGGGTTAGCGACCGGCGTACATCTTTTCGTAGTAGGCTTCGTAGGCTCCGGAAGTGACGCTCCTCATCCACTCTTCGTTTTCGAGATACCAGCGGACGGTGTTCCGGATGCCCACCTCGAAAGGAATCTCCTGCCTCCAGCCGAGCTCCGTCTGTATCTTTTCGGAATTGATGGCATAGCGTTTGTCGTGTCCCTTGCGGTCGGTGACAAACGTAATGAGCGGCAGGGAGTGTCCCTCCTCCCGTCCCAGTTCGCTGTCGGCGATGCGGATAAGGAGCTTGATGATCTCGATATTGGTGTGCTCGTTGTGCCCGCCGATGTTGTACGTCTCGCCGGGACGTCCCCGGTGAAGGATGAGGTCTATGGCGTGGCAGTGGTCGTCCACGTGGAGCCAGTCGCGGATGTTCTCTCCCGTGCCGTAGACGGGCAGTGCTTTGCCGTGGCGGATGTTATTGACGACAAGAGGGATGAGCTTCTCAGGAAACTGGTAGGGACCGTAGTTGTTGGAGCAGTTGGATATGAGTATCGGCAGTCCGTAGGTGTCCCGGTAGGCGCGCACGAAGTGGTCGCAGGAGGCTTTTGAAGCCGAGTAAGGCGAGTGCGGATCATAGAGGTCGCCCTCCTTGAACGGCGCATCCCCCGGTTCGAGCGACCCGTAGACTTCGTCCGTGGAGATGTGGTAAAAGCGCTTGTCCCCAAAGTCCGGACGACCCTCCCAGACCTCAAGCGCCGCTTGGAGGAGCGACAGAGTCCCCATCACGTTGGTACGGGCAAAAGTAAAGGGATCGGTGATACTGCGGTCCACGTGGCTCTCCGCAGCAAGATTGATGATGCCGTCGATTCCGTAGTCTCCGATGACCCGCTTCATCGTCTCGAAGTCCGTGGTATCCGCCTTGATGAAATGGTAGTGCGGATTGCCTTCGACATCACGGAGGTTGCCGAGATTCCCGGCATACGTGAGCGCATCGAGATTGAAGATTTCGCGCTCCCCGGAACCGTACTTCTTGAGCAAAAAATGGATGAGATTGGAGCCGATGAAACCTGCTCCGCCGGTAACAAGTATATTCTTCATAAACGCAAAAATCCGAAGTCGGAAGTCGGAAAAGATTACAGGCGACCGTCCGCGACACGGAGGAGATACTCGCCGTATTCGTTCTTAATCATGGTGCGGGCGGCTTCGAGGAGCTTCTCTTTCGTAATCCAGCCCAAACGGTAGGCGATCTCCTCCAGACAGGCTATTTTAAGCCCTTGCCGGTTTTGGAGAACTTCGACGAAAGTTCCCGCCTCACTAAGGGAAGCAAAGGTGCCGGTGTCGAGCCAGGCAAACCCGCGTCCCATAAGGGTCACATCAAGGAGGTGGTCACGAAGGTAGGCCTCATTGAGGGAAGTGATTTCGAGCTCACCCCTCGCCGAAGGCTTTATCTCCCGCGCGCGCTTCACCACATCGGAGGGGTAAAAATAAAGCCCCACGACCGCGTAATTGCTCTTCGGCTCCCGGGGTTTCTCCACAATCTCCGTGGGATGTCCGTCACTGTCCAAGGTCACGACACCGTACCGCTCGGGATCTTTGACGGGATAGCCGAAGACGGTGGCCCGGCGGCGCTCCGTCACTTGCCGAACCGTCTCCCGGAGCATCCCGGTCATTCCCCTGCCATAGAAAATGTTGTCGCCGAGGATGAGGGCGGCATCATCCCCCCCAAGAAACTCTTCCCCGATGATGAACGCCTGCGCCAGACCGTCGGGAGAGGGCTGCTCGGCATACGATAGTGTGATGCCGAAGTCGGAGCCGTCACCGAGGAGCTTTCGGAATCTGGGCAGGTCGTCCGGCGTACTGATGACAAGTATCTCCCTTATCCCCGCCAACATCAGCGTGGAGAGGGGGTAGTAAATCATAGGTTTGTCGTAGATGGGGAGGAGCTGCTTGGAGACCCCCTTGGTGATCGGGTAAAGTCTCGTACCGCTGCCTCCGGCGAGTATGATTCCTTTCATAATCGGTGCTATGAGCCGGTATGCGATTTCGGTCTGTACCGGGAGATTTTTTCGGTCTGTGTGAAAATTTGTCGCCGCTCCGTATGCGGAGAAATTTTTGGTCCGTATCTCGCTCGCGGGCGCACTGGGGGATTATTATTTGGCGGTGTCAATCGCCCAAATATCCGGAGTGCGGATGCCGGGCTTGAGCTCACCCCCGATGAGGCAGAGCCTGCCCTTAGTCCCGGTCGCAAGGACTGCCCCTGCGGTGGCGATAGCGGGGTCACTGAGCAACTCTTCCCACGTCTCGGTCTCAAGATTAAAGCGCATCAGGAGGGGCGAGAAGCGGTACCAAGAGGGGGCGTGGGTGAGGTATTCGCGCCTAAGCTCCGCGTAACGGGGTTTTTCGGACTCGGGTGCTTTGCCCTGATGGTATTCGCGGAGGACGGCGGCATTGAAGATCTCCGCATTCACGCCACCCGCGGCATAGACTTCGCCCGAGAGGGGGGCTTTGGAGACTGCAGTACCGACGAAAGGCATCAAGCTGCCGTCCGCCAAACGGGGTTCCGGGAGCCCTTTCCACTCCCGTGTCTTAAGATCAAGGGCATAGGCTGTGTCGTGGATCTTAGACGGACGGGTGCCGTCTGAGGGATTATTTCCTCCGAAAAGGTAGAGTTTGCCACCCGAGATAAAGACTCCGGGCTGGATCCTTCCTTCACCGCCAGGGAGGGTGGCGACACGCTCAAAGGCACCGGAGAGCAAGTCGAGCGAGACAACATCGGTGAGGGGTTTGCCTTTTTCTTCCCAACCGCCCGCCAGGTACAGGACGTGACCGTCGAGGGCAGCTCCTCCCTCTGCCCATCCGAAAGGCAACCCGTGCTCGATGCGCTCCATCACCGGTTCGCCATCCTCGATGCGGACTTCAAAAACGGCGGGGTAAAGCAGATGGTCATCAGTTCCGCCTATGAAGAAAAGCTTTTCACCGCTCTCATCCACTACGGATGCGCCATACCCTCTCGGTGAGGGCATCTGGGCGATACGGACGGCTTTGCCGTCACGAACCGCGTAAAATGAACTGTAGTATTGCTTCTTCCCGCCGTCGACGTTCGAGACACCGGGGAAGTTGCACCCGCCACCCATAATCAGCCGGTCTCCGAGGAGGCCGCCATAGGCGCCGGACGTGCCTTTTTCGTACCCTTCTTCAAAAGGTACGAACCCCTCAAGGGTGATTTTTCGGATCCGTGATTGGTCTTTATTTTCGTGCATACAGGATAGGGTCAAAAGTGAAAGAAGAAGGGTGAGGACAATCGGTCTCATGGTCGGGATACGGGCTATGACAGGTCACTCCCTATGAGGGACTCGTACTGCGGAATGGCATCAAGGTACTGCGTCCCGCCACCTTCGTGGCAGCGGAGTACGCTCATCGTCCGACCGTTGGTGACGACTATGACACGGGCGGAGAGAACGGAGTTGTATTCGAGCGCCTGGGCGACCGTCTTCGCGGAAACCGGCACTTCTGGAGCCTTGTACTCGAGGATCATCAGCGGCGTGCGGTCACGCGGCGCAAAGACGACCGTGTCGCACCTCCGGAGCGTCTTGCCCACCGTGATGGCGCACTCGTTCGAGATGAGCTCCGGAGGATAGCCGAGAGCGTGAGTGAGGTGAAAGACGACGGACTGACGCACCCTCTCCTCCGGGGTGAGCTTGACGCGCACCCTGCGGATCGGGTCGAAGACGGTCTCGAAGACTTCGGGCATACGGTCTCTACGCGCTTACTTGGAGACGGCCGAGATGACGGAAGAGAGGCGGTCACCTATACCGATGGTGTAGCCTTGGGAGAAGAAGACGACGCGGTTGAACGTGTCCGAGACGACGATCACGGGGTAGTCGAGCGGCAGGTCGTGCTCGGTGCCTTTGGCGATCTGGTCGAGGATTCCTTCCGTGTCCGTGCCCCAGACCGCTTCCGGTAAGAGTTTCACAAACGCCTCAGAGGGCTCCGCCCCCGTCGTCAGTGCGAGTACGGGAATGGGGAACCTCCCATCTGCCCCGATGAGGGAACGGATGTCGCGGAGGATATGGTCCGAAGGCTCGTGATTGGGCTTGACCATGAGGAGTGCGAAGTAGCCTCGTCCGGTGGTGGAGAGGATGCTCTTCTCGGTGCCGGTCTTGGCATCTTTGTAGAGGGCTTCGCTATTGAGCTCGCCGATGACATTGACCGCATTCTCGTCGAAGTCGAAGAGGAGCGGGGTCTTTTCGCCGCACGTCATCTTCCGCAGCGCATACCGTGCCGTACCGTCGGCTTCACGGGTTCCGGTCGAGAGCAGATTACGATCGTAGAGGACTTTTTGCCCCCGGAGGTCTTCCGGCGTGGCATAGTCGGGGAAACCGTAAGTCCCAAACTTACCCTCTGGCGAGAAATAACCCACGGTGTAGTGTACGGCGTACCCGGGCGTCTTGAGGAACCCTTTCGGCTCGTAAGTCAGATCCAGGACACAGGCGGCATTCGACGGTTCCTCCTTCTCTTTTTGGAGGTAATGGAGGATCTTCTCGGTTCCGTCGGTGTCGCGGTAAAGTACCACCTCGTTCGCGTTGTCGAAGTACGCCGGGATCTTCGCCGCACGGAGCAAGCGGACGAGGAGGACGGTAAGGCTGCGTTTGTCTCCACCTTTGAGTTTCCAAGTGGATACGGGGCTCATCGGGATCCGAAGCGGGTTGTAGGTGTCGTCATTATAGAACGTGGCGACCTTGGCAGTGAGGGCCTCCGCCTTTTCCGCTCTCGACTTATCCGCGAAGCCGGGTACTTCAGCCGCCACTTCTGAGACGAACTTCTCGAGCTCTTTTTCCACGGGATAGATGGTCTCGAGGATAACCCTCGGCGAAATCAAGTCTTTGTCCGCCCACTCTTCGGGTGTCAGGTCTCGGTCAAAGGCGTCTTCAAGGACGGCAAGAGGGATGTCTTCGAGGTCTTTCTGCATCAGAGACGACAGCAAGGAAAGCGCCTCACGGGTCTTCCCCGATCCCGCGGCGGCAGCGATGAACTTCTCCACCGCATCGTGATTGCCTCTCGATGTGACCAAAAAGGCAGCGGCTTTTCGAGCCTCCTCGCCCGAGAGTCCCATCCCTCCGACGGCCTCAGCTGCTTCTTTTTCGTCATAAAACGTATCGGTGTAAGCGGTGCGGATGCGGGTATTTTCTTCCATCCGCTTGTTATTGGCAGCTTCCTCCTCCGGCGTGTAGCGGACTTCCGGCTTCTTCTCTTCGGGGGGCGTCAATTGGAAATGCTGGTCTGCGGGAAGCTCGTCCCAGGTGCCGAGTGTGAGCTCCAAGGGAGCCGCGTCGGGTCGTACCGCAAGCTCTTTCATCGCTATGAGGTCGCCTTTCGTCGCTACGACCACGATGTCGCCGAGGCCGAGATTGACGGACGCTTCGCCTAACTTATTGGCGATGCGCGTCACGAGGGGATAGAGCTCTGCGTAATTGTAGAGGCGGAAAGTGACTTCCGCACCCTCGGCCGGCGTACCGTCGGGGTTCAGGACACGAACCTTTGCGGCCGCGGTGGGGATGTAGTTGTCGGAGACATTGAGTGCGGTGTGGACGGCCGTACTCTCGAGCCACTCTTCGGGACCTTTGTAGTCCCCAAAGGCGTAGGTCGTGAGCAGCATAGCGCGGAGCACGGGAGCGTCGAACCACGCGTTGTCGAGGACGGGTGCCGGCTCACTCGCGCCGAGATAGTGCCACTCACCGTCCACCCAGGCTTCGACCCAGGCGTGGTTATTGTCCGTGTGCGCCCATCTCGGCGTGTAAATCTGCCGTGCAGGGATGCCGGCAGTGCGAAGTGCCGCCACAAGAAAGACGCTCTGCTCGCCACACCGTCCGAGGGCATTCATCAGCGTGCCGGTGGCAGGTCTCGTGCGCCCGTCTGTCGGGGTATAGGTGATGTGACGGTGCGCCCAGTGGTTGATCTCGAGGACGGCATCGGTCATGGATTTGCCTTTCACGAGGTCATTCAGCTCTTTGAAATACCGTGTGCGGAAATCGTCCAGTACTTCGTTATTCACTCTCAGAGGCAGGACAAAGTGGCGGAAAAGGTACCCGGGCATCTCCTTGCCCCACTCCTGTGCGGACTTGGTGGCAAGGGCGGCACGCACGTTGTCGAGGTGGAACTGCCGGCTGTGGTCCATAATATCGGGAAGCGGCATATACGCGAAGAGGAACTCCATCGCGTCCCGCTCGTCTGCGGAAAGGGAGTCCTTATTCAGTCCCTCAAACGGGTCGATCTCGAAGCCGACGGCTTCGGACTTCGTGTCCAGCGCCTTACGGGCATCGCTTATGACTTGACTGTCAAAAAGCGTGCTGTCGTCTTCGAGTGACTTCTTGCACCCCGAGAGCACCACAATGACCGCGAAAACCGATGCAAGCGCAAGTGCGCTCCAAATACCTCGTGACGTATTCATAACCATAATATGTGCATTAAATTTCCCAAGCGTCCGACCGCGCGTCCTTCTGTAAGCCGGCACTTTCACAAACTTATCCAAAAATCCGCAAACCAAGCCCCCTTTGGCAATTTGAGGCACCCCTCCTCCCGCTTTATCCCTCCCTAAAAGACATCCACCTCGAAGCGCAATCATTTATGAGTCCTCCACGGAGATTTCGACTTCGGTCTGTACCTCGATGGGACGAGATACAGACCAAAATTTTCTCCCCGGTCCGTGTCTCGTCCCATCGAGATACAGGCCAAAATTTTCGGCGCCCTCAGAGCGCTCCGAAGAAAATCTTCCAAAATGGAGGGAAAAGTTTGGTTATCTACGAAATTTTCGTACATTTGCTACGAGAAAATCGTAATTCAATAGCTAACACCTTATGAAAGAGAAGAAAGAGATCGCACCGCTCACCCCCCAGGAAGAGGCCATTATGAAGGCGCTCTGGCAAATCTCCCGGGGCGAAATCAGCGACATTATGAAGTTGATGCCCGAGTCCGACCAACCTTATACCACCATCGCCTCCATGGTCGGCAAGCTCGAAGAGAACGGATTCGTGAAGCGCACAGGCAAGAGACGCGGATTCGTCTATGCCCCGGTTGTTTCCGAGCAGGAATACTACAACCGCTCCCTTTCCAAGATCGTCTCCGACTTTTTTACCGGGTCCTACAAAGACCTCATCCGGCACTTTGCAAGAGAAGAGAAGCTCACGAAGTCCGACCTCGAAGAGATCTTGAGGATGATTGGGGACGAAGACGGGGACACAACTAATTAGCGTACAGTGTTTATGAGCACTTTGAGTCTGTATCTTTTGTGGTCGGGACTCGGGGTAATGCTTTTTTACCTCCTTGAGCGCCTGCTCTTCTCGAAGAGTACCCTTTTCACCGCCCGGCGCGTCTATTACCTCGCGGCGATAGTGGTTTCGCTCCTACTCCCTGCCCTCTCCCCCCTCCTCTCCGACCGTATCGCAGACGCCGGCAAGGAGGCACTTCCGGCGCTGACCCTCACCTACCGGCTTCCCGAGTTTTTTGTGACAGAAGTTGGAAGCCGAAGTCCTCTGCCGTGGGAAAGCATACTGCTTGGCGTCTGGGGCTGGGGCACTGTTCTTTACGTTCTCCGCCTGATGGGCGGCAGTCTCAAACTCAGGCAGATCACGGCGAAAGCCGTGGGGCATGAAGAGCTTCCCGGCGGAATCCGGGTACACCTCATAGAGGGTGAGGGCTCACCTTTTACCTACGGCTCACGCCACATCGTGATGCCTGTCGACCTGTACGAATCGGACACCGCGGGAAACGCCCTCCGGCACGAAATGGCACACATCCGCGGTCGTCATTTCATCGATCTGTACCTCGGTCTTTTTCTGAAAGCCATACAGTGGTGGAACCCCTTTGCGTGGGGTCTCGCCGCACTTCAAGACAGTAACCTCGAGTACCTTGCGGACGCGCAAGTACTCAAAAGCGGAGTGCAAAAACGTCAGTACCAATTGCACCTCCTTAGGAGCAGCATCGGCAGTTCGGCCGACTCCCTGATGCTCTCGTTTTCTATGAACCATTTAAAGAAAAGAGTAACCATGATGAACCAAAAACATCGAACCCTCAAAGGCTTAGCCGCCGGCTACGCCCTCATCGCCCTACCCGTGGCAGCCCTTATGCTGATGAGCGCGAGCCTCCTTACGGCAGAACCGGCAGAGACTACCCCTGCCTCGCCCACCATCCTCACCCGGGTTCCTGACGATGACCCCGTGTACGAGTACGCGGAAGTGATGCCCGCCTACCCCGGAGGTCAGGAAGCCATGCTCGCCTTTCTCTCTGATAACATCAAATACCCTGAGGAAGCAGTCAAAAAGGACATCCAAGGGCGCGTGGTCGTCACCTTCGTGGTCGATAAAGACGGAACCGTGACAGAGCCGAAGATCGCACACAGCGTACACGAACTCCTTGATGCCGAAGCCCTGCGCGTCATCTCCCTGATGCCCAAGTGGACGCCCGGCAAGAACGATAAGGGCGAGACGGTTCGCGTCCGCTTCCACCTCCCCGTAACCTTTGCGTTCAAGCAAACCGCCCCCGACAAAGACGAGACCCCCGCTAAATGACCGTTTGAGACCTTTGACCAAAGGAAACCTTTGCAAGAGGGTCTCTTGCCACGAATAGCTCCGTTTTTTAGTGGATTCCTTTGCTGATGAGGAGCTATTCAAAAAGGCTCGAAAGGTCTCTTACACACGAAAGATGTCCTAAATTTTGACCCGTATCTCAAGGTGACGAGATACGGGTCAAACTTTTCTTCTCGCCCAAGCCCACGAAAGGACGAGATACGGGTCAAAATTTTCTTCTCACCAAAAGCTCACGAAAGGACGAGATGCGGATTGGGATTTTCTTCAAGGTCGGACACGGCAAATGGCTTGGGGGTCATCCTCTCCCGGTCTTGGTCTCCCCTTCCATCAGGGGAGACACCGAGGGATCCATCCGGCTAAATCCTTGAAAGTAAAAACGAAAGGCCGGTAACCTATTGGCTACCGGCCTTTACTCGTGCCCGGAACCGGGATCGAACCGGTACGGATTGCTCCACAGGTGTTTGAGACCAGCGCGTCTACCAATTCCGCCATCCGGGCTTACATTCATTCTGAAAGTTGGGCAAAGATACACAAATATAAAACACCACGCCACCCTAAGGCTGACACATCAAGACTGACACATCAGGGATGACACATCTCCTCCCGCAGGAGACTTTGTTAATTTGGGTATATTTGCGCGTATTATATTCGATATCCACTCGGAAAAGCAGACTATGGCAGGAAGAGACGAGCAACGGTTAGGTAAGAGCAAGAATCTGAGTTTCATTCATTCGCGCATCATCAGCATCATCAGTATCGCTATGGTGCTCTTCTTGGTCGGTGTAGTCGCCATCATCGGCCTCATCGGCACCGGTCTCAAAGACTACGTCCGGGAAAGCTTCAATTTCACCGTCCTCATCACCCCGGAAGCGTCCAATAACGAGATCGCTTTGATGAAAAAAGACATTGAGAAGCACCCGTTCGTCAAGGAGGTCGAATACTACTCCAAGGAAGAGGCCATGAAGCAGCTCACCGAGGAACTCGGAGAGAGTCCGGAGAGCTTCCTGGGGTGGAATCCCCTCTCACCCACGCTCGAAGTCTATGTCAAGAGCAAGTACGTGTCCGAGAAGGACAGCATCGCGAAGATCGAACGGTTGCTGGGCAATTACCCCATCACCCAAAGCGTCTCTTTCCGCAAAGACCTCATCGAAGCGCTCAATAAGAACATCCGTACCGTCACCATCGTAATGATTGTGCTGACGGTCATCCTGCTGCTTATCTCGGTGGTACTCATCAATAACACCGTCCGGCTTCTCATTTACTCCAAGCGTTTCCTCATCTACACGATGCGCCTTGTGGGGGCAACGGCGGGCTTTATCCGAAGGCCGTTCGTGTGGAGCAATATATGGGCAGGCGTGGCCGCGGCGGTTCTGGCCATCGCGCTACTGGCATGGGGGCGGTGGTATGTCTTGGACGTCTTCCCTCCGATGCGCGAAGTCTTGACGATCCGAAACTCCCTAATCGTCTCGGGCATCGTCCTTGTCCTCGGAGTCCTCATCAGCTGGATTGCGTCAGCCCTTGCGGTGAGCCGCTACTTGAGGATGGACGCAGACAAGCTCTACCGAGCCTAATCACTTCACCTATTTTTGTCTCAAAATGGCACAAGAGTCCAAATACTACGGTTTTACACGCGCCAACCTATGGATATTGGCGGTCTCGATGATCCTTCTCGTCATCGGGTATGCGTTGATGAGCGGGGGAAAGAGTGCGGACGGCGTAAGCTTCGACCCGGAGGTCTTTAACTTCCGGAGGATCGTCCTCGCCCCCATTCTCACCACACTCGGCTACCTCGGCATCATCCCCGCCCTCCTCTACCGCCCGAAACAAGGAAAATAAAAGGAGGAAGAATCCACTTAAAGCAATAGAAGATCTCAGATGGATTACATACAGGCCATCGTACTGGCCATCGTAGAGGGGCTCACGGAGTTCCTGCCTGTCTCGAGCACGGGACACATGGTGATTGCCCAAGCGCTGATGGGTATCGAGAGTACCGACTTCGTCAAGGCATTCACAGTGATGATACAGCTCGGTGCCATCCTCAGCGTCGTGGTGCTGTACTTCCGGGAGTTCCTCCGCTTCGAGGTACCTGCCGACCTCAGGGACGCACCGGGCTTCAGACGGCTATTGGGACGCTTTCGCTTCTACTGGCTTCTCGCGGTGGGGATTATCCCTGCGGTAGTCTTGGGGCTGCTCTTCGACGACTGGGTGGACTCGGTACTCGGCGAAGTCTGGATCATCGCCTTGAACCTCGTCATAGGCGGGGTGATTATGCTCTTCATCGACAACTGGGTGAAGCGCGGGGAGAAGAAAATCGTCCGCTACAAGGATTCTTTCATCATCGGCCTCTTTCAGTGCATCGCGATGTTCCTACCCGGGATGTCGCGCTCTATGAGCACAATCGTGGGCGGTATGGCAGTGGGGCTGAAGAGAGAGACGGCCGCGGAGTTCAGTTTCTTCCTCGCCGTGCCGACGATGGCAGGAGCCACGGTGTACGAGTTGCTTAAGTTTATGAAGTCCGGCGACCTGCATATCCTGGCAGACAACTGGGGGTTGCTCCTCGCCGGCAACGCGGTGGCTTTCGTCGTGGCACTCCTTGCGATAAAGTATTTCATAGGGTACGTCCGCAAGCACTCCTTTAGGGCATTCGGGGTATACCGCATCATAGTGGGAGGCGTGATTCTCCTTATGATGGCATCGGGCGTAAACCTCGCCCTTTTCCAATAACCTCACCGTATGAGCCATAAGCCCCAAGCCGATCGTCCCAAAAGCTCTTTCGATCTCGGGAGGTATGTCGTCATAGACAAACCTCCGGAATGGACCAGCTTTGACGTGGTCAACAAGTTCCGTTACGTTCTCTCAAAAGCCCTGGGTGTCAAGCGCATCAAAGTGGGTCACGCCGGCACACTCGACCCACTTGCCACGGGCGTCGTGGTCGTCTGCACGGGACGTTTCACCAAGACCATCGACGAAGTCCAAAAGGGGTTGAAACACTACGTCACCACCATCAAACTCGGAGAGACGACCCCGAGCTTCGACCTTGAGAGTGAAGTGGACGCGACGTTCCCCTACGAGCACATCACGAGAGAGATGACGGAAGAAGCCCTGAGAAAATTTGAGGGCGAAATCGACCAAGTACCCCCACTCTTCTCTGCCGTGAACATCAACGGGACCCGCGCCTACAAACTGGCTCGGAAAGGAGAGGAGGCGGAGCTGCCGGCAAAAAAAGTATTCATCCGGGAAATCAGGCTCACCTCATTCGAGCCGCCGATGCTGACGCTCGAAGTCACTTGCGGCAAAGGAACCTACATCCGCTCTTTGGCTCGTGATCTCGGTCGTGATCTTGGGAGCGGGGCACACCTCACCGCCCTCCGACGCACAAGCGTGGGTCCCTTCACGCTTGATGGCGCCATCAAGCCGGAGGAGATCGAAGACTTCATAAAGGGGGAATTGGAGAAAGAGGGCTACAAAAGAGAACAATAACGGGGAACCGACAGTTACATTTAAGAATATGAAGACGCTAAGGAACAATCTGGGGAGCATGAAGCTCTCCCAATTCAAATACAAACTTCCCGAGGAACTGATTGCTCAGCGGCCGGCCGAAAAATTTCGGGACGAGGCACGTATGATGGTGATTCACAAGGAGAGCGGAGAGATCGAGCACCGGCTCTTCAAGGACTTGATCGACTATTTCGGCGCCGACGATGTCATCGTTCTCAACGACACACAGGTATTCCCGGCCAAGCTTCTCGGTCACAAAGAGAAGACAAACGCCATTATCGAAGTCTTCCTCCTCCGCGAGCTCAAGCCCGAGCAACTGCTCTGGGACGTGCTTGTGGACCCGGCGAGAAAAATCCGCATCGGCAATAAGCTCTACTTCGGCGAAGACGAGAGCCTCGTGGCCGAAGTGATCGATAATACGACTTCACGCGGTCGCACGCTGCGCTTCATCTTCGACGGCACACACGAGGAGTTCAAGAAAGAGCTCTTTGCGCACGGTCTCACCCCTCTGCCCGACTACATCAAGCGGGACGAAGAGCCGGAGGATCCCGAGAACTACCAGACGATTTACGCCACAGAGGAAGGCGCAGTGGTGGCACCGTCAGCGGGCTTTCACTTCAGCAGAGAGCTGATGAAGCGCCTGGATCTGAAGGACACCAAGTTTGCGCGTCTGACGTTGCACAACTCCCGCGTGATGTATTCCGAAATCGACGTCGACGACCTCACGAAGTACAAGATGGGGAGCGAGCAGATGTTCGTTTCCAAAGAGTGCTGCGATATGGTCAATAACGCTAAGATCGCGGGCAAACAGATTTGCGCCGTCGGGGCCTCCACGATGAAAGCTCTGGAGACGGCCGTAAGTACGGACGGTTTCATCAAGCCTTACGAAGGTTGGACGGGGAAGTTCATCTTCCCGGAGTACGAGTTTGAGGTGGCCACCTCGATGATCACGGGCTTCCACATACCCTACTCTCCGATGCTCATGAACGCCTGCGCTTTCGGCGGTTACAAAAACGTAATGGCCGGATATAAGGAGGCAATCAAAGAGAAGTACGGCTTCGGTGCCTACGGCGACTCCATGCTTATCGTTCCGTAAGAAGATGGTGCCCCAAAAGGTCAGAGCATACCTCTCCCTCGGCAGCAATATGGGAGACCGTGAGGCGCTGCTGGGGCATGCAGTGGCTCTATTGGGGGAAAGATGCGGGGACGTGACTGCAGTCTCCAAGACTTTCGAGACGGAGCCGGAGGGGTTCCGGAGTCCGCATCTTTTTTACAACATCGCCTTAGCGCTTGAGACGGCCCTTCCCCCGCTCGATTTGCTCTCCGTGACCCAAGACATCGAGAAAGAGCTCGGCAGGACGCACAAAAGCCGGGACGGCGTTTATTCCGACCGTCCCATCGACATCGACCTTATCCTCTACGGAGATTTGATTTTGGACACACCGGAGCTTACGGTGCCACACCCGCGGTTTCGGGAGCGCCTTTTTGTCCTCAAGCCTCTGACCGAAATAGCGTCCGAAGCTGTAGATCCGGTCTCAGAGAAAAAAGTATCCGAACTCTTATGGGACGTCTCTTAGCTCTGGATGTGGGCAGAAAGCGCACCGGTCTCGCAGCCACCGACCCCCTCAAAATCATTCCCACGGGTCTGGGCTACATCGCGACCTCCAAAGTGGTCGAGTGGCTCCAGGAGTATCTCCAAAAGGAGTCCGTCGACGCACTCGTCATCGGGGAACCGAAGCAGGCAGACAATACCCCGAGCGAGAGTGCGAAGTACATCGAGCCACTCATCCGGCGCATCCGCTCTAAGCTCCCCAACCTCGAAATCGTCCGATACGATGAGCGGTACACCTCCGTACTCGCCCAAAAAGCAATCCTCGAGAGTGGTGTCACGAAGATGAAGAGAAGAGAAAAAGGACTTGTAGACGAAGTGAGTGCCGTGATTATCCTCCGTGACTTTATGGAGAGTAAGGCGGGAAAAGACTATATTTGCCCCAAGTAGGCGGTTTTGCATGGGGAGAGGGCGGAGAAGCGGTCCCGGAGAGAGATAAAAACTTTGGTCCGTATCTCGCACTCCTTTGGGTCAGACCGAAATTTTTGTCCGGTACAGACCGAAAAAAGTTCCCCGGTACGGTCGGGAAAAGGCTGCCTGCAAGAGACATTAAATTTACAGACAAACAAAGAGAGAAAAAATATGATTCTTCCGATATACATTTACGGCACAGAAGTACTCCGGCACGAGACTCGTGAGATAGACCCGCTCACGGAAGAGGGGCTCGCCAAGCTCATTGACGATATGTTCGAGACGATGTACAAAGCCGACGGCGTGGGGCTGGCCGCTCCGCAGGTCGGCAAGAGCATCCGCCTCTTCGTCATCGATGCCGATGACCTCAAGGACTCTTTCCCCGAGACAGCCGGATTCAAGAAGGCTTTCATCAACCCCTCCATCCTCGAAGCAAGCGAAGAAACGGTCTCTATGGAGGAGGGATGCCTCTCCCTTCCCGGTCTTTCGGAGAGCGTAACACGCCCCAAGTGGGTCTCCGTACGCTACCAAGATTCCCAAGGAGAGTGGCACGAGGAGAAGCTGGAGGGGTTCAACGCAAGAGTCTTCCAGCACGAATTCGACCACCTCGAAGAAGTCCTCTTCACGGATCGGGTCACACCACTCCGCAAACAGATGATCAAAGGGAAGCTCAGCAAGCTCTCCAAGGGGAAAGTACCCGCAAGCTACCGTACAATTTCCAATAAATAACCCAATTTCCCTTCCCGAAGATGAAAAGACTGCTCCGCACGATCTTCGGCATCCTGCTCCTCACGGCGCCGGCACTACTGGCTCCCTTTTCGGCATATGCACAGATCGATATGGAACAGGTCATCAAGATTGGTCAAAACGCGATTTACTTCAAGGACTACGTCCTCGCCATACAGCTCTTCAATAACGCCGTCCGTGCCGACTCCACACGCGCAGAGCCGTACTACTATCGCGCGATGGCCAAGTACCAACTCGACGATTACCTCGGAGCCGAAGAAGATGCCTCCGAGAGCATCCGTCACAATCCCTTCATCTACGAAGCCTATTACCTCAGGGGCATCACCCGCCACACCCTTGGCAAAGACTCCCTCGCTGCCCTTGACTACGAAGTTGTCCTCAAAGACAACCCCGACCACAAAGGCGCCCTTCATAACGCCTCAGCCCTCTATATCTCCCGAAAGGACACCACGAGAGCGAAAGAAACCATAGCCCACCTCAAGCGCTATTACCCCGACTACGCCATGGGCTACGTGCTGGATGGGGGATTGCACTTGGTGGAGAAAGACACCATCGGCGCAAAGAAGCTTTTCGAGAAAGCACTCACCAAGGACGTCTCCCTCATAGGTGCCTACCTCTCGCTTGCCGAAATTGAGTACAACCGCGCTCGCTACGCCGATGCCGAGAAGCTCATCTCCAAAGCCATCAAAGAGGTGCCGAAAGAGTCCCGACTCTTCGCGAACCGTGCCCTGATGCGGTACAAGCAGAATAACATCCGCGGAGCCATGGAGGACTACACCACGGCCGTGGATCTCGATCCATCGAGCCTCCTTGCCCGGTACAACCGCGCACTGCTGAGGACTCAGGTGGGCGAACTCAACGGTGCCCTCGAAGACCTCAATATGGTAGTGAGGGAGGATCCCAATAACTATTTCGCCATCTTCAACCGCGCCATCCTCTCCAACCTTGTCGGAGATCCTAACCTCGCCAAGAGTGACCTCGACAAAATCATCAAGCGGTACCCCACTTTTGTCCCCGCCTACGCCGAGCGCGCCAACGCCTATCAGCGCCTGGGACAGGACTACAACGCACGCAAAGACCTCTACCAAGCCTCCAAAATGGTCTACGACAAAGGGTCTGCCAATCAAGCCAAAGCTTTGCAGGAGCTTCAAGAAGACCTCGAGAGGGAATTGGCTCCCGACTCCGCCACGCTCGCGGTACGTGACGAAAGGGACGAGAACATCAGGAAGTTCCGCCAGCTCGTCACCAACAGCCAAGCCAAAGGGTACACCGAACGCTACGAAGAGGGTGCAGAAGGCTCCATCCGCGGTCGGGTTCAGGACAGGCAGTCTGCCGTGATGCCCCAGGGAATGTACCGTCTCTCCTACTATGTCCAAACCGAAGGACAACTGCGTTTCGTCCCCAAGCAGGCTTTCATCGATGCTCTTTTCAAAAAGAAAGAGGGTAGGCAGATATTCGTGGTCTGGCAGGTGCCCGAGCTGAACGAGCTACAGAGCCGGGAGCACCTCGAAGAGATCCAAAAGAAACGCGGCACCTCATTTGACCGGGGAATGGCTCTCGTGACCGTAAAAGACTTCGAAGCTTCGGTGTCGGCCTTTTCCGACGCGGTGGAGGATGACCCCTCGGATGCAGCCGCCTTTTTCCAGAGGGGCGTATCCCGATTTATGAATTACCTCGCAAGTCAGGACGGCAAGGAGCAGAGCGAAGCCGACCTCGTGCTCCGTAAGGGCATCTCCCAAGCCTCCATCAGCGACTTTGAAAAAGTACTCGAGCTCGTCCCGGACTACGCCCCGGCGCTCTACAACATCGGGTACGTCCTCTACTCCGTGGGGCGCTATGCAGATGCCGCCACTTACTTCGAGAAGGCGATAGAGCGCACCCCGGATATGGGCGTCGCCTACTATAACCTCGGGCTCTCACAGTACGCACTCGGAGACAAGGCCCGGGCTGACGCAAGTATGAGCCGCGCAGGAGCTCTCGGCATCTACGAAGCCTATAGCGTCATTAAGCGTATGCAGTAAACATGAACGAATCCAAGATAAACATAGCCATCGACGGCTACTCGTCCACGGGCAAAAGCACCATCGCCAAAGAACTCGCCCGAGCCCTCGGCTACACCTACATCGATACCGGAGCCATGTACCGCGGAGTCACCCTCTTCCTTCTTGAAAAGGGGCTGTGGGACGAGGGCAAAAACGACCTCCAAGCCGTCAAAAAAGCCTTGGAAGAAATCAACCTCGACTTCCGGCGGACAGCAGACGGTCAGCACCTCTTTCTCAACGGTCGGGACGTGGAGAGCGAGATCCGCGGGATGTGGGTCTCGAATTTCGTCAGCCCCGTGAGTGCCGTTCCCGAGGTACGCGCGTTCCTCGTCGCCCGACAGCAGGCTATGGCCAAGGCTAAGGGCGTGGTGATGGATGGCCGCGATGTGGGGACCACCGTCCTCCCGGACGCAGAGCTGAAGATCTTTATGACCTCCCGACCCGAAGTCCGTGTCCGTAGGAGGTACGACGAGATGATCGCCAGAGGCAAAAAAGTCACTCCGGACGACATCACCGAGAACCTCAAGACCAGAGACCTCATAGACTCCACCCGCGAAGTCTCGCCCCTCCGTCAAGCCGTCGATGCCCGTCTGCTCGACAACTCGGACTTGACCCGTGAGGAACAAAACGCCATAGTGCTTCGCTGGGCGAAGGAAACCATAGCGAGAAATGGTCGAGATTGAGATCAGCAAATCCTCGGGCTTCTGTTTCGGCGTCGTAAATGCCATCAAGCACGCAGAGGAGCACCTCCGAAAGGAGAAAAGCCTCTTCTCCCTCGGAGAAATCGTCCACAACCATGAGGAAGTGAAGCGGCTCTCGGACAAAGGTCTCGAGCCCATAGACTACGAGCGTCTCAAGACACTCGGAGCGGGAGAGACGGTACTCTTTAGGGCTCACGGGGAAGCCCCTTGGGTCTACGATCTCGCGAGGAACCGTGGGATTAACGTCATCGATGCCACCTGCCCCGTCGTCCTGACTCTGCAGAAAAGGATCCGCAAGATCTACTCCGAGACGATCGAGACCGGAGCCCAGATCGTCATTTACGGCAAGGAGGGACACGCCGAAGTCAACGGGCTCGTCGGTCAAACCGACGGGAGTGCCATCGTCATCTCGTCCATAGAGCAGATTGACACCCTCATCGACTTCGCCCACCCCGTCTATCTCTTCAGCCAGACGACGAAAGACCGAGACCACTTCGCGGCACTCTCCTCCGAGATTCGATCTAAGATGCACCCCGGCGTACCTTTTGAGGCATACGACACGATCTGCCGGCAGGTCGCAAACCGCATCCCCGACCTCATCGACTTTGCCCGCCGGAAAGACTTCGTCTACTTCATCGCCGGGAAAAACTCGTCAAACGGACGCGTACTCTACGAGACGGCGAAGGGGGCTAATCCCCGGACCGAGTTCATAGAGACACCGGACGACATCACAGAGCCGCTTCCTCTCGGCGTCCGTACCGTGGGCATCTCCGGCGCCACATCCACACCGATGTGGCTGATGGAAGCTGTGGCCGAAAAAGTCCGTCTCCTCAATCCCTGACACCCCATCATAAACCCCATAACCATACTATGCATAGAAAAAATCTCCTCTCCGCCCTCGCCGTTATGTCCCTCTTTCCCGCCCTTCTTCACGCTCAGAGCATCACGCCGCTCACGCTTGACGACGTGATCCCCGGCGGACGCACTTGGCAGGAAAAGCATCCCCAGTCACCGAGGATCCTCGGTGCCGTCTCGGGCGGACTTTTGGTCTACAACGCCGACCGCATCGACCTCATGAAAGCGGACGGCAGGGCGGAGCCTTTCCTCGAAGCCGCCGAGTGGCAAAAGATGAGCGGAGCCCTGCTCCGGAATCTTCCCCCTTTCGTTCCTGCAGAGAAAGGCACCCTCCTCACCGCTTACTCAGGCAACCGGCTTTACCTCCTTGACGCCGAAACCAAAGCGCTCACCACCTACGAGTATGACCGCACCAAATGGTCGGATGCAAAAATAAGCCCCTCGGGGGACTACCTCGTACTCCTTGACGGGCAAAATATGGCTCTCCTCCGCAAAGGCGGAACCGAACCCGTCCCTGTCACCTCGGACGGTTCCCTTGACCTCGTCTACGGGCAGAGCGCGGCGCGCAACGAATTCGGCACCGACCGCGGCATCTTTTTCTCCCCCTCCGGGCGCTACTTCGCCTTTTACCGCATCGACCAAAGCGAAGTGGCTGCGTACCCCATCGTACACATGGAGCGCCCCATCGCGGAGCTTGCTCCGGAGAAATATCCGATGGCAGGCGGCGCGTCTCAGAAGACGACCGTCGGTATCTTCGACACCCGTGACGGCAGTATCCGGTACCTCGAGACGGGCGCACCTTTTGACCGATACTTCACCAATCTCTCTTGGGCACCGGACGAGAAGCGACTCTACATTGACGAAGTGACGCGTGACCAAGCGGAGGACACGCTCACGGCTTACGACATCAAGAGTGGCAAGCCCGTCCAAACCGTCCTCCGCGAGACGAACGAGCGCTATATAGAGCCCCAGCAGCCCATCACATTTGTCCCCGGAACAGAGCGTCAGTTTGTCCGTCTCAGCCGGAAAGACGGCTTCAACAACCTCTACCTCTATGACGTGACGGGCAAACTCGTCCGCCCCCTCACCCTCGTGCGTAACGGCGAAGTGACGGGCTTCCTCGGCATTGACCCGAAAGGTCGGTACGCCTACTACACTTCCAACGCCGAAGACCCTCGGTATGAGGATCTTTACCGTGTCCGGCTCAACGAAGGCACTACCGAAAGGCTCACCACTGGAGAGGGTACCCACCGCGTGACTGTCTCAAACGATTTCGCCTACGCCTACGACGCTTTTTCCAACCTCGACACGCCGGGGGTTTACTCGGTCATCGAACTTGGAGCGAAGCCCGTCACCACCGTTTTTGCCAAAAGCGACCTTCCATCCGACCTCTCTCTACGACCTTCTGTCGAGCTCGGGGTACTTAAAGCCGACGACGGTGTGACAGACCTCTACTACAAGCTCACCAAGCCCGCGAAGCTTGAGAAGGGCAAGAAATACCCCGTCATCGTCTACGTCTACGGAGGTCCCCACGCCCAGCTCGTCACCAACTCCTGGAATAGTCTCAGATACAACTGGGACAACTATATGGCAGAAAAAGGCTACCTCGTCTTCACGCTCGACAACCGCGGCTCCGCAAACCGCGGCTTCGACTTCGAGAGCGTCGTCCACCGCAATCTCGGCGAACACGAGATGGCAGACCAGATGACGGGGATCAAGTTCCTAAAGAGCCTTCCTTACGTGGATGCGGACAAGATCGGTGTACACGGCTGGAGCTTCGGAGGCTTTATGACCACGAACCTCATCACCACATACCCCGAGACCTTCAAAGTGGGAGTCGCAGGTGGTCCCGTCATTGACTGGAGGCTGTACGAAGTGATGTACGGCGAGCGCTATATGGACACTCCGGAAGAAAACCCCGAAGGGTACAAAAATGCAGACCTCACGAGGAAAGCCAAAAACCTCAAAGGGCGTCTCCTCCTCATTCACGGTGCCATAGACCCCGTCGTCGTTTGGCAAAACTCCCAAGACTTCCTCAACGCAGCCATCGAAGCACGCACTCTGCCCGACTATCTCGTCTACCCCAATCACCCCCACAACGTCATCGGCAAAGACCGCGTCCACCTTATGATGCACGTCACCCGCTACTTCGACGACTTCCTGAAAGGTCGGTAAAGGCTCTTTGCGAAACAGGGGGTAATCGGAGAAAAAAGGAGATACAGACCGGGAGAAGTGCGGCGGTCTGTATCTCTTTTTTCTGTCAGACAGACCGCCGCACTTCTCCCGGTCTGTACCAAATTTTCTCTCGGGATGGCTACACCCCATCTTCCGAATTAGGACTATAAAAGGTATCTTTGTAAGGATATTCCCCATAGATTTTACGCAACAAAAGAGTTCAGATGAAGCATATACGCAACTTTTGCATCATAGCCCATATTGACCACGGCAAGAGTACCCTTGCCGACCGTCTCCTCGAGTACACCAAGACCGTCTCCGAGCGGGAAGCTCAGGACCAAGTGCTTGACGATATGGACTTGGAGCGGGAGCGTGGCATCACGATTAAGAGCCATGCCATCCAGATGGACTACACACTCGATGGTGAAGAGTATGTGCTTAATCTCATCGATACCCCGGGACACGTGGACTTCTCCTACGAAGTGTCCCGCTCCATCGCCGCGTGCGAGGGTGCACTCCTCATCGTGGACGCTTCCCAGGGCGTACAGGCGCAGACCATATCCAACCTCTATATGGCTCTTGAGCACGACCTCGTCATCATCCCCGTTTTGAACAAAATAGACCTTGAGAGCGCACGCCCTGAGGAGGTGGGGGACGAAGTGGTGAACCTCCTGGGCGTCGACCCGTCCGAAATCATCCGAGCCTCGGGCAAAACGGGCGAAGGGGTCGAAGAGATCCTCCGCGCCGTAGTGGAGCGCATCCCCGCTCCGAAGGGTGACCCCGACGCGCCGTTACAGGCGCTCATCTTCGACTCGGTCTTTAACTCTTTCCGGGGCATCATCGCTTATTTCAAAGTGGTGAATGGTTCGATTCACAAAGGGGAGAGGGTGAAGTTCATCAACACCGGCAAGGAGTACGACGCAGACGAAGTCGGGACCCTCAAGCTCTCCATGATGCCGAAAGACGAAATCAAGACCGGAGACGTGGGCTACATCATCTCGGGCATCAAGACGAGCAAAGAAGTGAAGGTGGGCGACACCATCACGACACTCGACAACCCCGCAGACAAGGCCATCGCAGGCTTCGAGGAGGTCAAGCCGATGGTCTTTGCAGGGGTCTATCCGATCACGCCGGACGAGTTCGAGAACCTCCGCACTTCGCTCGAAAAGCTCCAGCTCAACGATGCCTCCCTCACCTTTCAGCCCGAGAGCTCTGCCGCTCTCGGATTCGGTTTCCGCTGCGGTTTCCTCGGACTTCTGCACATGGAGATCATACAGGAGAGGCTCGACCGGGAGTATGATATGAGTGTCATTACCACGGTCCCGAACGTCTCCTACCTCGTCCACACCAAGAAAGGCGAAGAGATCGAGGTGCACAACCCATCCGGGCTCCCCGATCCCACGCTCATCGACTTCATCAAAGAGCCTTTTATACGCGCCTCCATCATCACGACGACCGACTACATTGGGCCCATTATGACCCTTTGCCTCGGCAAACGGGGTGAGCTCATCAAGCAGGACTACCTCTTCGGCAACCGCATTGAGCTCACGTACGATCTGCCCCTCGGAGAAATCGTCATCGACTTCTACGACCGTCTCAAGAGCGTCTCCCGCGGCTACGCCTCATTCGACTACCAGGTTCACGACTACCGCCCCTCCCGCCTCGTGAAGGTGGACATCCTGCTCAATGGCGAGCAGGTGGATGCCCTCTCTTTCCTCACCCACGCGGACAACGCCGTACCGATGGGTCGGCGCATCTGCGAGAAACTCAAGGAACTGATCCCCCGCCAGCAATTCGAAATCGCCATCCAGGCGGCCATAGGTGCCAAAGTCATCGCCAGAGAGACGATCAAAGCCGTGCGCAAAGACGTGACTGCCAAGTGCTACGGTGGCGACGTATCCCGTAAGCGCAAACTTCTCGAGAAGCAGAAGGAAGGCAAAAAGCGTATGAAGCAGATCGGCAACGTCGAAGTGCCCCAAAAAGCCTTCCTTGCCGTCCTCAAGCTCGACTAAAATCTCATACGGACCGGGGAGAAGATTTGGTACAGGCCGGCGCAAAAATTTCGGTCTGTACTCGGGCATACCCCCGGTACGTACCTTCCTAATCCTCTACACGGACATAAACCGAAACTACCCACAGAATCCTCAAAAATGGCTGACTCGAACTCCGCACCCCAAATGCTCGGAAACGGACCTTTTTCCAAAAGGACGAGTGTCCTCCCCGCAGGCGTGGTCAAAAATCTCTCCAACTCCATTCCCCCAAATAACCTCGACATCGAGCGCCTCGTGCTCGGAGCCTTGGTCTTGGAGAAAGATGCCTTCTCACAAGTGGGCGAAATACTCAGTCCCGACTGCTTCTACGATCCGCGCCACCGCACCATCTACCATGCGATACAGCTCCTCGCCATAGAGGAGAAGCCGATCGACATCCAGACGGTCATCGAGAAACTCCGCCTTATGGGCGAGCTCAAAACGACACAGGGACTGACCTACATCCCCGAGCTCGCCGCCATCGTCAATAGCACCGCCCACCTCGAAGCCCACGCACGGCTCCTTTACGACAAGATGGTGCAGCGCGAGCTCATCACGTTCGGGAACCAGGTGATCCAAAACGCCTACGACGAAGAGATCAGCGTCACGGACACGATGCAGGACGCGGAAAGCCGCCTTTTTGAAATCACCCAAGGCACCAATAAGGACGACGTCCAGTCCCTCAAAGACCTCCTCCCCCAGACCCTCGAAGAGATCCAAAAGGCCGCCGAACACGAAGGCGGTCTCTCGGGTGTCTCCACCGGCTATCCCGACCTCGACAAACTCACCAGCGGTTGGCAAAAGAGTGACCTCGTGATCATCGCCGCCCGCCCGGGTATGGGTAAGACGGCACTCCTTATCTCGATGGCACGGGCTATGGCTGTGGAGCACAACGTGGGCGTAGGCATCTTCTCCCTCGAAATGAGCAAGAACCAGATGATGCTCCGTCTCGTCGTCAACCACACCGAGATCCCCAACGAAAACGTAAAGCGCGGCATCCTCTCCCGCGATCAGATGACACAGCTCACCAATGGCATAAGCTCCTTGGAGAATGCACCCATCTTCATCGACGACACACCCGGCATCAGCATCTTCGATCTCCGAAGCAAGGCCCGTCGTCTCGTCCGCACCGAAGGGGTTCGCGTCATCTTCATCGACTACCTGCAGCTGATGACCGCAAGCGGTCTGATGGGCAAAAACTCGAACCGCGAGCAGGAGGTCTCCACCATCTCCCGCTCCCTCAAAGGCCTTGCCAAAGAGCTTAACATCACCGTCATCGCACTCTCACAGGTACGCCGCTCCGAGCGCACCAACGAGGGCAAGGAGCCTCAGCTCTCGGATCTCCGCGAGTCAGGTGCGATCGAACAAGATGCCGATATGGTTTGTTTCATCCACAGACCTGATTACTACGGCATCACAGAGGATCAAAACGGCCGCAGCCTCAAGGGAATGGCGCAGTTCATCATCGCCAAGCACCGCAACGGTCCCACGGACACGGTAATGATGCAGTTCGTGAGCAGCATCATCAAGTTCAAGCCGGATTACTCGGCAGAGAATGGCGGGATGTCGGGTGCGGTCACTGTGACGATGGAGTCCAGGTTCAACCAAAAAGGCGGTCGGAGTATGACTGTCGGCGGCGACGGATTCGATCCGATTGGCGACGATATGATGGGCGAGGACGAGTTCCGCCCATAGAGAAGCGACGCGAGCGAGGTACGTACCGGGAGAAGGGTCGGACACAGACCGAAGTTTTTGTCCCGGTACGGGTCTCGAAAAGAGGAGATACAGACCGGGATTTCCCGTGGAATTTAGACCGCCGAAGTCTTCCGATCCAGAAGGCGACGGGACGCAAAGAGCAAAGACATCATTTTAGTTTACCATACCCCGCTGAACGGGAACGTCCCGTCAGCAACTTTTTCCAAATCAAAACCAACTATATGGGATTTCTCAAAGAATTCAAAGAGTTCGCAGTCAGAGGCAACGTGGTCGATATGGCCGTCGGCGTAGTGATGGGTGGTGCCTTCGGTGCCATAGTCACTTCACTGGTAAATGACATCATAATGCCCCCGCTCGGCAAACTGATCAGTAACGTCAACTTCTCAGAGCTCAAGTGTGTACTGAGCGAGGCCGTGGTCGAAAACGGCGAAGTCGTCAAACCCGAAGCCGCAATTATGTGGGGTCAGTTCATCCAGACAATCGTAAGCTTCCTCATCATCGCGCTCGCCATCTTCACCGTTATCAAAGGCATCAACAGTCTGAAAAAGAAGAAAGAAGCAGCACCTGCGGCTCCGAGCGAGGAGATCGTCCTGCTCCGTGAGATTCGCGACGCGCTTAAGAAGTAAGACTGCTACCGGAGAGGCATCTCGACACAAGCCTCTGTCATAGTCAGAGAATCCCCCGATGGCATTCCTGCCGTCGGGGGAGCTTTATGATGCGATGAAGTGAGAAGCAGGGACGAGATGGGGCGCGACTCTGTCCGGATACCGATCCGTGAGCGCACGGAGACAGGCACGGGTGAGGCAGACGTTACGCCACGCGGTCAAGCCCCGGGTGAAGCGGTGACGGGGCAAGCCGCATCCCGTCAGACGAGCCGCCAGGGCGAGAAGAGAGGGGTATTTCTCCTCCTTCTCACCGGTCGAGAGCTCCGGCAGGAAGGTCATCGTGCAGAAGACCGAACGGCTTCGGAAGTCTTCCGACACAGTGAGCGTACACCTCCTCAATGCACCGCGCAAAATGGCGAGGTCGAAAGCGGCGTTATGAAAGACCCAGACCGGGCTTGCCTTGAGGTCAGAGAGGAGGTCGCGAATGACTTCGCACTCCGGAAGACCGTACTCCAGTATCTTCTCATAAGGAATATGGTGTACCATCTGCGCCTCATACGAACTATGTTCCGTCTGTCGGACGAGGCTTAGGCGCCTCTTAATGACCCTGAACTCTCTGTCGAGAACCAGCCAAGCCGCCTGAATGATTTCGGACTCCGCACCCCTTTCCACCAAGAGTCCGGTCGTCTGAAAGTCGACCACGGCATAAAGGGGCTCCGCACCCGGGGACGCTTCTTCGAGGAAGAAGGGATCCGCTACGTCCCCATTTTCTCCCGTCGGGGTTAAGGATTCGGGTACCCCTTTTGCTTTCCTCTCCGCCGATTTTCCTTTCAGAAAGTCGGCAAGAAGGACGAGGATGAGGGCAAGGGCAACACCCCCGGCGAGCAAAGCGGCAGTCATTGTGAGGCGAAAAAAGGAGATACAGACCGAGAAGGGAGCGAGATACAGACCGGTTTCCCGGCGAGATACGTACCCGGGAACCTGCGAGGTACGTACCCAAAAAAGAAGCACGGATACAGCGTCCGTGCTTCTTTCTCTCGAAATTCAATAGGCTCTCGCAAAGAGTACTCTTCTCTTGGAGGGCTTACCGGAGTAGAAGTCCACGCCGGGCTCATCGGGTGCATTCAGAGGGATGCAGCGAATCGTGGCCTTGGTTTCTTCCTTGATCTTCGCTTCGGTCTCCGCGGTGCCGTCCCAATGGGCGAGGATGAAACCGCCTTCGTCGAGCTTTTGCTTGAACTCTTCGTAAGTATCCACCTTGTAGGTGTGGGTGGTGCGGTAGTCGAGGGCTTTTTGGAAGATATTTTTCTGTATCTCATCCAGAAGTGCAGGGATACGGTCTGCGATGCCTTCGAGATGCACCGTTTCCTTCTCCAGAGTATCGCGCCGCATAATTTCGACGGTGCCGTTTTCGAGATCGCGAGCCCCCATGGCGAGACGCACGGGGACACCTTTGAGCTCGTACTCCGCAAACTTCCAGCCCGGTTTCTTATTGTCATTGTCGTCGTACTTGACGCTGATGCCTTTGGACTTGAGCGCCTCGATGACGGGACGGAAAGCTTCCGATACCTCGGCAAGCTGTTCGCCGTTCTTGTAGATCGGCACCATCACTACTTGGATAGGTGCCAGCACGGGCGGGAGGACAAGTCCGTTATCGTCCGAGTGCGCCATGATGAGCGCACCCATCAGACGGGTGGAGACGCCCCAGGATGTGGCCCAAACCAATTGCTCCCTGCCTTCCTTGTCCGAGAAAGTCACGTCGAAGGCTTTGGCAAAATTTTGTCCCAAGAAGTGGCTCGTGCCACTCTGCAGAGCCTTACCGTCCTGCATCAGGGCTTCGATGGTAAAGGTCTCCACGGCACCGGCAAAACGCTCGGTCTCGGTCTTGACGCCCTTGATGACGGGGACGGCCATAAACTCTTCGGCAAACTTGGCGTAGACGTTCAGCATCCGCGTAGCCTCTTCCATCGCTTCCTCGCTCGTGGCGTGTGCGGTGTGTCCCTCCTGCCAGAGGAATTCGGCCGTGCGGAGGAAAAGCCGGGTACGCATCTCCCAGCGCATCACGTTCGCCCACTGGTTAATGAGGAGCGGGAGATCGCGCCAAGAGTGGATCCAACCCCTGTAGGTATTCCAGATGATGGTTTCGGATGTGGGGCGTATGATGAGTTCCTCTTCGAGCTTGGCCTCGGGGTCGACGACGACCCCTGTGCCGTCGGGGTTGGTCTTGAGGCGGTAGTGGGTCACGACAGCTGCCTCTTTGGCAAAGCCCTCGACGTGATCCGCCTCTTTGCTGAGGAAAGATTTCGGGATGAGAAGGGGGAAGTAAGCGTTCATGTGACCGGTCTCCTTAAACATCCCGTCCAAGATATGCTGCATCTTCTCCCAGATCGCATAGCCGTAAGGCTTGATGACCATACAGCCTCGGACAGCGGAGTTTTCGGCGAGGTCGGCCCGCACGACGAGTTCATTGTACCACTGTGAGTAATTTTCGCTTCTCGGGGTAAGCCCCTTCGATTCTTTCGCCATAATGAATTTATATGATTGTCTTTGTTTGTGTTCGGCATTGGGGGACACACTGAATGTCCGGGTGCAAAGATACCCCTTTATAGTTAGAAATCGGAAAAACGGATCGGTCAAACCGGAGGCAAATTTGGTACAGACCGAGAAGTTTGTCCCGGTCTGTGTGAAGCGGGAAGGAGATACAGACCGAGACGATCGCCCCGGTCTGTACCAAAAAAGCTCCGCGGACACGGAAGCGGGACACGGGTATATTTTGGTAAATTTGCAGGCAAGACCGGAGGGGGCACTTCAAGTGCCCCGGTATCAACTACAGACCAGCATTTGACAATGGCAGACTATCAGTCCTACAAGGAAAATAACACGCCGGGGACAGAGCCCCCCGGAGAGCCCGCACGCAAGAGGAAAAAGGGCGGGTGCGCCCTCATCGTCCTAAATATAGCGCTCATCTTGGCTACCGGGGTCTTACTGATGTGGGGAGCCATGGGATTTCTCAAGCTCTACACCAGATGGGGCGACGCTGTCACGGTACCCGAGGTGGCGGGGCTCTCCAGAGCAGAGGCAGAGGAGGCCTTTCGTAAACTCGACCTCCGGATGGAGATCATCGACTCCGTCTTCGTGGACTCCGCGAAGCCCGGTGTGGTGATGGACACCAATCCGCGCCAAGGCTCCAAAGTGAAGAGTGACCGCGTCATCTTCGTCACTGTCAATGCCAATAGCGCCCGACAGATCGCACTGCCGCAGGTCCTCCAGCTCTCCAGGCGTCAGGCCGTCGCCACGCTGCGGGGTGCCGGCTTCACGAACGTAATTGAGCGGTTTGTCCCGGGAGAATTCAACGACCTCGTCCTCGCAGTCAAAGACGGCACCACAGGTCTCGCCCTCATCTCGGGTAATCGCCTTGCTGTAAATACGCCCATCGTCCTCGAAGTCTCCTCCGCACCCCTCCTCGACAGTCTGATGATGGTCGAAGACGCCCTTCTGAGGGACTCTCTGGCAAAAAGCTCCGGAGAAGCCACTCCCGAGAGAGGAGGCGAGCCCACCACAAGTCCCGACACGGGCAACGGAGGCAACACCACCCAAAGCGATCCGGATGACTGGTTCTGATTTTGAAACGGACTTCGGTGAGGAAGACTTCTTCACGGGGGGCGACATAGGCGGTCCGTCCGAGCCGTCCGACTCCCCCGCCCCGCTCTACGAACACCTTTCGATCACGGCCGACGAAGGGCAGAAACCTTTGAGGATCGACAAGTTTCTCACGGACCGGCTTCCCCACGTCTCCCGCAACCGCATACAGATGTCGGCGGAGGCAGGTGCGATCTTCGTAGGCGACAAGCCGGTGAAGTCGAACTATAAAGTCAAACCCTTTGACCGCATCTCGCTCCGCCTCGAGCGTCCGCCCTACGAAGGCGACCCGGTCGTCCCGGAAGATATTCCGCTCGATGTCGTTTACGAGGACGAGTACCTGCTTGTGGTCAATAAGCCGCCCGGTATGGTCGTCCACCCCGGTCACGGCAATTACTCCGGCACCCTCCTTAACGCCCTCGCCTTTTACCTCAGAGACGAACAAAACTTCGATCCCTCCGACCCGCGCCTCGGTCTCGTGCACCGCATCGACAAAGACACGAGCGGGCTCCTCGTCATCGCCAAGACGCCGGAAGTCAAAAGCGCCCTCGGCAAACAGTTCTTTCATAAGACCACGAAGCGGAGCTACAAGGCACTCGTGTGGGGCGTACCCAAGGAAGACGAAGGCACCGTGCGCACCAACCTCGTCCGCGACCCACGCAACCGTCTCATCTACACCACCTGCCCCTATGAGGGAGAAGAGGGTAAGACCGCAGTGACGCACTGGACGACGAAAGAAAAACTGGGCTTCGTGGCGCTCATCGAATGCCGGCTCGAGACGGGACGCACACACCAGATAAGGGTTCACATGAAGTCGCTCGGGCACCCCATCTTCAACGACTCGGCTTATGGCGGCGACCAAATACTGAGGGGCAGGCGCGACGGCTCGTACCGGAAGTTTGTCCACAACTGCTTCGAGATCTGTCCCCGCCAGGCGCTCCACGCGGAGAGTCTGGGGTTCTTCCACCCCGTCCTGAAGCGGGATCTATTTTTCGAGGCACCACTCCCGGCGGATATGAGCGCCCTTGTCGGGAAATGGCGTTCGCTCGGAGCCGAAGAGATCTGACACACCTTCCCCTGCCAAATGAGATACAGACCGGGATGATATTCTCGGTCTGTACCTTTTTATCCCGAGATACAGACCCGGAGAAAAGCCTCGGTACGTACCCCGTAAAAGCCTCAGAACGTAAGACCGATACGGGCGCGTACAGCCCACGGGGCAGGAGAGATGGGTGAAATGGCGGGGGTGAGCCTGCGGTAGACGTCGATGCGGATCACCCGGAGGATGTTTTCGATCCCGAGACCTATCTCGGCGTAATGTATGCGGTTCATCTCCGCCGAGACTGTGGGCAGCACGAAGATTTCGGACTGGAAGGCCTGGCTGTTTTTCTTGGACGTATTGCCGTAGAGATAATTGGCACTGAGGACGAGGAAAGGCGGCCCCGCCTTTTTCAAAAACTTGAGATGCCCGAAGAGAAGCCCCCGGAGGTGCCACTGAAGGAAGACGGTCGCCCACTCGTCGCCGATGAGTTCGTACGGAGACATCACCTGGAAAGCGTTGTCGTTAAACCAAAAGGCACGGTTCACGGGTGGCGTATAGAGCAGCGGGTACGGGACGGGGTTCCAAATCTTGCCGAGGTCCACGCGGTAGTCCATCCGACCTGCTTTGTCCATCCAGAGGCGGTGCTCCACGCTGAACTCGGTCTTGTGCCGCCGGATCTCCCCGCCCCATACCGGGAGTCCCACTTCGTGGCAGAGGTAGAAGACGGGGACTTCGCGCTGAAATCGCCGGAAGAACGGCGACTCTCTCTGCATCGAACCATTGTATATCCTTTCGCCCGGCGCCCACCGCACTTCGGCGAGGAGTGCGAAGTCGGTCAGCTTCGGAACCCGGAGAAGCGTGGTGTCGCTACCCGCGCGCCGCACCCGCACATACCCGCCGCCATCCACGGGCGTGTCCTCGAATCGCGTGGCTCTGAGCTTGAGTCTGAGACCGGCCTTGAAGTCGTTGGTGTACTCGAGAGAAGCGAGCTTGCGGTAGCTGCGGTTGGTGAGGAAGGCGGTGCCGAGATTGTAGAGAAGGTTGTCTTTTTCGTTATTCTCAAACGTCTGTCCGGGCAGGTATATGTCGTCCCGGTAGGTGAGACTGAGTTCGTGCTGCGGGAACTCGTAGCGGAAATACCGCCTCCTATTGAACGAATACGTCAGCGTCGCCTCATACTTCCAGCGTCTGTCCAGCGTGCCGTAAGCGAGGTACCCTTCGAGAAAAAGGCGGTTATGGAGGTAACCCGTCGTCCTGCCCCCCAGTCTCAGCCGGATGCCCTCGGTGCTGTTGCGGCTCCAAAACGAAGCCAAGGGACCGATGTCGAACCGGCTGCCGCCATAAACTTTGTCGTGTCGCCACATCGTCCGGAGGTACCCGCGGGAAACCATATCCGAGAAGTCGATGATGGTTTTGTAGAGGGGGAAGCTCTTGATTTGCTCCAGGAAACGCCTCAGCCCGTCATCTTCGACGAGGAGAAATTCGTGGCTCAGCGCTGCGCCGTAAGCTTCGGACTCCGGGGCATCGGAGAGGTCCAAAATCGGAGGCGTCTCCGGATCCAGCACCCTCAAGGTGTCCGATGGCGCGAAGTCGTAGCCCGCATACTCGCGTTTTTGCTCCACGTAGAGGGAGAGGAGCTCACGATAGAGCTTGAAGGACGCGGCGAGCGTCTCCTCTTTGAGCATCCACTCGTCGGAGGCCGCGACGCTGCCGAACTCTTGTCTGATTTTGATTTGGTCCAAAAAGTTGAGATTTCTCTCGTCCGGTATCGTAAACTCCACAGCCATAAGCCTCGGAGGGTAACCGGCGCTGATCGTCAGCCGCCCCCTGAGAGAAGGGCTATTTTCGTCCAAAGGGAGGAAGTCCACGGCATAGACCACCTTTCCCCGAAATATGAGGGTATCGGAGAGGTAGTAACGGTAGAAGGAAGAGCCACGGCTCAAAGAGAGCGGGGAGACGAACCTATTTTGGAGCAGGAAAAGGTTGTCGTCAAAGAGGTCGATGTGCGGGAAGAGTTCTTCAAGGCTCGACGTCATCGTCCCGTCGTCGATATTCTCGTCCAGCCCCGCATGCTCCTTGTAGCGAATCACTTCGCTGAGCTTATGAGTCCGACCGCTGTAACCGAACTCGGAGAGCGTGTAGCGCCTTGAGAGCGGCAGGGTCCAGGATCCGTCGAGCTTGGAGGGCAGGACGTATTCCCGAAAGAAAGGGAAGAGCTTATTGAGAAACGAACTCTCGAGATCGAAATTGGAGAGCGACAGAGTGAGCCTGTCCCGCTTATGAAAGGAAAAGGTGAGCGAGTCCAGTCGCTCCTTGTCGCTCCGATGAGCCAAGGCGGCAGCCTGCACGAGCGTAAGGGCGGGATTGTCCGGGTCGTACTCGGATCGGTATCCTTCGACGAGCACATCCTCAAGCTGGGTCGTCCCCAAGCCGGGCGAAAGGGAATCCGCCGGGGAGAGGGTCAGCGTAAGCGAATCAAGCACGACGGGGAGCGAACCCTCCACCGGCAGAGCTCTGAGCGGGGCATTTGCCTCCAAGAAGAAGGAAAGAAGGCAAATGGTGATCGTCCTCATCCATCCTTTCATCGGGACAAAGTTACCGTTTTTCGGTGCAATAAAGCGTCAACAGCCCACGAGGAAAAGGTACGGACCGAGAGAAGAGCGCCGGTACGTATCCGGAGACAAAAAGGTACAGACCGGGCTTCTCCCCCCGGTACGTACCCCACAGCCTCCGCCTCCGGGGGTAGGAACGGGGCGTACTTGTCACAGGGAAAAAGGGTACATTTGTAGTTCAGAACGCACTTTTTCAGAGACTATGACGACAGGGATACCGCAGACACAGATTCAGCAGGCCAAGCTCCGCCAACGCATCGCAGGAAACGCCCCCGCGCTCAACCGCGCGGTAGAGGTGGCGCTTCTCATCGCACCCACGGATGTCAACGTCCTCGTCATCGGCGAGAGCGGCGTCGGGAAAGAGAGTTTCCCGCAGATCATCCACCAAAACTCCCTCCGTAAGCACGGCCCCTACGTCGCAGTCAACTGCGGAGCCATCCCCGAAGGCACCATAGACTCCGAACTCTTCGGGCACAAGAAAGGAGCCTTCACCGATGCGGTCACCGACCGCAAAGGCTACTTCGAGGAAGCCGACGGCGGGACGATCTTCCTCGATGAAGTGGGCGAGCTGCCCCTTCCCACACAGGCGCGGCTCCTGAGGGTCCTCGAGAGCGGGGAGTTTCTGAAAGTAGGTTCCTCCCAAGTGCAGAAGACGGACATCCGCGTCGTCGCCGCCACGAACGTCAACCTCGAAGAGGCCATCAAGAAAGGAAAATTTCGCCAAGACCTCTACTACCGGCTCAATACCGTCACGATAGATCTCCCGCCCCTCAGGGATCGCGGAGATGATGTGCTGCTCCTCTTCCGGATGTTTGCCTCCGACTTCGGGGACAAGTACCGGATGCCCCCGATCCGGCTCTCGGACGAAGCCGCCGACCTCGTCCGCTCTTACCGCTGGCCGGGCAACATCCGCGAGCTCAAAAACCTCGTCGAGAGGCTGAGCGTCATCGCCGAAGACCGCACCATCTCTTTCGAAGCGCTGCGCGACCAGCTTCCCGCAGGCGCCGACCGCAGACATCCCGCCCTCATCACCCCACCCCTCGGAGAGGGACAGGGCTTCGGAAGGATACCGCCATTCGGAGAGAGTGGCGCCTTCACGGGCGGAGAGGCGGGGGCTTCGCAGATGAATGCCATCTTCGCCCTCCTCAGGGATCTTAAGATGAGCGTGGGCGACCTCTCGCAGATCCTGCTACGCTTTATCCAAAGCCAAAACGACCCCATACCCCACTCCGTGGCGATGTTGCCGGAGGGACACTTCGCGGGCGAAGAGCCGGAGAAAGGACACCACACCGTCCCCACGGGAGAAACCGCGGAGGAAGCCGTCTTCTCCGAACTCATTGAGGAGGGCAAAGTCCTTACCCTCGAAGAGATGGAGGAAAAATACATCCATATGGTGATGACCAAGAATAAGGGTTCGCGCAAAAAAACGGCCGAAGACCTCAATATCTCCGAACGCACCCTCTACCGTAAAATCAAGTGAGCCACCCACGCTTTCCCATCCGATGAATAAGCCCCTTTTTGCCCTCCTCTGCTCCGCCCTCTCTGCACTCCTCCTCGCAGGATGCTCTGTATCGTACCACTTCAACGGTGCGAGCATCGATTACACGCGGATTAAGACGATACACATTCAGGAGTTCCAGAACCTCGCCCCCACGGTATACCCTCCGCTGGCCACCAAATTCAGTGAAGACCTCAAGTACCGCTTCCAGACCCGCACCCGTCTCACCCAGGTGTCGAACCAAGGCGACCTCAACATCGAAGGCGAAATCATCGGGTACGACATCACCCCGGAAGCCGTGCAGGAAAACGCCCTCGCAGCGAAGACCAAGCTCACCATCACCGTAAACGTGCGCTACACCAACCTCGTAAACGAGGAGGAAAGCTTTGAGGACAAGACGTTCACCTCCTTCGCTACTTTTGATGCCTCGCAGATGCTCACCGACGTCCAAGACCAGCTTATAGAAGATCTGGTCACCGATCTCATCAACCAGATCTTCAACGCCACGGTCGAAAACTGGTAAGCCCCCGGCCGAAAAAGACTACAGATATGACCCGACAAGAGCTCAAAACACTGCTCGCCAATCCCTCCGGACTTGACACCGGCCGGCTCTCGGACCTCATCGCACTCTCGGAGGAGTACCCGTACTGCGGCGCCTTTCACCGCCTCATACTCATCGCACTCTACCGGAATGGAGACCTACGCTACGCCTCCGAGCTCCACAAGCGCATCTTCAGTGTCCCCGACCCCGAAGAGCTCTTCCTCACCCTGAGCGGTCACGGAGCAGACGATACGGCGCGGGACGACGCGAAAGCGCGCACGGAGCGGGCAGAGGAGAGCGGAGGAGATGCCTTCTCCATCATCGAGAACTTCCTCGAAGACCATCCCGAAGACACCTCCGAAATAGAAAGCCTCTTGGGGGGAGAAGAGAGACCGGAAGAGGTCGAAGCGTCCACCGAAACCCCTCCCGCCCCGCAGGAGAGTACAAGCGAAATCATCTCCGACTTCCTCTCCAAAGGACCCGAAGCCGAAGTCATCCCTCCGCTCGAAGAGCGCCGCGAAACGGAGGGTGCCGTAGGAGAAAAAGAGAGCCCGGGCGAAGACGACTACCTCACCGAGACGCTTGCCCGCATCTATATCCGACAGGAAAAATACGACAGAGCGTTACGTATTTTTAGGACGCTTAATTTGAAATATCCAAAAAAAAGTGGTTACTTTGCCGAGCAAATAGCCTACCTTGAGCGCGCACTCCGTGCTCTCGGAGGGGCAAATGGTCGCAGTAGCTGAATGCAGAGACCTCTGTATGAGGCGAGTAATAAAGTATAGATATGTATATCTTCCTATCCATCCTTATCGTAATCATTGCACTGCTCCTCATCGGCGCAGTCACCATCCAAGAGTCCAAGGGCGGCGGATTGGCTGCAGGCTTCTCCTCCTCCAACTCCATTATGGGCGTACAGCGCACCACGAACGCCATCGAGAAGATCACCTGGTGGCTTGCCGGCATTATGGCCGTACTCTGCGTCCTCACTGCACACTTCGCCCCCAAGTCCTCCGCCTCTTCCGAGCAGGCTCCCGCCTCCGTCATCGGCGACTACGTGGATCAGGCGACCATACCCGCACCTGCCGAGGCAAAGCCGTTTGCCGAAGCGCCCGTCACGCCCGCTCCCGCAGAAACTCCGGCTGAAACGCCTGCCGAAGCGCCCGCAGAAACCCCTGCGGAGTGATCGACGGTATAGACTCTAAGGGGCGAACAAACGTACCATAGAGAGACCGTCTCGTCCCGGTACGTCCGAAAAAATTTCCCGGGTCTGTATCTCGAGACAAAACAGGTCTGACCAAAAAGAAAATTTCGGTCTGACCAAAATCGAAGGGGGACAAAGAAGGATGATTTGGGAGGTACCAAAACTTTTTGGTACCTTTGCACACCCGAGGGGGTGGAAAATATCCTGTCCGCAGGAAAAGCCGGCGGACGGGATGTTTACCGCGACAATAATAACAAGCACCATAAAGAACTGATAGAAGACGATGGCACAAGTTTGTCAAATCACCGGAAAAAGGGCAATGGTGGGCAACAACGTTTCCCACTCCAGGAGACACACCAAACGTGTGTTCAATCCCAATCTCTTTACGCGCAAATTTTACTGGCCGGAGCAAGACGTGTGGGTACGCATCCGCATCTCCAACGCCGGACTGAGACTGATCAATAAAATCGGGCTCAACGCAGCTCTGATGCGCGCCGAAGCAGGCGGCACACTCAAGAAGTTCGAGATTCTCGAGAAGTAACTTGACACGCCACCCCGGGGTTGTGCAGAAGCCGCCTTTGGGGGAAGTTTTTCACAAGATTCATTTAAGAGTAGAGACAAAAGATTATGTCCAAGAAGAGCAAAGGCGATAGAGTACAAGTCATCCTCGAATGCACCGAGATGAAGGAAAGCGGACTGCCCGGTACCTCTCGCTACATCACCACGAAGAATAAAAAGAACACCACCGAACGCCTTGAGCTGAAGAAGTACAATCCCATCCTCAAGCGCATGACCGTGCACAAGGAAATCAAGTAATCATAGACTTAGAGAAAGGATAAAGCTATGGCAAAAAAGGTAGTCGCTACGCTGCAAAAAGGAGAAGGACGTACGTTCTCTAAAGTGATCAAGATGGTCAAGTCCCCCAAGACCGGTGCCTACACCTTTGAAGAACAGATGGTTCCAAACGACAAAGTAAAGGATTACTTCAAGAAGTAATCCGGTTCATAAAGACTCAAAACCGACGCCCCGTGTGTCTCCCTTTTCGCGGAGACACAGACGAAAAGGCACCCTCCTGAGGGACACTCTTTCTCGTGGCGCCGAAAGTCGGTATATTTGTCCGAGTAAGGTATGACTGCCTTACCCGGACAATACGTATATATTTCCCATAAGCTCAGTATGCAAGAAAAGATAGACCGCAAAAAAGATCACCTCACCCTCCTCGCCCCCAAACCGAGAGCGTTTTCCCAAGACTACGACCCAAGCGTCCTTGAAGCCTTCGAGAATAAGCACCGGGACGTGGACTACTGGGTGAAGTTTCTGTGTCCGGAGTTCACCAGCCTCTGCCCCATCACCGGTCAACCCGACTTTGCGGAAATCCAAATCTCCTATATCCCTGACGTCAAGATGGTGGAGAGTAAGAGCCTGAAGATATACCTCTTCAGCTTCCGCAACCACGGGGCATTCCACGAGGACTGCGTCAATATCATTATGAAAGATCTCATCGAACTGATGGATCCCAAGTACATCGAAGTACGCGGTCTTTTCACCCCGAGGGGCGGCATAGCCATCCACCCCTACACGAACTACGGTAGCCCCGGCACCAAGTACGAAACCCTCGCCCTTGACCGCCTTTCCCGCCAAGCCTGACTCCACCTCTTATGAAGACCACGCTCCTCATAGCCACCTACAATTGGCCTGAAGCCCTAAAACTCGTGCTCGAGTCCATTTTCAGACAAACCGTATTGCCGGACGAGATCGTCATTGCTGACGACGGCTCCGGACCCGAGACTAAAGCACTTATTGACGCAATGAGAAACCGGAGTCCGATACCGATCACTCACGTCTGGCACGAAGACGATGGCTTCCGCCTCACAGTTATTAGGAACAAAGCCGTAGCCGCATCAAAGGGAGACTATATCCTACAGATAGACGGAGATTGTATACTCCCTACCCACTACGTGGAGGATCACATCAATATGGCTAAACCCGGGTACTACGCCGGAGGGAAACGGATTAGAATTAAAGAAGAGTGGACTAAGAAAACTTTTGAGAGAGGGAAACTTTACCTACCTTATTTTGGCTCGCTTTTTCAGCCCAAAGGCATCAAAAAATTTGCGCGACTACATAGGATACCTTTCCTTATGAAGCCTTACTCTTGGCTTAGGAGTCGCAGCAAAAGACCTCATCGGGGTATAATCGGGTGCAGTATGGACTTTTGGAAAGAGGACTTTATCAAAGTAAACGGTTATGATGAGACGTTCATCGGATGGGGTCATGAGGATGCAGAGCTATTGGCACGACTGTACTCGAGTGGTCTGAAAAAGTGTGTCATCCACCTGGGAGGCTTCGTATATCACCTTGAGCACAAATCAAGAGCTTTGGACAGCGAGCAGTTTAGGAAACTGGAGCGACACCTCCAAGAGAGCATCGAGAAGAAACGTGTTTGGGCAGAAAACGGAGTCGACAAATACCTCTAAGTACCATAGAATGAAGACCACACTCCTTATCTCCACCTATAACCGACCGGATGCGCTCAAGCTCGTATTAGAGTCTGCCTTTTCCCAGTCTGTGCTTCCGACCGAGATTGTCATCTGTGACGATGGAAGTGGCAAAGAGACACGAACTCTCATAGAGGGTATGTCCAAGAAAAGCCCTGTCCCTATTAAGCACGTATGGCACGAAGACAGGGGGTTTCGCCTCGCTATGATTCGGAATAAGGGCGTAGCGGCCTCCGAAGGTGAATATATCCTCCAGATTGACGGAGACTGCATCCTCTCTCCGCACTACGTAGAGGATCACATCGAGTTGGCTCGATCGGGATATTTTGCCGGAGGAAGACGAGTGATGCTGAATGAGGCTATGACAGAGAGCACATTAAGGAAAGGACGTCTCTCAATATCTTTTTTCGGCCTCGCCTTACAAAAGAAAGGTCTCAGATACCTAAAGAATATGATTCGCATCTCGTGGCTGAGAAAAGTCTATTCTCACATCGTCACCGAAAGGAGAGCCAGAAACAAGCAAGCCTCGGTGGATGGAGCCAGTTTTTCTTTTTGGAAGGAAGACTTCATTGCAGTCAATGGCTACGACGAAAGTATGGAGGGCTGGGGCTGGGAAGACTCCGACATCAACCTCAGG
>SFHG01000021.1 GCA_004555765.1 Bacteroidales bacterium
CGGCTTCACGGGGTTTGGTCTCTGCCCCGTTGACGTCCGTGAACGCGGCACAGCTCACCACTGCATCGAAGTCGTTTCTTTTGATGAAGGCTGATACTTCGTCCAGGTCGGTGAGGTCAATCTCCGATCTTGTCGTGGGAACCCATTCGAAAGAGACGGGAGTCGGGAAGAGCTTTCGGAGTGCCGTCCCTACCTGTCCGCCGGCTCCTGTGAGCCAAACCTTGGGCTTGTCAATCATAGCGTGTCATACTTGCTTTCTGGAAATGCTTCAATGAGGTTTGGGGGAGACACGTACCGGGAGCGGAAGGAGATACGGTACCAAACTTTTCTCTCATACAGACATAGAACAATCGCTCGGTCTGTACCAAATTTTCCCGGATGAGGCTGTGTATAAAAGTCGAAATGCAAGGCGCTGAGGCTGAGGGCGACGGGAGTGTACTCTCGTATACGACCAAGCCCGAATGCCGAAAGCAACGCAGCAGTTCGGACTTTTGACACGCCTCCACAGCCTTTTTCCCGTTCTTAAGCATTTTTCTCCGTGAGCGTGAATGTCCCCTCTTCTATGCCCCTGTAACGGTCTGCGAGCATGGCAAGGAAGGTGCTGAATTGCTTTACCGCTTTCTCTGTCTCCTCGGAGATTTCGGCACCTTTGTTCTTGAGCGTCAAGTAGCCGTATATGCCTACAAAAGCGGCCTCCACCTCCTTGTAATTATGTCCCCCGGAGTGGCTCCTGATCTGGACGACAGAGGGGAGAGCCGCGTAGTAGAGCGATGCAAAAAGGGATTGTGTGGGGTCTTTAAGGAGCTTTTCGCACAGAGTCTGGAGCTCGGAGATGAGGTTATCCACGCGTGCGATGTGTCCACTCTCGACAGCATCCCGGAGCTGCATTTCCATAGCAATCTCCTCGTACCACTTCTCGGTCTCGGCCATCTGCCCGGGAGACAGTCGGTACCCGTTTTGGACGTAATTGTGCAGTGCTTCGGCATCAAAGTCGAGTGCACGTATGATGTCCTCTATTTGGAACATATAGAGGATGTATTCGGCGACGTTTTCTTTTCGTTTCTTTTGAGCTACAAGCATAGTCTATTTCGTGCTGTTGTTGAATTCCTCAAGCCTCTCCTGTGCTTTCTCCCATTCGTCCATAAGTTTTCCGAGCTCGTACGAGTTCTTCTCGTAGTCATTGAGTAGATCCGGGGAAACGGATCGTGTGAGCTTCTCTTCTATCTCCTTGATTTTGGCTTCATATTCTTCGATTTTGCCTTCCAGCCGCTCCACTTTTCCCTCGAGATCGCGCTTCATTTTATTGAGCCCTTTTTGTCTCTCATAGTCCTCTTTGCCTTTCTGGGCGGGGACCTGGACGCTTTGTGCCGCGTTATCTCCTCCGGTATCGGATGCCGCTAGCCCTTCGCGCTCACGCAGCTTGCGGAGGTATTCGTCCATTCCTCCTAAGTGGTTGATGACTTTACCGCCCCTGAACTCGAGTACCTTATCCGCCAAACCGTCCAAGAAATCGCGGTCGTGGGAGACCATAAGAACCGTACCCTCGTACTTCCGGATGGCTTCCTTGAGGACGGTTTTACTGCTGAGGTCAAGGTGGTTCGTCGGCTCGTCCAAAATGAGAAGATTGGAGGGCGAAAGCAGAAGTCGGATCATGGCCAGGCGGCTTTTTTCGCCACCACTGAGGACGGAGACTTTCTTCTCCGACAGTTCGCCCCCGAACATAAATGCCCCCAAAATGTCATTGATGCGCAGACGGATGTCCCCCACTGCTATGTCGTCGATGGTCTGAAAAATCGTTTTGTCGCCGTCGAGGAGTGAGGCTTGATTTTGGGCGAAATAGGCAAGCTCTACTTGGTGTCCCAAGCGGATCTCTCCCTTCTGATGCGGAATTTCTCCGATGATACTGCGGACGAATGTGGTTTTCCCGGATCCGTTTTTGCCCACAAGGGCGACCTTCTCGCCACGCTCGAGCGTGAGGTCGATATCCTCAAGGACGACACGGTCGCCGTAGCCGACTCGTAGGTCTTGGACGATAATCGGGTACTGACCGCTCTGTATCGTCATCGGGAACGTGAAGTGGATCCGCTTACGGTCGATCTGATCCACTTCGATGCGTTCGAGCTTTTCGAGCTGCTTGATGCGGGACTGCACCTGAACCGCCTTTGTGGGCTTGTAGCGGAAGCGCTCGATGAAGTCTTCGGTGTCCTTGATCAGCTTTTGCTGATTCTCGTAGGCACGGAGCTGCTGCTCGTAGCGCTCTTGTCTCAGTACCTCGTACTTGGAGTAATTGACCTTATAGTCGTACGCTTTTCCGAGTGAGAGCTCTATGGTGCGCGTGGTCGTATTGTCGAGGAAACGCCGGTCGTGGCTTACCATAATTACACCTGCGGGCGTATTCTTGATGAAGTCTTCGAGCCAGACGATGGACTCGACATCAAGGTGATTCGTCGGTTCGTCAAGGAGCAAAAGGTCGGGATGCCCGAGGAGGATGTTTGCCAGCTCTATCCGCATCCTCCACCCGCCCGAAAACTCGCTCGTCTCCCTCTCAAAGTCTCCCTGCTCAAAGCCTAAGCCCTTGAGCGTTTTCTCGATCTCGGCCTCCTGCCTGGCGGGGTTGTACATAGCGATGAGCTCGGTTACGTTCGATAGACGCTGGACGATCTCGGCGTATTCCTCGCTTTCGTAGTCCGAGCGTTCGCCGAGTGTCTGAGTGAGCGCTTCCGCGGTACGCTGCAAGCTCTCGCCGTCGGCAAAGGCCAGCCGGGCTTCTTCACGGACGGTTCGCCCGTCCTTGGTGAGCATATGCTGCGGGAGGTACCCGATGGTGATGTCGCTCTGTCTCCCTACAGAACCCGAGGATGGTTCCTCCAAGCCTGCGATGATATTCAGCAGGGTGGTCTTCCCTGCGCCGTTTCTGCCTGCAAGCGCGATGCGTTCGCGGGGGTTGACTTGGAAGGAGACGTCTTCAAAAAGTGTTTGGGTCCCGAAGTGGACGCCGATATTGGTGAGTGAAAGCATTTAGTCGGAGAGGGGTTTCTCTGCGGCTTTATTCACAACTTCATCGCCGCTTATGAGATTATTCATCAGTGCATAAAAGGTAAGCCCGGAGACGGTCTTGATGTTAAGCTTGGCTGTGATATTTTTGCGATGGGTCATAACCGTATTCATGCTGATGCTGAGTTTGTCTGCGATTTCTTTGTTTGTCAGTCCGCGTGCTACTTCTTTGAGTACGTCGGTTTCCCGGTGGGACAATCCTTTTTCGGACTCCTTTTCCTTCTGTTCCCTATCGAGATCGAAAGACTTCAAGATGACTCTCTGGAGCGTCTCTTCATGCCACTCAGGGGAGAGAAATAGTCGGGTATCGAGGTTCGGAGAGAGTGGATCTGCGCCGGCGACGGATGAAGCGACTATGGGCACGATTTGGACGCGCCGTCCTCTGAAACGGTCTCCAAATACCGCAAGCAGACCCGAGTCGATGTAGATGATGTCTGCTTCGCCCACTGTCTCCGCAAGGTAGTCTTCCGGATGCCTGAAGATGCGTACCTGTGCCTTGGGTCTCGCTCTTAGGACGAGCTCTCTGATGCCCAACGCTTCGAGCCTGTTGTCGGTTACGATTGCCAGTGCCGGGTGGTTGCGATTTGCCATACGTGCGCGGGGGAATGGTTATTTCTTCTGATCGTCGAGCTGTTGCTTGAGTGCGTTCACTATGGGGAAGAAGACGCGAACCCTCAGGCGGCTGTTGCTCTCCAAGTCGTTGCGAAAAGTAGACAGCGCAAAGATTACTCCGTGCAGGAGATTGCGGTCAAAAGTCCCCTTGATGTACCGTATCAGAATCTGCATCAGGTCTTCGACGATATTCATTGATGTGCCGAATCCGTCTTCTTCCGTTGTCTCCTTGGTGTTGTAGCTCCAGTCCTGTATTCGGAAAGCCACATCTTCCTGCATTTTCCGAAACTTTGGAAAGAGTTCCTTTGCGTCCCTTTCCGCGTTCGTTGTCACCGTTTGCTCGAGTTCGGTGAGAAACTTCATAATGTTTTCGGACACGGCCGGATCGGGGTCGCTTCTCTTCAGAAAAGACGAGAGATGAATCCGGATGTTCGGGATCTGTGTCCGCAGGTAATCCGCATTGGCGCGCTCCAAGTAGTCCACCGTCAGGCGGATGTGCTCGTTGGTGAGCGTAAGCAGCCCGCTGTAAGAAGGATCGAGGTAATTATTGGCGACAAAGAGAAAGAACCTGAGGTCGATATTGTGCTGTACACAGATTTCGCTTACTGTCGCATTCCCCAACCCCGCAGGTATTCCGAAGCGGTTTAGAACAGGCAACAGCGATACGTTTCTAAGCACCACGTCACTGAGAATGGCAGACGGCGTCAAGACGGACATAGTCATAAGATTTGTTTTTGGAGACAAAATACAGACTTTCTCTCCCCCTCCTTGCTACTGCAAAGATACTTATTTGTGAGGAGACAAAGCATTTTGGAAAACCCCTTGTCCGTGGCGATCCCGGGGTTACCGCCTTCTGATCTTGTCGCTCAGTGTCGCGAGAAGATGGCGCAATGCCTCTCCCGGAGCCATTAGAATCATTCGCGGTCCGGAAAAACGCATCACTTCTTTGATTTTTGCCCGCATCTTCGGGTTATAACAGTGTACCTTGCAAGATTGGCATGCCGTTTTCTTCTCTCCGAAAGGGCACCTCTCAAGGCGTGCCAAAGCGTATGCTTCCAGAGCTCTGCACGACTCACAGAGCTCCCGGTGTCCTTCTTTTTTCTTGCAGTACAGCCGTATCATCAAGGACACGACCTTTTTCTCCCTTACTATTCTGCCCATACCTGTCGGGCAAAGTTACCTCTTTATTTTGCAAAAAAGGAGGTACAGACCGAGCCGGTTCCCTATGTCCGTATCCGGAGAGAACGAGACACGGACATAGGGAACCGGCTCGGTCTGTACCAAAATCCGCGGCTTCTCCTATGCAAAAAATGTTTTTGTGGAAAGGATAAAAATAGGTACCTTTGCGGACAGATTATTACACTTTAGCAGGGACGGGTTCAAGCAGACCCCGATTTTATGGGTCTCCCCTGCGGGGTATCACTTTTAGCAAAAAGCAGCACTATGTACGGAATCGTAGAGATTCAAGGACAGCAGTTTAAGGTAGAAGCGGGACAGAGAATTTTCGTGCAGCACCTTAAGAATGTGGCAGAGGGCGACACGGTCGAGTTCGATCGCGTCATGCTCCTCGACAATGGAGGAAATGTAACCGTTGGTGCGCCGACAGTAGCCGGTGCGAAGGTTGTTTGTGAAGTGCTTCAGCCACTTGTAAAGGGCGAAAAAGTACTTGTCTTTCACAAAAAACGCCGTAAGGGTCACCGTAAGCTCAATGGTCACCGCCAGCAGTTTACACAGGTTAACGTCAAAGAGATCGTTGCGTAAGCACTGCCCCTCTCCATTATTTATTCACACATCACACTTAGAGAAGAAAGAAATAAGTCATGGCACACAAAAAAGGTGTAGGTAGCTCCAAGAACGGTCGCGAATCCGAAAGCAAACGACTCGGTATAAAGAAGTTCGGCGGCGAAGTCGTCAAGGCCGGCAATATCCTTGTCCGCCAGCGTGGCACGCAACACCATCCGGGTGAAAACGTCGGAATGGGTAAGGATCACACACTCTATGCACTCAAAGACGGAGTGGTGGTTTTCCGCACGACGCGCAACGACCGCTCTTACGTCTCCATTGACGAACTGATTCAGCAAGCCAATTGATTTTGGCTTCCTCAAGGTTCTTTTGAATCCCAATCACTGAAGAATTCTTAGCTCAGCAAGATTTGGAACGAAAGAAGCAACCCCGAGAAAAATGACAGCCCCTCTGAAGTTTTGCTTCTTCGCTTTAGTGCGGAGGACGCACTTCAGGGGGCTTCTTTTTTGTTTGATACGGAGCCTTTGTTATTTTCCAGATGAACTGTACGACACACAGCCTTCGTTTTGTCCTTAGAGCGACACTCGGGTTCTGTCTGATGGCACTTTCCTCGTGCTCGGTCACCCGACAACCGCTTAGCACCATATATTTCCCGGATGCGGAAAGTGCGGTTGTGTCGGAAGAGTCTCCGGAGTTAACCAAGCTCGCCAAAAAGCTCTCCTCCAAACTGCCTTTTGAACTCGACAGTAAGACAGACAATCTCGGACTCTATGCCTTTGTGACCGATTGGCTCGGTACTCCGTACCGCTTCGGATCGATGAGCAAAAGAGGCACGGACTGCTCTGGCTTCGTCTATAACCTGTATCAAAAAGTGTACGACGGAGGATTCCGCAGAGGATCTGCGGCCGATATTATGCGGGAGACGGAGCGTGTTTCCAAGAAGGACTTGCGTGAGGGCGATCTTGTTTTCTTCGATATCCGCAACAGGCGTGGCGGTTTGGCTTCACACGTCGGTGTCTACCTCAAAGACGGTCGCTTCGTACATGCCTCCACCCGCAGTGGCGTCATCATATCAAGCCTTACCGAGGGATATTATAAGCGGACCTACCTCGGGGCAGGTCGCATAGACTGACCTATGGATGATTTAATCCCGATTCCGCCCAAAGAACCACGCGCCGTCCTCTTCGATATGGACGGCGTACTCGTCGACTCGATGCCGGTACACGCCCGGACTTGGTACGAGACAGCGGTCAAGTATGGTCTTAGAGCCGATAAGGAAGAGTTTTACAACTACGAGGGAATGAAGGGATCCGATACGATAGAACTGCTTTACAAGCGCACTTTCGGCAAAGACCCCGACCCTGACCTGGTTCAAGAGATTTACGACTACAAGTCCGCTCTCTTTGCTTCGCACAAAAGCGAGATGCTCCCGATACCGGGCGCGAGAGAGGTAATGGTCGAGCTTTCCCGCCGTGGCATAGCCATCGGTGTGGTTACGGGCAGCACGACCCAAAACGTAAAACCGAGGATTGAGAGGTATTACTCCGGGTTCGTTTCCCCGGAGCACATCGTCACTGCCGACATCGTCACGCGGGGCAAGCCTTTCCCCGATCCGTACATAATGGGAGTCAGTCTCATCGGTGTACCAAAAGAAGAGGTCTTGGTCGTCGAAAATGCCCCTCTCGGCATCCGTTCGGCACGTGGGGCGGGACTTTTTACTGTGGCAGTGGCTACCGGTCCCATTCCTTTGTATACCCTCAGATCTGAGGGGGCCAATCTCATTTTTTACAACCACCACGCTCTGCTTGCCTGGTGGGTTTCTACTTTCCCGAGATGAAACCCCTGTCACAAAAGGAGCAAAAACTGGTGCGCGCACTGGCTTCCAAAAAGTACAGGGACGAGTACGGCCTTTTTGTGGCAGAGGGATCTAAAGTGATAGAGCCGCTTATGCCTTTCTTTGAGCTCCGGTTATTGCTTACTTCGGCGCTCGTCCGGGGCATTGACGAGGAAAAGCAGCGCCTGGTGCCGGGCGATCTTTTTGCCAAACTATCGGGTCTCACGACGCCGACCGACAGAATTGCACTCTTCCGGCTGCCCGATGAAACAGTCCGGAAGTTCCCCCGCGGACGTCTTACGGTGGCATTGGATGTAGTCCAAAATCCAGGTAACCTCGGCACCATTATCCGCCTGTGCGACTGGCTCGGCATCCGTACGATTATTCTCGGAAGCGGGACGGCCGACCCTTTTGCCCCAAAAGTAGTGCAGGCGACTGCGGGTGCGCTCGGCAATGTGGATCTCATCCGGACCGGGAATCTTTTGGAGACGCTGAAGGAATCCTCATTTGACGAGGTCATCGGCACTTCACTCTCCGGGACGCCGCTCTCTGCTTTTTCGGAAACGCGAGAGGGGGACAAGTGTGTACTTTTCGGGAACGAAGGACACGGACTCTCTCCGGCGCTCCAAGAAGCCTGTACGCGGCTTGTCCTTATCCCGCCGGCACCGACCGCAGTCTCCGAGTCGCTCAATGTCTCTATCTCCGCCGCCATTCTTCTCTCCAGACTGGCGTAGTCTTAAGAAAGTAAGCCGTAATTTCGGCCGTACCGGGGATTATTTCCCGGTCTGTATCTCGTCTCATCGGGGTATTGGGTCTCGTAATCTTTTCGGTACGTACAAAAATGGGTAACTTTGAGAGGTAAAAGTTTTCCTCAGCAGAATTCAAGTCCAGCAACGATGTCCAGCCTTCGGGAGCGTGCGAAGTCATTCTTCCTCCAGTTATACCATAGAGCCAAGGGAATGAATCCCTTCGTTTTGGCGGCAATTGTCTTTGCCGTCTATCTGGTTTTGCCTCCTTTGTCCGGAGAATACAGCATTTGGAGCCAAATCAAAACGCAGTACCAATTGGCGAAAAGTCGTTCGGAGCATGACCGCTTGACGAAAGAGATCGAGGCTTCCCGAAAGGATCTCGAAGAGTTGCAGTACCACAAGGATATGCTGGAAAAGTATGCTCGCGAGAAGTTTCTGATGAAGTCGGAAGACGAAGATCTGTACCTTTTGCGCTAAATCAATTCGGACAATGACAGTATGACGACACCTCCCCAATCTTCACCTCAAACTCTGTCCGTCCGCAGGTCGGAGAACTTGTATGCGCTTGGGCTCGTCCTTGTAGTCTTGAGCTCACTTGCTTATTTTCTCTTTGACTTCAATGGGGCTGCGTGGATGCTTGCAGTCTCGGGGGGGCTGATGGCTGTCGCTATGATGCTCAAAGGTGCTTTTGACAAAAAACAAGGCTCTTCGGCGACGAGAAGCAGTAGGCTGGATCGGATGCGACTCATCGGCGGACTGATGTTCTTGGTGTCCGGCGGGTTTGCCATAGAGGGACAAAATCTCTGGATCTTGCTCTTTGCGGGAGGCACTGTGTTTACGCTTTACGGTATTTTTGTGGGAGACAAGGTTAAGAAATGACGAGACAATTAGTAATCATACCGACCTATAACGAGATCGAGAATATCCGTGCAATCATCCTTGCCGTCCTGAGGCAACCGGTCGATTTCGACATCCTCGTCGTGGACGATAACTCCCCCGACGGAACAGCCTCCGAAGTGCAGAGAATGCAGCGCGACACAGAGACGGGGGCGAGGATACATCTGCTCAGAAGACCAGGAAAACAGGGGCTTGGCACCGCTTACCTTGATGGGTTCAAGTGGGCGCTGAATGAGGGGTATCATTTCGTCATTGAGATGGATGCCGATTTCAGTCACAATCCAGACGATCTCCCTTTGCTCTGGAAAACATGTGCCGAGGAAGGTGCCGACGTGGCGGTCGGCTCGCGGTACGTGAATGGCGTGAATGTGGTGAATTGGCCCCTGCCGAGGGTGTTGATGAGCTATTTCGCATCCGTTTACGTGCGTCTGGTGACCGGTATGAGCGTAAGGGATGCGACGGCCGGCTTTGTCTGTTACCGGTCGGAAGTACTCTACACTATGGAGTTGGACAAGATTCATTTCAAAGGGTACGCGTTCCAGATCGAGATGAAGTACACTGCCCGGCTTTGTGGTTTTAAGATCAAAGAAGTGCCCATCATCTTCGTAAACAGAAGACTGGGAACAAGTAAGATGAATAGCTCCATCTTCGGAGAGGCGTTTTTTGGAGTCCTTCAACTCAAGTGGTGGGGACTCACCAGGAAATATCCCCAGAAAGGGAGCAGACGCATAGAGGGATGACGAGAATATGAACGGAGAGAGAAAAATCCTCGTCAAGAACGTGCGCATCGTGAGCCGAGATGGAATCACGGACAAAAACGGTGCCATTTTAATCGAGGGGAGAAAGATAGCAGCCGTCTGTGACGGTGTCGAACCTTTGCCTCGGGCTGACGAAGTCTTTGACGGTAAAGGCAGGCTGTGCCTGCCGGGCGTAGTGGACGACCAGGTACATTTCCGCGACCCCGGACTGACACACAAGGGCGATATTGAGAGCGAGAGCGCAGCTGCACTCCTCGGGGGAGTGACGTCCTGGATGGAGATGCCCAATACGAAGCCTCAGACCACGACACTCGAAGCGTGGGAGGATAAGATGGTACTCGGGCGGGAAAAAGCAAGAGGCAACTATTCCTTTTACTTTGGCGGCACGAACGACAACGCCGGCTTGCTCGGACACTTGGATCTTAAACATACCCCCGGGGTAAAAGTCTTTATGGGGTCGAGTACCGGAAATATGCTCGTCGACTCCGACGACGCACTCCGGCGCATTTTTCGTGAGTCGCCGATACTTATCGCACTCCACAGTGAAAGCGAAGCCATCATCCGGGCTAATAGAGAGAAGTACCGCAAGCTTTACGGCGAAGATCCCGACCTCAGGTACCATCCCCTGATCCGAAGCCGCGAAGCGTGCTTGGAGAGCACGAAGAGGGCAGTCGCTTTGGCCTCGGAGACCGGTGCCCGCATACACATACTGCACCTTTCTACGGAGGACGAAGTGCGCTTTCTCGGGGAAGGACATTTCCCGGGCGTGACGACAGAGGTGTGCGTCCATCACCTATGGTTTGACGATAGCGATTACGACCGTCTCGGATCGCGGATTAAGTGGAACCCCGCCATAAAGGAAGCACGGGACAAAAAAGCACTCAGAGACGGTCTGAAGAGAGGCGTTTTGGACATCGTCGCCACAGACCACGCTCCGCACCTTTTGGAAGAAAAGCAGGGTGGGGCGTTTGGGGCTGCATCCGGAGGTCCTTTGGCTCAGTTCTCGCTTCTTATGATGCTCGAACTGGTACGAAAGGGCATTTTTAGTTACGAAGAAGTCGTCGATTGGATGTGTACCAAGCCGTGCAAACTCTTCGGAGTGAGAGACAGGGGAGAGATAAAGCCCGGCTTTTTCGCCGATCTCGTCCTCGTTAGCGACGAAGAGAGTCTCACGGTCTCTTCGGAGCTCATCCGGAGCAAGTGCGGATGGAGCCCGCTCGAAGGCGAGACCTTCAGTCACAAGGTCACTGATGTCTATCTCAACGGGACGCACGTCATTGACGCGGGCCACATCGACGAAGAACGCGCCAATCAATCCGCGATGCCACTGGAATTTTTACGCTGACAGGGATGAAGCCAAGACTTTTCGTCATACTCGCCCTTTTCGTCTCTCCGGTCGCTTTCGGACAGATAGATATGGACAAACAGCTCGAAAAGAGGAGCCATATCGACGAGCATCTCCAAGACAACGACCGGGATAGGCACGGGAACCTTTTCTCGTCCTACCTGATGCCGCGTACCGGCGATCCAAGACCCGCGTTTGTCGACTCTATGCAGCTCAATGCCCACCACTACTCGTACGTGGAAGGTCTCTCGCCCGTGGAAGCTTACCTCGGCACACAGACCGGACCTTACCTTTCGATGAGCTACTTCGACAGACCCGTGGACAGGTGGAACCAGTTCTTTTTCACGATGCCGTACAGGTACAGGATGCAGACCGGTGAGCGTCTGAGGTTCTTTGATACAAAAGTGCCGTACTCCTACCTCTATTACCTCACCAGTGGATCAGGAGAAGAGCAGGAGCAGAACTTCCAAGCCCTCATCACTACGAATCTCGGCAAGAGTTTCAACGTTGGGGGAGAGGTGCGGATAGACAACGCGGGAGGTATCTATGCCCAAACTGCCTCTCACAATATATCGTACCGGGTCTTCGGTTCATACACCAAAGAAAGGTACGAGGCATACCTCTCCGTCGGCAATACAAACGTCGTGAATCAAGAGAGCGGTGGCATCACGGATATGCGTTACATCACCAATCCCGACGAATTCCAACAGGGTCGCAGGCAGATTTTGCCCAAAGACATTCCGACAAAGTACAAGAGTACCTGGAACCGCGTCATCTTCGGCGAAGGAAAACTGCACCACAGGTACCGCTTCGGCTACTATGAGGAGCTTGACGAAAAAGGCAATGTCAAAAAGAAGGAGGCATCCAATGCCAATCTCCTTACGGATCTCTTCAAGGGAAAGGCCAAGGAGGAGTCAGAAGATTCACTCTCTTCGGCAGCTCCGGAGCCTTTGGCTTCGGACTCTCTACGGGTAACGGAAGTGCCGAAGGATACGCTTGCCGCAGCACCGAGTATGTCCGCGCCCAAGCGAAGAGTAGGGCAAAGTACGGGGCAGATGCTGCCTGAGAATGACCCCGAGAGCGAGGACAAAAAGCCCATCAAGAGATTTGTGCCTGTAGCTGCGGTGTACCACGACTTCGACTTCAGACACGGTTCGAGGGCGTTCGTCTCTCAGGATCAAAACTTACTCAAAGAGTACCCTAATCCCATTCTTCCGAGGCTTGAGGGTGTCCGTTCGTATCCTGACGACCAATTCAATATGTTCAGCGTCTCCAACGCCCTTGGTCTCGAACTCATAGAGGGTTTCAAGAGCTGGGTAAAGATGGGTATGAGTGCTTTCGTGGCATTTGACTACGAGGAGTATCATCAGCCGCTTATCTCCAAGGCCGATGCCGAGCGTCTTGATATCGAATATAGCGAGCTCTCAAGTAAAGAACATACTACTTTTGTAGGTGGACGCATATCGAGCGATTCATTCAAGTATCTCAAGTATTACGTCTGGGGACAGGTCGGCATAGAGGGTGCGCATGCAGGGGAAATTGACGTCCGTGGCAATATCGGGACCTCGTTCAAGCTCTTCGGAAAAGACCTTTCTCTCGACGCAAATGCCTCTTTTCTGAATACTATACCCTCCTACTTCTTGAAAACGTACAAGGGGACTTTACACGAGTGGAATAACGATTTCACGCCGACCCAAACCCTTCGGATAGGCGGACATCTGCGGTTCCCCTTCACCGGCACGCACATTTACGCGAATGTAGAGACGATTCAAAACCCGATTTTTGCGGGGTCGGATGCCAAACCTCAGCAAAAGAGCGGCAACTTCCGTGTGATGGCCGCAGGCTTCGACCAAAAACTCTCTTGGAAGATCCTCAACCTTGAGCTCTCAGGACTCTGGCAGACCTCAAGCGACAAAGAGGTGGCACCGCTTCCGATGATTTCGCTCTATGGCAACTTCTACTTCAAGTTCCTCATCGCTAAAGTGATGGATCTTCAGATCGGTGTGGATGCCAAGTGGAATACGAAGTACTTTGCTCCCTACTACGAGCCTACTACACAGCTCTTTCTGCCTCAGACTCAAACCGAAATAGGTGGCGGAGCTCCGCTTCTCACGGCGTATGCCAATGCCCACCTCAGTCGTGCCCGTTTCTTTGTGCGCTATTATAACGTCGGCTCCCTGTTATTCAAGCCGGGCAACTTCACGATGCCGAATTATCCTTCCTACCCGGCGCTTTTGCAAATGGGAGTGGTGGTAGACCTTAAGAACTGACCGGAGAAGGATGCAAAAAACGAGTAACAGGTTGATTTGGATCAATGCAGGAGTGATCTTGTTGGTCGCCTTGGCTGTTTGGTTTCTTTTCAGACCCAAAGGAGGAAATCAGACAAGTACGATGCGCGCGGGTGGGGAGCATACTTTGGTCTTTATAACCGAGTTTGCACCAAACAATTTCCGCATCGAAGAAGATGGCTCTTTCGGTGGCCTTCAACCCGAGCTTGCCGCACTGCTTTTCCCGGATCGGAAGCTGCATTGGCTCCCTGTCGGGACGCGTCGGGAGGCTGTGGATGCGCTTCTCTCCGGCAAGGCGGATGTGTACGCCTCATCCGTGCCACTTGCGTCCGGTAGCGGGTTTGAGGGTACTGTGGCGACCCGGCCGGTGTACTCGACTGCTTTTGCCCTCATCTATCCCAAAGGTATGGATTGGATGGCGGATTTCTCCCGAGCAGACGGACATGTGACCATATACGGTTCGGAGGATGACCCTGCCGTCTCCCAAATCGTCCGTAATATGGCAGACCTCTCCTATCCATCCCTGTCTTATGCCGCATTACCCGAGAGTGGGGCGGAGGTGGCTCTTGAAGTCTTTAGGGGGCGGATCAAGTACGCGCTTATCGAGAAAAAGTTGGCAGAGGAAATTGCCGTCACGACAGGGGACTCCATTGAGATTTCGACCGACCTTACTTTCAGTTCCAATCAAGTGTGGCTTGTCAAAGCGGGAAGGGATTCGCTACTGACAGTCCTCAATGAGCGCATCGCCGAGGCAAAAAAGACAGAGACCTACCATAAGGTCGTAGCGAGAAACATCCAAAAGAAGTACTAAGTGTGTGAAACATTTGCTTTCTTTTCGGTGTTTAAAACTAACGTAGGTAGTGCCTCTGTACCTGCTCCATTTCTTGCACGTACCAAGAAATCCTTCCGGGTACGGTCTAAGTTGGGAGGAGATACGTACCGGGAAAAAGTTTTGGGCCCTACCAAGATTTTCGGGGAAGACCATAGACCGTTTCCCACTTATACGAGTGATTATTTTACAGCAAATTTTATAGATCAGTGAATCCGCAACTTAACGAAGAAAATACTCCGATCACGGAGGATCTTACATTTTGGGACTTTGGGCTTCATCCGCTCGTAGAGGACGGGATTGAAGCGATGCGCTATGAGAAACCGTCGCCGGTGCAAAGCGCCACCATACCGGTCATACTGCAGGGGAAAGATTTGATTGCCTGTGCCCAAACAGGTACCGGCAAGACGGCAGCGTACCTTTTGCCCCTCCTGAGTGAGCTCGCCACCGGGGACTACCCGGACGACTATGTCAATGCCCTTGTGATGGCACCTACGCGGGAGCTGGCGATGCAGATAGAGCAGCAGATAGATGCCTTTTCCTATTTCACGAATACCAGTTCGGTCTCTATCTACGGAGGCACAGGAGGCGTGGAGTGGGAGCAGCAAAAGCGTGCCCTCAAGCTCGGTGCAGACATCATCGTAGCCACTCCCGGGCGTCTCTTGGCGCATCTCTCGATGAGCGGTGTGGACTTCTCCCGCTCCAGTTTCTTCGTCCTTGATGAGGCCGATCGGATGCTCGATATGGGCTTTTACGATGACATCCTCGAGATCTACAGACAGTTGCCGAAAGACACCCAAGTCATTATGTTCTCGGCCACGATGCCGGCGAAGATCCGTCAGCTGGCCAAGGAGATTATGAAAGATCCCGTGGAGGTCAATATCGCCATATCGCGCCCGCCGGAGAGCATCGTCCAAAAAGTTGTCTACTGCACGGGTGAAGACAAGATGCCGATCCTCACCCAAATACTTCTGAGGGAGAAACCGGAGAAAGGAATCATCTTTTTCGCCTCCAAGGAGCGCGTGAAGCAGGCCAAAAGGGAGCTGAGAATGCAGGGACTCAAAGTGCAGGAAATGCACTCCGATCTCGATCAGGCAGCCCGTAACGAAGTGATGCACGACTTCAAGAGCGGTAAGACGAATATCATCGTCGCCACGGACATCCTTTCGCGCGGTATAGATGTCGACGACATTGATGTGGTCGTCAATTTTGATGTGCCGGGTGACCCTGAGGACTATGTGCACCGGATCGGAAGAACCTCGAGAGGCAAGAACCTCCACGGCGCTGCACTTACTTTCGTTTCTCCGAGAGACAGGGAGCGCTTCGACCGTATAGAGCAATTTCTGGGCTACAAGGTAAAGGAGGACGAAGAGTTTTCCAAAGGGAAGAGTGCAAAGACGGAGAAAGACCGGGGCAAACGCTCTTTTCAAAGGAAAAAGGAGGGGCAAAACAAGCCTGAAACAGATGGGAAACCTCGCAATAAGAAGCGTCGCTACTCGAGGAATAAATCCAATAAACCCAAGAATACGACAGAATCCGAGTAATGATACCTGTTTTTGACCCCCAAGACCTCCTGAGACTGAAGGACAGGCTCTCCACACCCAAGAAGATAACCCTTATCGGGCACGTCTCTCCGGATGGGGACGCTCTCGGCTCTACTCTGGCATTCTCCGAGATATTGAAGCAAAAAGGGCACGAGACCAAGGTCGTCTATCCCACCGCGTACGGCTCAAGCCTCTCTTCGATACCGGGAGCCACGGAGGCAATCATCGATAGAGAAAACCCTTCGGAAGCGCGCCAAGCGATCGCCGAGGCCGATGTCCTGATGCTGATGGACTTCAATGAGCCCAAACGCCTCGAAGAGCTCCAAGAGACGGTTTTGGAGGCACCGGGCTTCAAGGTTCTCATAGACCATCACCTTGACCCGTCTCCGTTCACGGATCTCTGTTTCTCGTACACCTTTATGAGCAGCACTTCGCACCTGCTCTTTACGTTGCTCGATGCCATCGGATGGCGGGACAGCATCAATAAGACCGCCGCCGAATGCATCTACACCGGGATGATGACCGATACGGGAAACTTCAGCTATAACTCCGAGAATCCCGCCATATACGAGACCATTTCGTTCCTTTTGGAGTGTGGAATAGAGAAAGATAAGATAGCCGACCGTATCATGCGGAGCTACTCCATCGACCGTCTGCGCCTTACAGCGCATATCTTGGGAAACAATATGACGATTCTGCCCGAGTACAAGACGGCTATCGTCACGGTAAGCAGGGCGGAAAAGGGAGAATTCAACTACCAAGTCGGCGACACCGAGGGCGTGGTCAATGAGCCACTCAACGCCAAGGACATTGAGTTCTCGATCTTTCTGCACGAGATGAATAAGTACACGAAGATCTCAATGAGAAGCAAGGGCGAGTTTCCGGTCAATGAGTTTGCGTCCAAATTCTTCAACGGAGGCGGACACAAGAATGCCAGCGGGGCAGAAGTCTTTGATAACCTCAAAAATACCCTTGCTCTCGTCAAATCGGCCGTCCGGCTCATGCATCCCTAAGCTTAGGAAACGAAATGACTCCCCTTTTCCCATCGCTTTCCGACAAGGACAATCTCCTAATCGCCGGTCCTTGCAGTGCCGAGAGCTTGAGTCAGCTGCTTTCGACAGCCGAGAGCTTGAGAGCGGAAGTAGGGCTGAAATTGTTCCGCGCCGGAGTGTGGAAGCCGCGTACCCGTCCGGGAGGATTTGAAGGGTGTGGAGAGGAGGCTCTGTCTTGGATGAGGGAAGTGCGGGAAAAGACCGGTCTCCTCGTGGGGACCGAAGTCGGCTCTGCACGGCACACCGAGCTCGCGCTCGATTACGGCTTGGATTTCATCTGGATAGGTACCCGCACGACGACCTCGCCTTTTGCCGTGGAGGAAATTGCCGAAGTATTGGACGGAAAGGACATCGCTGTTTTGGTGAAAAACCCTTTGGCTCCCGATATTGACCTCTGGATTGGCGCGATTGCACGACTGCTCAATCACGGCATCAGTCGGGTAGGGGCTATCCTGAGGGGCTTTTACGTCGGCGGGGAGAGCGCCCTAAGGAATATCCCTCTTTGGCACCTCGCGGATGAGTTCCGCTCGAAAGTGCCAGTGAGACTGCCACTTCTCTGTGACCCCAGCCACATCGCGGGAGATAGGGCTTATGTCCCGTCCGTGATCCGTGAAGCCTCGAAGAGGGGATTTGACGGTCTGATCGTCGAGAGTCACTGTAAGCCGGACGAGGCGCTCACAGACAGTGCACAGCAACTTCTCCCTTCGGAGCTGAAAAAAATACTCTCCGAGATCAGTCCCAATCAGCCCGGTAACGGCGAAGATCCTGAGCTCGTACGGCTCAGACTCTTGCTTGACAAAATTGACGAAGAGATCATCCGCCTTTTGCGTGAACGTTTCTCAATGACGGATCAGATCGGGGAGTGGAAAGCGTTCCACCAAATGGAGCCACACCAAGTCTCTCGTGAACTGAAACTCTATGAGACCCGCAGAAAGATGGCCGAGATCTACCATATCCCCGAGAAACTGGTAGACCAAATTTATCGGCTCGTCCATGCCGAGGCACTCCGTCGCCAGGAAGAACAAATCCGAACCAACCAATGAAAATAACAGAGTCTGCTGTCACCCTCTCAGATATCCGCTTCTATGCCTATCACGGTGTCCTCCCTGCCGAAAGAATCATCGGAGGCGACTATCTCCTTTCTCTGACCCTCTATTTCCCGGCCTCTTCTGCCATAGAGTCGGACGAGCTCTCCGATACGGTCAATTACGCCGAAGTCTACGAGGTTTTGAAGAAAGAGATGGACATACCTTCCAAGCTTCTTGAACACGTCGTGGGAAGAATCCTAAATGCACTCGGCTCTTCCTTTCCCATACTCACGAAAGCCGACTGTACCCTCACCAAAGTCACCCCGCCTATCCCTTCTTTCCAAAGCTCCGGTGTGTCCTTTTCGGCTACGGCTCTCTATCGGTGACCAATCTCAAGACCTTTGCCATAACATCTGCTGCATCGCTATCGGCATTCGGGTTCGGTCGTGTACAATAAGTACACGCCCTTCGCCTTCAGCCTTCGGTGTCTTGCCTCTGTGAGACATTCTGCAAAGTCTCGTACGAAAACTGACGTCTTTCGTGTCCTCCACCGAGTCCTTTTTCAAAGATCTCATCTCATACGTACCCGGAATGTTTTCTCGACCTGTATGAGAACGAAAAGAGACACGTACCAAGGAAGTCGCCTTGGTACGTGTCTCTTTTCGTTCTCCTAATGATCCGTTGCCTTTTTGGGAAAAAGACAACGTTTCAAGATTTATTCGTCCATATTCTTGAGCGGCTTAATGTCGAGGTGAACCGGGACGAGGAGGTTCTCTGGCGCGAGGATGGTGTCCAATTGTTCCTGAGAGAGGATGCCGTGTTTGAGCACAATCTCAGGGATGCTCTCGCCCGTTTCCATCGCTTCTTTGGCAATCTTCGTAGAGTTCTTGTAGCCGATGTACGGATTAAGTGCGGTTACGATGCTCATGCTCTTATACGCCAGCTCGGTTGCGTGTTCGGCATTCGCCGTGATGCCTTCGATGCAGTATTTACGGAAAATATCCATTACGGAAATCAGGAAGTCCGCGCTCTCGAAGCAGCACTGAGCCATAATCGGCTCCATAGCATTGAGTTCAAGCTGAGCCGCTTCACCAGCCATCGTGACACACACGTCGTTGCCGATGATCTTCATAGCCACCTGAGTGACGACTTCGGGGATGACGGGGTTCACTTTTCCGGGCATGATAGACGACCCGGGTTGGCGCGCGGGGAGATTGATTTCTCCGATGCCGGCACGAGGACCGCTTGAGAGCAGACGGAGGTCGTTGGATATTTTGCTCAGCTTGACAGCAAGGCGCTTCATTGCCTGGGAGAAACCGATCATATGCGAGGTGTCCGAAGTGGCACCGACCATGTCACGAGCAAGCTCTATATTCCAGCCCGTGAGATCCCTCAAAGCTTCGAGTACGAATGCCCGGTAAGAGGGCTCTGAGCAAATGCCGGTACCGATGGCTGTCGCTCCCATATTTACGGTCAGAAGCTGCTCTGAGGCGTGCTTGAGGTTGGGCAATTCCTCTTCGAGAATGGTCGCGAAGCCATTGAACGTCTGCCCCATAGTCATAGGTACAGCATCCTGCATCTGGGTGCGACCGGTCTTGAGGATGTCTTTGAATTCGACCGCCTTTCTCTTGAACGCATCTATCAGTTTATTAAGCCCGGGCAAAAGGTCGAGATACGTCTGGTAGAGTCCCAAGTGGATGAAGGTGGGATAGGCGTCGTTTGTAGACTGGGAGAGGTTCGTGTGGTCATTCGGAGAAATCACCTTGTAGGATCCGTGCGGCTTTCCGAGAATTTCAAGGGCACGGTTGGTGATCACTTCGTTGGCGTTCATATTGGTGGACGTACCTGCGCCACCTTGCACCATATCCACGATAAAGAACTCGTGGTGCTTGCCCCGGCGGATCTCTTCGCACGCTTCCACGATGGCTTTAAAGATATCGTCCGGTAGCAGTCCCTCTCTGTGGTTGGCAATGGCAGCTGCCTCTTTCGTGATGGCCATTGCTTCCACGTAGCGGGGATAATGCTTCAGTTTGACCGGTGAGATGTCGAAGTTTTCGAGTGCTCTGAGTGTTTGGACGCCATAGAGAACATCGTCCGGCACTTCCATATCACCGATAAGGTCGTTCTCAATGTGGGTTTTCTTGCCTTGATTCATATATTTGACAAAAAAAAGATTATGCTCTGCCGATGCAGAGACTTCATCATAAAAGCAAAGCCAAGCGAGAAGATAAAATCTCCGTTGGCTCTGCTTTTTGAAGTGAAATAGTCTAAGATCAGTCCTCGAGCTTGTGTACGATCAGACCGCTTCTCAGTTTGGGCTCAAACCAAGTGGTCTTAGGCGGCATAATGTTGCCGGTGTCCGCAATGTCGATGATCTGCTGCATAGAGACGGGGTAGAGCGCCAGAGCTGCTACCATCTCTCCGGAGTCTACTCTCTTTTGGAGTTCGCCCAAACCGCGGATCCCGCCCACGAAGTCGACGCGCTTGGAGGTACGCAAGTCTTCGATGCCGAGGATATCCCGCAGGATGAGATTCGACGAAATTGTCACATCAAGGACGCCGATCGGGTCGTTGTCGTCATAGCGTCCCTCTTTTGCGGTCAAAGAGTACCATTTTCCACCAAGGTACAAACTGAAGTTATGGAGCTTACCGGGCTTGTAGATGGCGACGCCTTTCTCTTCGACATCAAAGTTTTCTCTGAGCTTGGCGAGGAATTCCTCAGGAGTAAGGCCATTCAAATCCTTAATTACCCGGTTGTAGTCGATGACCGTGAGGTGGCTGGCGGGGAAAGCCACAGCCATAAAGTAGTTGTACTCCTCTTTTCCGGTATGATTGGGGTTATTCTTGGCCTTCTCTGCGCCGACGAGAGCAGCGGCAGCAGAACGGTGGTGACCGTCGGCGATGTAGAGCGCGGGAATCTTGGCGAATGCTTCAGTAACCGTCTGAATGTCCTTGTCGTCGTCGATCATCCACACGGTATGCCCGAAGCCGTCCATCGGAACCACGAAGTCGTAGAGCGGTTCGGTAGCCTTGTATTTGTCGATGATTGCCTGAAGAGTGGCATTGTCGGGGAAGGCAAAGAACACGGGTTCGAGGTTCGCATCCAATACGCGGACATGCTTCATACGATCCTCTTCTTTGTCTTTGCGGGTCAGCTCGTGCTTCTTGATTACGCCGTTAAGGTAGTCATCCACGTATGCGCCGATGACGAGACCGTACTGGGTCTTGCCGTTCATCGTCTGGGCATAGAGGTAGTACACAGGTTTCTTGTCCTGCACCAACCAGCCTTTTTCCTGGAAAAGGTCGAACTGCTTCCGAGCCATCTCGTAGACGTCGGGGTCGTGTTCGTCTTTGCCTACCGGAAAGTTGATTTCCGGACGGATAATGTGGTAGAGCGATTTTTCGTTGCCCTTCGCTTCCTCTCTTGCTTCGTCGCTATTGAGGACGTCGTAGGGACGGGAAGAAACCTGCTCTACAAATTCTTTCGGGGGACGAAGTCCGCGGAAAGGTCTTACTGTAGCCATTATTTGGGAAAGTTGCTTACTTATTTACTCTGAATGTTTCGTCTCCGGTCTCGAAGAAACTGCGGATCTGACGAGCCGCGGCGACACCTGCGTTGATGTTGGCTTCAGCGGTCTGGGCACCCATCTTTTTGGGCGTCGCGTAGTATTGACCGGAGAGAGCCTTGAAGTCGTCTTCCTTAGCCGGCTTTATGTCCGTCGCATACTTAATGTCGGGGCGTTCTTTGAGCGCTTTGAGAAGCCCTTCTTCGTCGATGATTTCGGCTCGTGCCGTATTGACGATGATGGCTTTCTTGGGCAAAGACATCACGAGGTCGTAGTTGATGCTCTTGACGGAGTCGGAGTTGGCGGGAACGTTGAGGGAAATCACGTTGCACGTCTTGAAGAGTTCGGCGAGATTTTTGGCGTAGGTGATACCTTCGACATTTCTCTTATTGGGGTTGCGTACAAATGCGTGTACGTCCATTCCGAAGCCTTTGGCAATGCGGGCCACGTTCTTCCCGATGTTACCCAAGCCGTGGATACCCAGTTTCTTGCCCATCAGCTCTCCACCGGAAGTCCCGTCGAAGAAGTTGCGCATAGCCATCACGGCCATAGCCATCTGGAGCTCGGCCACCGCGTTGGCATTCTGACCTGGGGTGTTCTCGACGACTACGTTCTTGGCTTTGGCGTGTTCGATGTCTACGGAGTCGTAACCGGCACCGGCACGTACTACTATTTTTAGATTTTTGGCTGCATCAATCACGTCAGCCGTAACCTTATCCGAGCGCACAATCATCGCATCGGCATCCTTGACTGCATCAAGGAGCTGGGATTTGTCCGTGTATTTCTCAAGAAGGACGAGTTCGTAGTCCCCGTCTGCCACGACGGCTCTAATCTTTTCGATTGCCACGGGAGAGAATGGTTTCTCCGTAGCTACGAGTATCTTTTTCATAATAAAATGCACCTTACCGGATTAGAGTTTGTTTTCGAAATCCTTCATAGCCTGGGTGAGTTGCTTCACGCCTTCAAGATCCATACCGTTGTAGATGGAGGCACGGAACCCGCCGAGGGTGCGATAGCCCTTGATGCCGATGCAACCGGCCTTCGTGGCGAAGTCGAGGAACTCTGCTTCCTTCTCTTTGTACTCGTCCTTCATCACGAACGTGACGTTCATAAGGGAACGGGCTTCGGGTTGGGCATAACCTTGGAAAATCTTGGAGGAGTCGATAGCGCCGTAGAGTTCGTCGGCTTTAGCCTGATTTCTCTTTTCGATTGCCTTTACACCGCCGAGCTCCTTATACCACTTCATTGTCTGAAGTGCGGTGTAGACAGGGAGCACAGGGGGGGTGTTGAACATACTGTCCTTCTTGATGTGCGTGTTGTAGTCGAGCATAGTTGGGAGGATACGACCGGTATTGCCGAGTGCACTCTTTCTTACGACTACGAAAGTCACACCTGCAGGTGCGAGGTTTTTCTGAGCACCGCCGAAGACGAGATTGTACTTGCTCCAGTCGATTTCGCGGGTGAAGATGTCTGAGGACATATCCGAGATCAGAGGTACGGACACTTCGGGATCCTTGCGGATTTCGGTTCCGTAAATCGTGTTATTGGAAGTGTAGTAGAAGTAATCCACACCCGTGGGTGCCTTGTACTCGGGAATATACTTGTAGCCGTCCGCTTCAGAGCTGCCGACTACTTCGACTTCTCCGACGAGCTTGGCTTCTTTAATGGCCTTGTGTGCCCAGCTGCCGGTGTCGAGATAAGCGGCTTTGGTCTTGAGGAAGTTAAGCGCCGACTGATAAAACTGCAAGCTTGCACCGCCGCCGAGGAAGAGTACCTCAAAGTCTTCGGGGATATCGAGCAGTTCTTTGAAGAGGGATCTCGCTTCCGCCATCACGGCAGAAAACTCTTTTCCTCTGTGAGACACTTCCATCAGAGAGAGACCGGTTCCGGCAAAGTTAAGTACAGCTTCAGCTGTATTTTTGATTACACCCTCATTGAGGATTGACGGTCCGGCGTAAAAGTTGCGTTTCTTCATATCGAAAAATGACGTTTTAAGAGTTTATATGGTGGTTTTCGAAAATTCAAAAGTCTTTTGTCCCTCAAAGGTACCATTTTTCTTGACCTAAAACAATCTTACCCGATTATTTTTGCTCCGTTTCGTTTTTGTCCTCGTACAGCCTCTTCATTCCATCAAGATTGGAGCGCAATTTTGCTTCCGCCGGATTCTCCTGCGGTGACCAAAAGTGTGTCTTACGGATCTCCGGTGGAAGATACTCTTGGGGGTAGTAGTGTCCCGAGTGATCGTGCGGATAGATATAGTTCGACCCGTACCCGAGATCCTTCATCAGACCGGTGGGCGCGTTCCTCAGATGTAGTGGGACAGGGTAGGGTGGATTACTCTTCACGAATCCCAATGCCTCGTTAATAGCGAGGTAGGCACTGTTGCTCTTGGGCGAAGAGGCAAGGTACACAGCTGCCTCCGCAAGCGGTATCCGTCCCTCCGGCCAGCCGATCTTGTGCACTGCGTCAAATGCGGCGTTGGCGATGAGAAGTGCATTCGGGTTGGCAAGTCCGATGTCCTCCGCAGCCGAGATAATCAGTCTCCTCGCGATGAACTCGGGCTCTTCGCCCCCCTCGATCATGCGAGCCATCCAGTAGAGCGCGGCATCCGGATTGCTCCCGCGGATGCTCTTGATGAAAGCGGAGATGATGTCGTAGTGCATTTCGCCCCCTTTGTCGTAGACAGCGGGGTTTTGTTGGAGCTCCCGGGTGACCGTCTCGTTATCGATGACCACCTTCTTTGTGCGAAGTGTCTCGGGTGAAATGGAGAGAATATCTATGATGTTCAGAAGCTTGCGCGCATCTCCTCCGCTGTAGGCGAAGAGCGCGTCCGTTTCTTTTACCTCAAAGTCGAAAGTCCGGAGTACTTCGTCGCTTCGGATGGCTTGGTCAAGCAGATGGCGCAGTTCGTCCGAGTCGAGTGGCTTCAGCACGAATACCCTTGCCCTGGAGAGCAGAGGTCGGATGATTTCGAATGAAGGATTCTCCGTCGTGGCTCCGATGAGGGTCACCACGCCATGCTCCACCGCGTGAAGCAACGAGTCCTGTTGGGACTTGCTGAACCTATGGATTTCGTCTATGAAAAGGATAGGTGCCAGCCCTGAGCCGAAAAGCGACTTCCTGTCACTCTCTGCTTTGGAGAGCACTTCCCTGACCTCTTTCACCCCCGCGCTGACCGCACTGAGTTGATAAAAGGGTACGTCCAGTCGCTTGGCGATGATGTGTGCCAAAGTGGTCTTCCCCACCCCTGGAGGACCCCATAGGATGAAGGAGCGCAGTACGCCGGAGTCCAGCATATCGCGTATCGGCATCCCGGCGCCTACCAAATGAGACTGCCCCACATAGTCTTCAAGACTTGCGGGACGAAGCCTCTCAGCCAATGGGGGCAGACTTTGAGGATTCGCGTCACTCATAGTTATTGGTCTGTGGGCATCGATGCCCCGTTTGTACGCATGCGGACGAAAAAGCTCATGCCTCCGGCGTCAATTTATTCATCGCTTCCATCAAGATGAATTGCGTCTTTTGGAGCTGTGGATATTCCGGATCGGCTTCGAGACCGTCCATCACGGCATCCATAGCCTTGTCGTACTCTCCGAGGCGCATATAGCTTTGAGCCGCTTTATTGAGGTAGAAAGTGTACTGAGGGATGTCGTTGTTCTGTCCACACTCTGCGATTACGTCTTCGATGATGTCGATGTGGCGCTCATAGTCCCCGAGGGCGAAGTAAAAGTTTTCGAGCGTGAAGAGTGTACTCAAGTTATCCCTGAGCTGAGCGCGGTATTCGTCCATAAACTCTATCCCCTCCTTGGCGATCTTTTTCTTCTCCGCCGGGTCTTCCGTTTTCGAGTGAAGTCCGATGTAGCACTGGGCTATTTCCTTGATGCAGGCTTCTTTTCGGAACCCGTTGTCGAGCGCTGTTTGGTACGACTGAATGGCACCCCGGTAGTCTTTTTGGGTCATGAGCTTCTTGCCCTCCTTATAGAATCGGAACATCTCCGGAGACTCGTATTCGTCTTCCGCTCTATTCTTGTCCAAATCCTCGTTTTGCCCACCCTTCCTATTATTGTTGTTGATGAAGGCGTTTCGGAAATTGAGTGCGCTCGTATTCTCGGGGTACATATCCAGTACTGCCGTCACGATCTGTCTGGAGGCGTAAAACTCGCCCTCTTTGAGCAGCTTGGCGGACAGCTCCAGAGAGTCTGTCACGGAAGAGGGCAGCATTATCGACTTTGCGGCATAGCCTTTATGGTTTTGTCCCCTGTAATACACCACTGGAATGTCTTTCCCGGACACTTCCAGAAGCTTGGGATCCACGATGTC
>SFHG01000093.1 GCA_004555765.1 Bacteroidales bacterium
GAGGTTCCACGTGTCTCGCGGTACTCAGGTACCGGCTGTGTCGCTTTGGGTTTCAGGTACGGGGCTGTCACCCGCTCTGGCAGAGCTTTCCAGCTCATTTCCCCTGCCTACTCATGAATCACATATGCCGGCCCTACAACCCCGGCTGAACGAATCCAGCCGGTTTGGGCTCATCCCATTTCGCTCGCCGCTACTTTGGGAGTCTCGTTTGATTTCTTTTCCTTCAGGTACTGAGATGTTTCACTTCCCTGAGTTGGCGCTGGACACTTTATGTATTCAAGTGCCCGCGACGGAGCATGACCTCCGCCGGGTTTCCCCATTCAGAAATCCCCGGATCACAGAATGTTTAGCTTCTCCCCGAGGCTTTTCGCAGCTTACCACGTCTTTCATCGCCTTCCGACGCCAAGGCATCCACCCGATGCTCTTGTCAACTTGTCTTCTCGAAAAAAACTTCCTTCCATCCCTATTCAATTGTAAAAGAGCAATCACTTTCGTGATGGCCGGATCATATCCGGTTCGAACTCACAATCGCTTGTGCTTTCTTTCGGAGGTGATCCGTCGAGCATGGCGTGGTGGGCCTGGAAAGACTTGAACTTTCGACCTCACGCTTATCAGGCGTGCGCTCTAACCACCTGAGCTACAGGCCCAATCATGCTCTTGCTTGTCAATGAGCTCGTGGCTCATTGCAAGTGAAGAGCGAACGGGAAGATATATTCCTTAAAGGAGGTGATCCAGCCGCAGGTTCCCCTACGGCTACCTTGTTACGACTTCACCCCAATCATCGGCCCTACCGTAGACGGCTGCCTCTATTGCTAGTTGGCTCACCGGCTTCGGGTAAAACCGACTTTCGTGGTGTGACGGGCGGTGTGTACAAGGCCCGGGAACGCATTCACCCGAGTATGCTGACCTCGAATTACTAGCGATTCCGACTTCATGCAGTCGAGTTGCAGACTGCAATCCGGACTGGGACACGTTTTTTGGGATTGGCTCCACCTCACGGTATCGCTGCCCTTTGTGCGTGCCATTGTAGTACGTGTGTAGCCCTAGGTGTAAGGGCCATGATGACTTGACGTCGTCCCCACCTTCCTCCCGGTTAACCCGGGCAGTCTGCATAGAGTGCCCAACTTTACTTGCTGGCAACTATGCATAGGGGTTGCGCTCGTTGCGGGACTTAACCCAACATCTCACGACACGAGCTGACGACAGCCATGCAGCACCTGTCTTGGGGCTCCCCGAAGGGCACCCCTCCTTTTCGGGAGGATTCCCCAGATGTCAAACCTAGGTAAGGTTCTTCGCGTTGCATCGAATTAAACCACATACTCCACCGCTTGTGCGGGCCCCCGTCAATTTCTTTGAGTTTCAGCCTTGCGACCGTACTCCCCAGGCGGGATGCTTAACGCGTTAACTACGACACCGAGACATACATCCCGACATCTAGCATCCATCGTTTACGGCGTGGACTACCAGGGTATCTAATCCTGTTTGCTCCCCACGCTTTCGCACCTCAGCGTCAATACCGGTCCAGGTGGCCGCCTTCGCCACTGATGTTCCTCCAGATATCTACGGATTTCACTCCTACACCTGGAATTCCGCCACCCTCTCCCGGATTCAAGTCGTGCAGTATCAAGGGCAGTTCCACGGTTGAGCCGTGGGATTTCACCCCTGACTTACATAACAGCCTACGTGCGCTTTACGCCCAGTGATTCCGATTAACGCTTGCACCCTCCGTATTACCGCGGCTGCTGGCACGGAGTTAGCCGGTGCTTCCTTTGAAGGTACCGTCAGTAGGATGATGATTAGAGCACCCTAGTTTCTTCCCTTCTGACAGAGGTTTACGATCCGAAGACCTTCATCCCTCACGCGGCGTCGCTGCGTCAGGCTTTCGCCCATTGCGCAATATTCCCCACTGCTGCCTCCCGTAGGAGTCTGGACCGTGTTTCAGTTCCAGTGTGGCCGATCATCCTCTCAGATCGGCTACCCATCGTTGCCTTGGTAGGCCGTTACCCCACCAACTAGCTAATGGGACGCGGACTCATCTCTATGCGATAGCTTGCAAGCAGAGGCCACCTTTCCTCACAAAGTTCATCATGAGCGTATTCGGTATTAGCAGTCGTTTCCAACTGTTATCCCCATCATAGAGGCAGATTATCCACGTGTTACTCACCCGTGCGCCACTTTACTCGGGACCGAAGTCCCTTTCGCGTACGACTTGCATGTGTTAAGCACGCCGCCAGCGTTCAATCTGAGCCAGAATCAAACTCTCCAGTTCAAATCTGTAGCAAAGATCTCCGTTGGACGGAAATCAGAATCTCAAAGTTCCTTCCCGTTCGCTATTCACTTGTCAATGAACCACACCGATTCACTCGGCGCGAAGTAGTTATTTACGCCACTTCGTTTTCGCTGTCAACAAGTTTTTTCATTTTCGCGAAAGTTTTTTTTCGCGGCCCCGTCGGGGCAACTCGTTGGCGCGAGGGAGACTTATGTCTCATTTTCAAACCCGCGTCAAGAACTTTTTTGCCATCCGGGAAAATTTCTTTTCCCGCCGCCCTTTCGGACGTGGCCGGCTCGTTGGCGCGAACGCTGATGTAACCATAGCTGGTGCGCGGCAGGCCTTCCAGATCGGCACGCACCTCCTCCACGCTGTCGCGGTAATTGAAAGCGCTCCAGTTTCGGACCAACACACTCTCCGGGTCGTTTTTCACTGCATAGCGCCCCCAGTTCAGCGTGACCTTCACGCTGTTTTCGCCTATTCTCGCCCAATACTGTTTCATATCCAGTGCGCTCAGCCCCACAGTATAACACCCGAAACCGCGGTTCTGCGTCCATTTGCGGCGCTTCTGGTCGCTCGCGGGCACCAGTTCCACATAGGGCCGCGTTGTTTCATAATACGCGCCCAAATACTCCTCCAAGCTGGCGCTGCTCATGCCGCCGACATGCTGCGGCGAAGGGAAGAACAGCCCTACCACCGGGCTGACGACTAGAAACACCACCGCGCAGACGGCAGCCACCACAGCGATCGTTTTCAAACAAATGCTGCGGATGCGCCGGTCGATGGCTTTCTCCAGCCGCCGCTCGAAGTCCCGCTCCGCAGCCC
>SFHG01000022.1 GCA_004555765.1 Bacteroidales bacterium
TATTTCCTTCTTCCATTTGACGAGTTTCTAAGTACCGCTGAAGATCTTAGATCATTTGAGCTGGATCGAAAAAGTGAGATTCTTCAGGTTCCTGATGGCTATTTCAATCTCTACAACTGGGGATTTAAGACCAAGAGTCCAGCATTTAATCAGATAACTTATTTGGTCTATAACAATAGATACAAAACCGCTAAAGTTTATTGCGCTAATGCCGCATTCTTCCAAGATAAGCTCAATCTCGAAGCGCAGAAGACATTCCTTTTGCGCAATGGATACGAGCAGAGAGATGATCTGGTATTCTACAATGCAGATAAGGGGATTTTGGCCGAGATCGTAAAAGAAGCCTCGATCCCTTACGTCTACTTTACTTACCGTCCACAGCAACCGGCTCCACAGCCATCAATGGATCGGTTCCCATATCGCTATCTGGATTTTTCTAAAGGTGCATTCGAACTTATCTCTGCTTGGGAAACGGAAAATGGAGGAAACTTCAATGCTGAAAGATCAGATAAGGGTAGTCCTTACGCAAATCGTGATATCCTATGGTTTGACGAAACACAAGACCCGCTATTCGCCACAGTCTACAGGGTTTCCAGGGCTACGTCAAATCATACGATCGATGGCGTATTTATTATCCTTAACGACTCTTCAAAGGTATATTATTTTGTCAACGGGGCGCCACTATTGACCGATGAGTTTATTGCTCTGATGAAAAAGGAAGGGTTTACGATGGTAGGTGACATCGGATCGGGCTATCGCTTCTTCCACCTTGATAAGATGTACGATGTGCTCGTGTCTTATGTTAAATACGAGGGAGTCGACGAACCTAAGGTGCAGTTACACGTTACTCCCCTCTTGTAAGATGAACCTACTCTATAATCAGGAAATATTGCCCAGAATATGAAAAAGATATTACTTGTATCACTCGCAGTCTGTCTGGCTTTTGCAGGCTGTACACGCGACTCAATAAATAATGCCCCTGATCAAGGGATCGAGGGTACTCAACAGGAAGAGATAGGGGTAAAGAAAGGCATTGTCCGCGTCCGCCTCACACGTGAGTTGGGCGACAGCTTCGAAGTCGAAGCGACTACCTCGGGACTCAGAAGTGGAAATGCCCCATTGGATAATTATCTCAAATCGATTGGGGCACACCGAATGACCCGCGTTTTCCCTTATGCAGGTAAGTACGAGGCTCGTACTCGTAAGAGCGGTTTGCACCTCTGGTACGACATCGAGTTTGATGATGAAGTATCTACACTCCGTGCTGCCTCAGATCTAAAGAGGCTTCCGGGAGTGAGCATTGTAGAAAAAATATACGAGCCTGCACTCCCCAAAACCTATAACCGTGTTTTCAATTTGCGGAGTCAGGGTGCAAAGGCTGCCACTGCCATGCCTTTCAATGACCCGATACTTCCTTACCAGTGGCATTACAATAATGACGGCACGGGACAGAGATCTGTCAAAGGAGCTGACATCAATGTATTTGAAGCTTGGAAGATAGAGACAGGCAAACCCAATGTCATTGTCGCTATCATCGATGGCGGTATCGATATTAATCACGATGATCTCAAAGATAATATTCATATAAATGAAGCTGAGCTAAATGGTCAAGAGGGTATCGATGACGACAATAATGGATACGTCGATGACATCTATGGCTATAACTTCGTGGATAATAATGCGACGATCACACCTCACAAACACGGGACACACGTTGCCGGCACCGTAGCCGCCCGGAATAACAACGGCATAGGTGTAGCCGGTGTGGCCGGTGGCAATGGGTCAAAAGATAGCGGTATCCGTATGATCTCCTGTCAGATGTTTGCACATGGCAAGAACCCCGGTGACCCGGATCGTGGTGCAGACGGCGCTCCTGCCATTAAGTACGCAGCGGATGCCGGAGCTGTCATCAGCCAGAACTCATGGGGGTACAACTATCCGGGTCCCGGATTCCTATCACCCTCTATGACTGCTGCCATCGATTATTTTATCGAATATGCCGGATGTGATGAAAAGGGGAACCAGCGTGAAGATTCACCGATGAAAGGAGGCGTAGTTATCTTCGCCGCAGGTAATGACTATATGGATTATCCTGCACTCCCGGCGGCGTACGATCGAGTCATCTCCGTAGGTTCTTTCGGCCCCGATTTTAAGCTCGCCGACTATTCAAATCGTGGCGCTTGGCTCTCGATACTTGCGCCTGGCGGTAATGACTGGCTTGGTGACGGAGAAGTGATTAGTACCTTCCCTAACAATCAGTACAGCTATATGGTCGGAACCTCTATGGCTTGCCCGCATGTCTCTGGTATCGCTGCTCTCGTAGTCTCTAAGTTTGGCAAGAAAGGCTTTACAGCTGACGAGCTTAAGAGCCGCCTCGTCAATGCAGTCAAAGACAGAGACGTAAATGCAGAAAATCCGAGTGCAAGAGGTCGTATGGGACGTGGCTACATTGACGCTGCCCGCGCTCTGATGGAAAAGGGAAATATCGCTCCCGAACCAGTCAAAGAAGTCAAGGTCACTGAAGAGATGACAGGTCTTAAGATTGCGTTCAAGACAGTGGCTGACGCGGACGATGGTAAGGCTGTGACATATAAAATATATGGCTCTAAGACTCCTCTGACCATTGAGAATTTCCAAAAGGCTCCATACAAAAGAGAGATTTATGGTCATTTTACAAAGGTCGGTGACGAGCTCTCCGATGCTTTGGTCAATCTGGATCTCAATACCAAGTATTACTTCGCCATCCAGGCAGAAGACCGCTGGGGACTTACTTCCTCTCCTTTCTTCTTTGAAGGCAAAACAGGCGCCAATGCGACTCCCATAATTGAGTGGGGTGACGGAGAATCTCTTATTCGCGTGGCTGAGCAGGAAGCAATTACGCGAGAAGTGAAGGTTACCGAACCTGATGGGCAGGCTTGGGAGTTTGTCGTGACCGGCGAAAAGCGTGGTGTCACCGTCAACCGTGGCAAAAATGGATTGATTGTGCATCTTCGTGCTATCGCTCCCATAGGTATTCATCGCACTACGATTAAGGTAATTGACATATATGGTGCTTCGGCACAGACTGAGATGGCGTTTGAGGTGTACAAAAACAATGCTCCAAGCTCATCAGTTAGGGTTATCGATATGCCTACTTTATTCGTGCCGGTTAATACGACTCCTGTACTACTTCAGCTCTCGGACTACTTCGTGGATGCTGAAGGAGATCCCATCTCTTTCGTCCGCTTACCGATACAGCCGGTTCGACTGTAAAAGTAGAGAATAACACGTACCTTTCTGTATCGACCACCGAGGTAGGAATCGGGACTTTTGAAATCACGGCGACTGACAAACTCGGAGCCTCTAAGCGTGCACAGATAAAAATCATGGGTGTACACAACGATGTCCTGTATCGCGTATACCCCATTCCTGCCACCAGAGTTCTCAATGTGGATCTGAAAGTCCCGACAGACCATGCTACGGTAGAGATCCGAAATATCTCCGGAGATGTGGTTATGAACCGTACGATTGATTCCAAGGATGTGCCTGCCGGCAAATACGCCCTGACCTCAACGTTTGATATCTCCAAGTTTGCTCCCGGTGCCTACTATCTCAATGTCTCCGTAGACGGGAAGAAATATTCACAGCCATTCGTAAAGCAATAACATATGAAACTTCGATATTTCGCGACCGGTATAGTCGTATTCCTCTCATTCTCTGCTCAGGCCCAACAGAGCGCATCACTACCTTTCCTCTTTACGAATCCGGACGTCTGTACCTCTGCACTTGGAGATGTAACAGTCATGCAAGACAAAGGGATGTCATTGTACACTGACGCTTACGGGCTGCTTTCCCGCGACGGTAAGATTGAAGCCCGTTATTCGCTCGGCATTCAGCCGACCAAAGATTTCGGTGCAGGGTACTTCAATACTCTGGCTCTCGGCTATAGGATAGCAGATAGGCATGCTTTGATGGCAGGGTTCAGATCCATGCAAGCACCCAAGGTCCCAATCGTAAATCAAAATGGGACACTTGGAACACTTTACCCCAATGATTACTCAATTGACCTTGGGTATGCTTACCTATTTATGCCTCAGCTCTCTGCTATGGTGCGTATGAGTTATCTCAATTCCTATGTAGGGGCGTATGCCGCCGGATTTTCCGGCAGCATCGCTCTATCTTGGCATGACTCTTATCAAAATCTGAAGTACGCTGTTGCCGGTTCGGTTAATAACATTGGTCCCAAGATGAACTACAAACCGACTTCCGAGGGGGTACAGCTACCCACAGATTTTAGGCTGAGTGCCAAGGTTGATCTTGACCTCGCCGAAGATCACAATCTATCGGTGGGTGCAGGATATAGCAGAATCTTTATGTCGCAAACCAATTCACTCGGCATAGGAGTGGGCTATGATTGGAAAAAAGCGCTTCACCTTAGAACCGGTTTTGTCCTTGCTTCCCAAAACAACTATTGGACTGTGGGCGCAGGTTATGATTACAAATGTGTTTCGCTTGATCTTGCCTATCGGCATTCCGGAATTCAGAACTTGAGTTGGATTGGTTTGGGGTTGGGCTTGAATCTATAAGCCTGTCCCTGCCTTTCTCTCCCTACAAAGGTCTCGACTTCAGTGGTTCGTCCTCCTGCGAAAACTACGGTTTCCTGCTTGATCTTGGTGTGACGTACCGGTTCGACACCAAGGAAGCGGCAGTGTCCCCCCAAAAAAGGGACACCGCCGCTTTTTGGTGCCACATAAGGCTCCTGCCGTTTTTGACCCGTATCTCGCAATCTTCCCGGTACGTGTCTCGTCTCTTTGTCCTACAGACCAAGAACATCTTCCCGGTACGTACCTCGTCAAGTTCGGACTTTTACACACCTCCTTTTCTTACTGAAGTAATCTCGAACTGTTTCTAATACGTGCGCATCGTACCCGCATAAGGACATTTTGCACACCTAACCGCTTTTTGCGTATCTTTGCGTCCGGTAATTTGACGAGACATCAAGACCCGAAGCGCCCAATGCCGAAGCCGACATCCTCACGGCACAAATAGAGGGTATCGAACTCATCCGTCCCTCTGCCGTCACGAACGACAAGGTGACTTTTTACGCGAATCCTTGGGAAGACCTCACGGCTCTTGCCCCGGTCTTCACGCTTACGCCCGGCGCAAAAATAGAGCCTGCAAGCGGATCGAAGCAGGACTTCACCCGTCCCGTCACCTACACCGTCACGAGCGAAGACGGCAAGTGGACCAAGGACTACACCGTCACCGTATCCGTACCGGAGAGTATGGAGAAAACCGTCTATTCGTTTGAAGACACCAAGCTCCAAGACAAGAAATTTCACATATTCCTGATTAAAAACGCATCGGGGGATGTGACCGGCGAGTGGGTCTCCTCCAATCTCGGCTATGCCATCGGAGCCGAAGCCGGTATCCTTCCGGGGAAGCCCGACGATTACCCTGCCACTCAGGTCGAAGACGGATACAAAGGCAAAGCCCTCCAGCTTGCGACCCGATCCATCAAACCGCTTGCAGATGCATTCGGCTCCTTTATGAAAGTGCCTCTTCTTGCGGCGGGAAGTCTGTATCTGGGTAAATTGAATACCGGTCTTCTGATGAAAGATGCGCTCAAAGCGACCGAGTTCGGCATCCCTGTTTTTCAGAAGCCGCTGATGATGACCGGGTACTACAAGTACACGCCCGGCGACCAAATGATCGATGAAAAAGGGAACAATCAAGGCGGTCAGGATCTCTTCGACATCTACGCCATCGTCTATGAGGTGACGCCGGATGTCCCCTTCCTCGACGGCACCAATAACCTCACGAGTGACAACCTCGTTATGATTGCCCGCATTGCAGACCCGGCTCGCAAGCCCGCGACCGAGTGGACCCGCTTCGAGATTCCGTTCAAGACCCTTGAGGGCAAAACCCTTGACCCCGTAAAGCTCGCGAAAGGGCAGTACAATTACTCCGTCGTCTTTTCCTCATCCAAGGACGGAGCCCGATTCATCGGGGCACCCGGATCGACCCTCACCGTCGACGAAGTGGAAGTGTACTTTGAATAAATCCATCATCACCAACATCCGACTATGCATACTTTTACCAAAATAGCAGCCACGGCTCTTGCACTCATTTCTTTTGCCTCGGTAGCAAGCGCCCAAATGAGCCCCACGGATCGAATCAGAGAAAAGGGATGGGAGCTCGAGATCCGCACGGGTGTCAACCTCGGCGGTACCGCACCCATGCCTATGCCGGCAGAGGTGCGCGAAATCAAGGAGTATAACCCCAAGCTCAACGGCATCCTCGAGCTCTCCGTCTCCAAGTGGTTCATCCCCCACGGAGGTTTCGGATTCGTCACCGGCGTGCGCCTTGAGCAGAAAGGTATGGAGACGGTGGCCCGTGTCAAAAACTACCACATGGCGATGACCCAGCAAGGTGCCGTAATGGAAGGCAATTGGACCGGTATGGTTCGCAGCTCCTACTACGGCTCCGGCGTGACCGTGCCGCTACTCCTCGCCTACAACTTCCACGACAAGGGACGCGTAAGTGCCGGGTTTTATGCGGGCTACATCCTTGACGGGGATTTCTCCGGCGATGTCTACGACGGCTATTTCCGCAAGGGCTCGCCGGTGGGCGAAAAGATCGTCTTCTCCAACGAAGACCACACCCCATATAGTTTCAAAGACGCCATCCGTCCTTACGAAGTGGGTCTCCAGATCGGCGGAAGCGTGAAGATTTACCACAATTTCAACCTCTTTGCGGATCTCAAGTACGGGTTTACGAACATCTTCAAGAGCGACTTCACCGCCATATCCTTCCCGATGTATCCCATCTACATCGGCACAGGCTTCTCTCATCTTTTCTAAAAAGCAGCCCAGAGGCACACTTTTACCTCTTGAGACTTCCACCAAAAGAGACCCGTACCGAGGACTTTCTCTCGGTACGGGTCTCTTCGGACTCCGGTACAGACCAAGAAAATCTTCTCGGTACGACTGAGAAATAGTTAGGCGATAAGAGGAGGTGTCCGTATGGGGTTCATATGGGGTTTATATGGGGTTCGTATGGTGCCGTCGCCCCGTTAGGGGCAAAAGATGCCGTCAGGCACCCCGAGAGGGCATTCGTATGACATTTCGCCCCGTTAGGGGCAAAAGATGCCGTCAGGCACCCGAGAGGGCATTCGTATCGGGGTGTGCCCCGTTAGGGGCAGAGTGGCACGGAGTGCCACCATCTTGGTAGCCCCACACGAAGACCGCAGAGCGGTCGATGTGTGGGGTACCGGAGGGTCAAATGAATCTCCACAGCCACAGCGTGGCTGAACCTCTGTTCGGCACCTACGGAGCCGTGTGGAAATGAATCGTTCCGTTTCCCCTGGGTGTCGACCCCTACGGGGTCTTAACCCCGGGCTACCAAGATTTGACCGCTGACGCGGTCTTTTGCCCCTATCGGGGCGCTCGTTCTGCGCAAGTCGTTTCACGGTATACGTATGCGGTGAAAACGGAACCTTGGTACGGTGAAAACGTGACCTTGGTACGGTTGGAACGGAACCTTGGTACGGTGGAAACTTTCTCGAGTTGCGGTGAAAACGCTCTCGGGTTGCGGTGAAACCGTTTCCCGTGACGGTTGAAACGCCAACGGGTTGCGGTTTTATGGTATACGTATGCGGTGGTGACGGTATACGTATGCGGTGGTAACGGTATACGTATGCGGTGGTAACGTTATACGTATGCGGTGTTAACGGTATACGTATGCGGTTTCATCGCGATTTGCCCCTATCGGGGCGCTCTCTTTGCCCCTAATTTGGGTACCTTTGCCTCGTGCGTGGGGTGCCGCACACCGCTACACGCCGCTACACGCCGCACTCCGAATTTACTACCATTATGGCCAACGACAACCTTTCCCGCGCCAAGAGCGCGAAGAACGACGAGTTTTACACCCAGTTTCACGACATCGAGAGCGAGATGAACGCCTATCTCGAGTACGACGCGGATGTCTTTCGGGGCAAGACCGTCCTCCTGCCGTGCGACGACCCGGAGTGGAGCAACTTCACCCGCTTCTTCGCGGCCAAGTTTGAGGAGCTTGGGCTAAAGAAGCTCATCAGCACAAGCTATGCGATGGAGAGCAAAAACTACCGCAGCGAGTGGCGCCCCACACTCTTCGAGACGGAAAACCCGAAGTACCGGGCCGAGAAGTCGTCCGTGTGTGGCAAGATTTTTACGCTGACACGGGACACGAACCAAAACGGGCGCATCGACATTAACGACTTGGAGTGGGAATACCTGAAGGGTGACGGCGACTTCCGGAGCGCTGAAGTGACGCGCCTGAGGGACGAAGCGGACCTCATCGTCACCAATCCCCCGTTTTCGCTCTTCCGCGAGTTCCTCGCCTGGATCGTGGAGGCAGACAAAAAGTTCGCCCTCATCGGCAATATGAATGCCATCACCTACAAAGAAGTCTTTCCTTTAATTAAGGAGAATAAGATGTGGCTGGGAAAAGGCTTCTCCGGTGGAAATGCCTATTTTCGGACAGTGGGGCAAGACGTGGGGCGTTTCGCAGAGGGTGTGTATAGTGAGGAAACGGGCTTGGTAAAGTTTCGCAACTGTGCTTGGTTCACCAATATGGAGCACGGTCGTCGGCACCAACCTCTGGCGTTGATGACCGTGGCGGACAACCTCCGTTTCTCGCGCCATAAGGAGCTGAAAGGGAAGGCGGCTTACGACCGCTACGACAATTACGACGCGATAGAAGTGCCTTTTACGGATGCCATCCCCTCTGACTACCCCGGCGTGATGGGCGTACCCATCTCTTTCCTCGACAAATACTGCCCCGAGCAGTTCGAGATCGTAGGAGTTTTTAATCATGGCAAAGACCATGAATGGGACTTGGCAGTGCCTAATGTAAATGGTGTAGCTCGCTTCAAACGTATTGCTATCCGTCACCTCTTCCCCGCAAAATAACCCGCTCCCGGGAGGGCTCACACCTTATTCGTTGGGGCTGTCGGGTAAAAGTCGGCATCTTTTTTTGACTGCTTTGTGTCTTTGCTCCGATTCTCATATGACTTTTTCCCGATTCTCATATGACTTTTCCCCGATTCTCATATGACTTTTTCCCGATTCTCATATGACTTTTTCCCAATTATTTCCCGATTGCTTTATGGGCAAAGGAAGTGAGTATGGTGCCATCGCCCCGTTAGGGGCAGAGTGGCACAGCGTGCCACCATCTTGGTAGCCCCACACGAAGACCGCGTCAGCGGTCGATGTGTGGGGTAACGGAGGGGCAAATGAATCCACACAGACACAGCGTGGCTGAACCTCTGTTCGGCACCTACGGAGCCGTGTGGAAATGAATGAATGCCCCTCCTTCCCGGGGCTGCGAGACCTACGGTCTCTTAACCCCGGGCTACCAAGATTTGACCGCTGACGCGGTCTTTTGCCCCTACCGGGGCGGTCGTCCGGCATTCGTATAGTGTTCTTATGGTGTTGCGCCCCGTTAGGGGCAGAGTGGCACAGCGTGCCACCATCTTGGTAGCCCCACACGAAGACCGCGTCAGCGGTCGATGTGTGGGGTAATGGAGGGTCAAATGAATCCCCACAGCCACAGCGTGGCTGAACCTCTGTTCGGCACCTACGGAGCCGTGCGGAAATGAATGAATGCCCCTCCTTCCTCGGGGCTGCGAGACCTACGGTCTCTTAACCCCGGGCTACCAAGATTTGACCGCTGACGCGGTCTTTTGCCCCTATCGGGGGCGCTCGTCCGGTATTCGTATAGTGTTCGTATGGTGTTGTGCCCCGAAAGGGGTAAGGAGATGCCGTAGGCATCGCACGGAAGTAGCCCGGGGTTAAGACCTCGGAGGGGTCGACACCCCGGGGAAGCAACGGGACATTTCATATTTGTACGACCCCCATAGGGGTCGAAGAGGGGGGATAATAGGGCGCTCCCATTCCCCCGCACGTCGACCGCGCTGCGGTCTTCGTACGGGGCTACTACCTTTCGACCGCTGACGCGGTCTTTTGCCCCTATCGGGGCGCTCGTCTTGACCTCTTACGACCGCTAACGCGGTCTCTTTGCCCCTTTCCCTCGGGGCGCTCTCTTTGCCGTGGTCTGCCAAGATTGTGGCACTCCGCACCACTTTCGCCCGTACGGGCATTGAGGTCTGATTTTGGTACATTTGCGGGGAACGGGAACACCCCCTTAACTAAAGATAGATAAGTTTATGAAAACCGAGTTACGCACCGATTGGACGGTGAGAGACATCTGCAAGGGTTTCGTCTTCAATGAGATTGAGGGCAAAGGTCTTTACGGGCTGGACGGCAAGCTTACCATTCAGCCCGAGTATCAGCGTCACTATATTTATGGAGACGGGAAGAAGGATGTCGCAGTCATCGACTCCATCCTCCGGGGCTACCCGATTGGTTTGATTTACTTCAATCGGCGGACTTCGGACGGTCAGCTTGAAGTACTCGACGGTCAGCAACGGATTACGTCCATCGGACGCTTCGTGGCGGGCAAATTTGCCATCAAGGATGCCGGGGACAATGTCCAGTATTTCTCCGGACTGCCGGAGGAAGAGCAGGAGCGGATTATGGATACGACGCTCCTCATCTACGTCTGCGAAGGTGAGGAGAAGGAGATCAAAGAGTGGTTCCGCACCATTAATATCGTCGGCGTACCCCTCAATGACCAGGAGCTGCTGAACGCCGTCTACTCCGGTCCCTTCGTGACACGGGCAAAGGAGGTTTTCAGCAACTCCCAAAACGCCGCCCTCCAGAAATGGAGCCACTACGTGCAGGGCGACGTCAAGAGGCAGGAAATCCTCGAGAGAGCCTTGCAGTGGATCTCTTCCGCCAAGGGGACGACCGTGGACGCCTATATGAGCCGGCACCGCAAAGAGGACGACATCCGCGAGATGGAGACCTACTTCACCTCCGTAATCGATTGGGTGTCGGGGCTATTCCTGATGACGGACAAAGATATGTGCGGACTCGAGTGGGGCAGACTCTACGAGACCTACCACCGCAACCCCTACAGTCCCACCGACGTCACGGCGCGTGTCAAAGAACTTCAGGCAGACGAGTACATCAGTAAGAAGCGGAACATCTACGAATACGTCCTCGGCGGAGAAGAGGATAAGACCCTCTTGGAGGTACGTTTCTTCGAGCCCTCGGTAATCAAGACGGCGTATGCGCGCCAGACAAAAGAGGCGGAAGAAAAAGGAGTCTCCAACTGCCCTCTCTGTGCACTCGGCAATAACAACAATAAGACCCGCATCTACAAGCTCAAGGAGATGGACGCAGACCACGTCACGGCGTGGAGCAAAGGGGGCTCTACATCGCTCGAAAACTGCGAGATGCTCTGCCGGAGCCACAACCGCGCCAAGGGGAACAGCTAAGTCCCCGCTTTATTCTGCCCTCCTGACTTGTGAGGGGGGTAACGTGGTATGCAAGTGAGGGAAAGAAAAGTTAGGTCACGACGAGGAGACGCAATCGGGTCATTCCAAAGGTTTTACCGGTTCCTCATCCTCCCGTAACTTCCCGCTACCGGTCTCTCCTCCTTGGTGGCGGTACCTTTCTTGGCGTATCTTTGCGGGTAAAGGAGCTCATAGACACGAGTCCTTTTGCAGAAAGTCTCAGACACAAGACGCTCCTGGCATTCTGCAAAGAATCTTACGACTGCTCCCGGAGGCTGCTAACTGCTAAGTATTTGGTATCTTTATGAGCAAACCGTTTGAGAAATTAGTTTACAACAAAATAAAAGATCCCGAACAATGGAAGGAAGAGTACTGATCATCGGTGCCGGCGGCGTCGGTACAGTGGTGGCCAAAAAAGTGGCTATGAACCACGATGTTTTTACCGACATTACCCTTGCCAGCCGCAATAAAGCCAAATGCGATGCCATCGCCGCAAAGATTAAGGACGCCCCCATACGCACCCGCCAAGTCGACGCGGATAATGTGGACGAATTGGTCGCTCTTTTCAACGAAATAAAGCCCGAACTGGTCATCAACGTCGCGCTGCCCTACCAGGACCTCACCATTATGGACGCCTGCCTCGAGTGTGGGGTCAATTACCTCGACACTGCCAACTACGAGCCCAAAGATGAGGCCAAATACCAGTACTCCTGGCAGTGGGCGTACCAAGACCGCTTTAAGGAAAAAGGGCTTACCGCGATTTTGGGCTGCGGCTTCGATCCGGGTGTCACGAGCGTCTTTACCGCCTATGCCGCAAAGCACCATTTCGACCAAATAACACACCTCGACATCGTCGACTGCAACGCCGGCGACCACCACAAGGCTTTCGCCACCAACTTTAACCCCGAGATCAACATCCGTGAGATCACCCAGAGAGGCAAGTATTGGGAAAACGGCGCTTGGCACGAGACCGATCCCCTCTCCGTGCACAAGGGTCTCACTTATCCCGAAGTGGGGGTTCGCGAGAGCTACTTGATGTACCACGAAGAGCTCGAGAGCCTCGTCAAAAACTACCCCACACTCCAAAGGGCACGCTTCTGGATGACCTTCGGTGAGGAATACCTGACCCACCTCCGCGTGATCCAGGACATCGGTATGGCAAGCATCGCCCCCATCAATTACAACGGTATGGAGATCGTACCGATCCAATTCCTCAAAGCCGTGCTGCCCGACCCCAAAGAACTGGGCGAAAATTACACCGGACAGACCTCCATCGGGTGCCGGATACGGGGTATAAGGGACGGCAGAGAGCATACCTACTACATCTATAATAATGCCTCCCACGAAGCAGCCTACAAGGAGACCGGCGCCCAAGGGGTGAGCTACACCACCGGCGTGCCCGCCACCACCGGCGCATTGATGTTCTTCAAAGGGCTCTGGAAGGGCACGGGCGTCTTCAACGTCGAAGAGTTTGACCCGGATCCTTTCCTCTCCGAGCTCTCCAAACAGGGGCTTCCCTATCACGAACTGCACGACATCGACCTCGAACTATGATCGCAATAGGAGACCGCATTCCCGACTACATCGGTGCAGACCAAGACGGCAACACCTACACCCGCGAAAGCCTCTCGGGACAGAAAGTCATCCTTTACTTCTACCCCAAAGACCTCACCAGCGGATGCACGGCGGAAGCCTGCTCGCTCCGTGACGCTTGGGCAGACCTCAAGGCGAAAGGATGGACGGTTATCGGCGTGAGCAAAGACAGTGCGAAGAGCCACACAAAGTTTAGGGACACACACGACCTGCCCTTTCCACTCATTGTCGACGACGAGATGAAACTGCAGGAGGCCTTCGGTGTATGGGTGGAGAAGAAAATGTACGGACGTACCTATATGGGTACCCTTAGGTCTACTTTCCTCATCGACGAAGACGGCATCGTCCGCCACACGATGAGTGGCAAAGAGATCAAGACGAAAGACCACGCCACCCAGCTCCTAAAGATCATCGAGACGCTCTGAAGCAGACGAAAATTCACCAACCCGACACACCAAAACACTATGGCTAAAGAATACGACGAAGAAGAATTGGATCTCGACCAAGAGCGAGACGAAGACGAGTTTGCTCCCGGGGACGAGTCCGCATCAGATTCCAAGAAGACCAGGAAGACGGCTGCAAAGGACGAACCCAGGCAGCTCAGCACCTCCGAAGAGAAGCTCAAAGCCCTTAAAAGCGTGATGAGTAAGCTCGAGAAAACTTACGGTAAAGGCTCGATCATGAACATGGGCGACGATGACGTCATCGAACCCGTGGACGTGATCCCCACCGGCTCTATGCTTCTCGACCTTGCCCTCGGCGTAGGGGGCTACCCGAGAGGCCGCATCGTGGAGATCTACGGTCCGGAAGGGTCGGGGAAGACGACACTCGCGATACACGCTATGGCCGAGTGCCAAAAGACGGGCGGGCTTGCGGCCATAATCGATGCCGAAAACGCTTTCGACCGCTTCTATGCCGAGAACCTCGGTGTGGATCTCACCAAGCTCTGGATCTCTCAGCCCGACAACGGCGAGCAAGCCCTGATGATTGCCGAAGACCTCATCCGCTCCTCCGCTATGGATCTCGTCGTCATCGACTCGGTAGCCGCCCTCACCCCGAAGGGTGAAATCGACGGCGATATGGGAGAGAATAAGATCGGTCTGCAAGCCCGACTGATGAGCCAGGCTCTGAGGAAACTTGCCGCCGTCATCAATAAGACAAACACGACCTGCATTTTCATCAACCAGCTCCGCGAGAAGATCGGCGGCTACGGCACCGCCGAGACAACGACAGGCGGCAACGCGCTCAAATACTACGCGTCCGTCCGTCTCGATATCCGTAAGGGAGAGAGAATCATGGACAGCGCAGGCACCCAGGTGGGCAATATGATTCGGGCCAAGGTAGTCAAGAACAAGGTAGCGCCGCCCTTCAAAAAAGCCGAGTTTGAAATCCTCTACGGTAAGGGCATCCAGCGCAACGGAGAGATACTCGACGCCGCCGAAGAGATGGACATCGTCCGCAAAAGCGGCTCATGGTTCTCCTACGGCGACACCCGCCTCGGGCAAGGTCGCGAAAAGGCCAAGGCCGCACTTGAGGAGAATCCGGACCTCCTTGCCGAGATAGAGAAAAAGGTGGTCGAAGGTCTGAAGAATCGCACAAAATAATATACTTTAGAAATAAGGGCAAGATTGACCGCTTTGCTTTACGATATACGGCCTAAAAACTGCTTTATAACAGGCACAAAAATTTGGCAGTTCACCGGAAAAGTCTCAACTTTGTTATGTCGAAAAGCAATACGAAATCAATCTTTCTTGCCTAAATCTTTCTAATATATTTTTTGTGGAAAAATCTTACAGGAGCCGCTCGAGCAATCGTGCGGCTCCTGAGGTTTATAGGGGGTAAGCACGCTTTTGCCCTCCGACTTGGGACATTTGCATAGTACCTCATCTGCTGCGTTGCTTTCGGGATTCGGGCTTGGTCGTGTCCGAAAAGTACACTCCCGTCGCCCTCACCCTTAGCGCCTCCGCATCTGAAGGACTCTGCAAAGTCCTCTGCGAAAAACTCTGTTTTTCGTGCCTTTAGACCTCTGTTTAAAGGTCTCGACTTTACCTCTTCGGACTCTATACATCGGATGAGGGAGGTACAGACCAAGACGAAACAGAGGTACAGGGCAAAAAGGTTGCGTGGTACAGACCTACGCACTCGCCCCGGTCTGTATCTACTTATTTCGTGCTACAATCCCTATGCAAAGGATCGCTACAGGCTCTCTTGGAAATCCGATCCCTCAGATAGGGAAAGGAGCGCCCGGGCGAGGGTGTCGCTGTGATTGGGGCAGGGAATGAAGATGAGATTGCCGCCGCTCTTTTCGAAGCTCTCTTTGGCTTCCACTCCGATCTCGAAGACGGTCTCGAGATTGTCGCACAGGAACCCCGGACAGACGACCGTAACCCGCTTGAGGCCTTGGTCTCGAAGCTCGGAGAGTCGCTCTTGAGCATTCGGCTCTGTCCACTTCCCTTTGCCGAAACGGGACTGGTAGACCGTCTCAAACGTAAGACCGAGAGTCTCAAGGAGCGGGTGCTTTGAGAGCAATCGTGTCGTCTCCTCCGTCTGGAGGACGTAATCCCGCCGAGAGTCGCCCGCGTAAGCACGCAGCTGGGAGAGTGGAACACCGTGGTAGGAACAAAGCACGCGGTTGTGGGGACGGACAGCAGCGGCTATCTTTTCGGCAAAAGCCTCTATGAGGAGCGGGTGGCTGAAATAGGGGTGGGGAAAAGTGAGCTGCACAGGTAGAGAGAGACGGCTCTGCTCACTTCTGACGTGTTCCATGGCGGTCTCGAAACTGCTCATCGCATAGTGCGGAAACATAGGTATGACCCTCAGCCCTGTTACTCCGTCCCGCGCCGCTTTTTCCAAAGCATCCTGCACCGTCTCTCTGCCGTAACGCATCGCGGTGTAGACGGGTCTCCCTCCGGAGAGCTCCGCCATACGGGAGGCCAGAGCTTTGGTCTCTTTGACCAAAAGGGCTTCGCCGTCGGACGAAAAGAGGGATCTGTATTTGAGAGCGGACTTCGGGGCTCTGAAAGGAACGATGATGCCCCGCACCAAGAGTTGGCGAAGGAGAAACGGGAGGTTCATCACACGGGGGTCGGTGAGAAAATCGGTAAGGTACTCCCTCACGTCACCCACGGATGCAGACCTCGGCGATCCGGTATTTATGAGCAAAAAACCGGTCATAAATAACTGCTGACTAATTCGGGATTACGAGCCTCTGACCGGGCTTGAGCTTGGTATCCTTCATCCCGTTGGCGCGCTTGATTTCGTTAATGGTTACGCCTCTGTACTTCTTTGCGATTCGGGAGAGCGTGTCGCCTTTCTTGACTGTGTAGTAGCGTTTGGAGGAGGACTTTTTCTTCTCCGACTTGGAGGGTGTGTCCTTTATCTGTGCAGCCTCTTCCTGTACCTCCTTGTAGGCGTCTTCGGCAACAGAGGCGAGGAGCGGTATTTTTCCCTCATAGAGGGGCGCGACGGCACTGGGCAGACGCAGCACCATGGGACGGTTATTACCGGGGACTATGCCCTTACGGTAGGAGGGGTTCAGCTGCCTAAGCTCTTCTTCCTCGATGTCCAAGATACGGGACAGGTCACCGAACGACACCCGGCTGGCGACGTGTACGGTGTCCGTCGCAAGGGGAAGACGGACGACGGATGGGCGGATGTCGTGCTCCCGATAGTGTTCCATAGAGTAATAGGCGGCGATGAAGAAGGGAACGTATGATCTCGTCTGACGCGGGAGGAAGCGGTACACGTCCCAGAAACTGGAGTTACGCCCGTCCCCGCCTGCCTTTTGGATGGCCTTATTGACGCTTCCGGGACCACAGTTGTAGGCCGCGATGGCGAGGAGCCAGTCTCCGTAAATGGCGTAGAGGTCTTTGAAGTATTTGGCGGCCGCTTCGGTGCTCTTCTTCGGATCCATACGCTCGTCCACAAGGGAGTCGATGTGAAGCCCGTAGACCTTTCCGGTGCGGAGCATAAACTGCCACAAGCCCGCCGCTCCGGAGCGGGAGACGGCGGTGGGATTAAGCGCACTCTCGACGATGGAGAGGTACTTGAGTTCAAGAGGCAGCCCTTCGCGATCCAGCTCTTCCTCTATGATGGGGAAGTACATCGACGATCGTGCGAGCATCCTGCTGATGAGGACACCGCCTCCGCCAAGATACATCTCTATGGCTTCACGCACGACGGGGTTGTATGGGAGGGGAATCACGCTCTCCATAGCGCGGAGACGCGACCTGTAGAGTTCATCGCTCGTCTTTGAGCTTCTGTCGTCACGGGTAGTGGACTTTTTGGAATAAGCGTAATAGTCCCGGTAGCGGGCATTGAGGAGGGAGTCCGTCTCAAGGCTGAAGCTCTCGGGCAGTCGTCCCAAGTCCTCGGACGGGTCGACCTCCTGAGCCGTCAGCGAGAGGGCAGAGCAAGCGGAGAGAAATGAGAGGATAACGAGGCGGCTTATTTTCATTGGGAAAAATCATACTTGGAGACCCCTATGAGTGCGTCTCCGGTGAACGAATGAAAGGGGAATCCCAGAGCTTGGGGAGCGGTCTACTCCCGGTACGTGCGAAAAACTCTTTTTGGTACGTACTCCGAGGCCATTTGGTACAGACCGGGGAAAACTTCTGTCACAGGTCGAAACTCTCGGGGCGGATTAGCACTACTAATGTCCGATCTAAAAAGAGAGCGCAAGCCTCAGCCCCAGACCGGCGGTTTGGTCAGGAGAAGGCGCCAAGTCTTTATTGGGCGTAAAGACGGCGGGCGAAGCCTGAAGCGAGAGATTGGGCGAGATGTCGAATGTGGCAAGCTCGGCATCCACATAGGCATCGAGCGCCACAAGGAGGTAGACTCCTACGGTGACGATGATGCTGAGGTCTCGGTACCGACGGTAGAAGTCACGTCCTCTACGGAGTTGCTCTTGGAAAGACGAGTTCGTGACGTAGCTCTGCGGATCTGCTCCGGGAGGGATGAAGTCCTGCCAGGAGGTATTTTCCATAGGCCTGTCGCTCATAATGTCCCGATAGGCGTTTTGGTACTCGGATAGGGCGTTGTTATTCCACGTGATGGCGTAGGTGCAGGCCGTGTATGCACCGATGACGATGGGGATCTTCCAGTAGGCTTCGTTGTAGATCTGTCCCCCTCCCGGGATGATGCTCCAAAGGAGCGCTGCGGTGGAGTTCTTGCCTTTTTTTGGGGTCAGTTCGGCTTCCTTTACTTCCTCTGCCTTGGATTGGACGGCTTCGGCTTGTGTTTTCAGGGCTGATGTGTCCACCGGGGTGACGACGGCAGCCCTGAGGACGGAGTCCCGGAGGGCAAGACTGTCGGGAAGGGTTTCCCCGTATGTACGGGCAAAAAGCACTGCAGGCAGGATGGAGAGAAGCCCCAGGAGTGCGAGCCTTGCCGTGCAGTGTGTCCGGCTGTAGGACGCCCCCTTCATAACCGGTCGAGAAGCTCGATGATTTTCTCGAGCTGTTCGCTGTCCCGGAATGGGATGGTTATTTTCCCCTTGCCGGTCTTGCCGACCGACATCTTCACCGGAGTCTCGAAGAGCGTACTGAAGCGGCGTGCCAAGAGGTCGTACTCTTCCGAAGTGGATGGCCCTTTTGTCCCCTTGCGCCCGGCACCCGACGGAGTCTTGTGGCTCTCGTCGATGTTCTCCGCGTTTTGGAAATCACGCACCATCTGCTCCACTTGTCTCACAGAGAGTGCTTCCTCCTGGATCTGCTCATAGAAGGCAAGCTGTACCTCGGGGTCTGAGATGGTGAGGAGGGCGCGGGCGTGTCCCATAGACAGCTTTCCGTCCTTGAGCGCCATCTGTATCTCGGCGGGGAGATGCAGGAGACGGAGGTAGTTCGTGACTGTAGTCCGCTTCTTGCCCACTCTCGAACTGAGCTCTTCGTGGGTGAGGGAGTAGGTCTCGATGAGCTTTTGGAAAGCGAGGGAGATTTCGATGGCGTTGAGGTCCTGTCTTTGGATGTTCTCGATGAGTGCCATCTCCATAACCTCCTCATCCTGGGCGGTACGGATGTAGGCGGGCAGAGAGGCAAGCCCCGCCATTTTGGCGGCACGGTACCGCCTTTCGCCACTGATGATCTTGTACTTTCCCGGCTCTTCGGGCAGTTCCCTCACCGTGATGGGCTGCACAAGTCCTATATGCTTGATGGACGCCGAGAGCTCGGCAAGGGTCTCCGGGTCAAAATCGGTACGGGGCTGGTCGGAGTTGGGAATGATGTCCGAAATGGGGATCTCATTGATGGAAGAGGAGCCCCTGGTCTCTATCTCCGACTTCGGGCTTAGGGTGAAGTCGTCGCTGAGGAGTGCGTCGAGACCGCGTCCGAGACCGGGTGTCTTTTTACTGCTCATTATGGTTACTTTTTGTTCTTGTCGAGTATCTCCTTGGCAAGCTGGAGGTAGTTTTGGGAGCCGCGGCTGTCGAGGTCGAAGTCGAGAACCGACTTACCATAGCTCGGGGCTTCGCTCAGGCGGACGTTGCGGTGGATGACGGTTGTGAATACGAGAGACTTAAAGTGCCTCTTGACCTCTTCGTAGACCTGATTGGAGTGGCGGGTACGCGCGTCGTACATCGTCATAAGGAACCCTTCGATGTCGATGTCGGGGTTCAAGCGCTTTTTGACCACCTGCAGCGTGGAGAGGAGCTTACTGATGCCTTCGAGGGCGAAGTACTCGCACTGCACGGGGATAATGACAGAGTCCGCTGCCGTCAGCGCCGCAATCGTCGTCAGCCCCAAGGAGGGCGAACAGTCGATGAGGATATAGTCAAAAGCATCACGAATCTTCGAGATCGCTTCGCGCATCACGAACTCGCGGCGGGGAATCTGCAGAAGCTCCACTTCGGCACCTGCTAGATCAGTGTGCGACGGGATGATCATCAGCCCCTCCACACTGGTGGGGACGATGCAGTCCCGGGGCTCTGCCTCTCCGAGAATGCAGTTATAGATAGTGCGCTCCGGAGATGGATTGACGACGCCGAGACCGCTGGTGGCATTGGCCTGGGGGTCGGCATCGATGATGAGGACCTTTTTCTCCAAAGCGACGAGAGAAGCGGCCAAGTTAATGGTCGTAGTCGTCTTACCGACGCCGCCTTTTTGGTTGGATACTGCTATGACTTTACCCATCTATGTGTCTCCTTTTGCTCAAAATATACTGTCGTGAAAAAGTTCCTTTCGCGTGGAACACTCTTCCGCAAATGTACCCATTTCTCTCTTTGTCTGCATTACCCCCTCTTTTGAGACCTTTGAAAAAAGGAATCGGGTACACGAAAAACAGGTGGTTACTCCATTAGAAGTAGATCGGAGCCCAAGGCATCAAGGACCACCTTTGGGACGCTCGGAAGATAGGGAGGAAGAGCCTTCCATTCAGTGGCATCCGGGCGAACCGAGTGGTTCAAATTCCCGAAAAAGTCATCTGTCTTCAAGGCCCTGACTTCCCGCTTCGAAAGGCTCTCTTTGGATAGCACGAACACTTCAGTCACGTTGAGCAAAGGCACTTCTTTCTCTGTCTTGTATTTAGTGGTAAGACCGATGACCATTCGGTAGGTCAGGAAGTCCCGGGGAGAGATATGTTCGCCCACAGTATAGTCGGGCACAGTCTGGCGGACTTGCTTTTCGGTAATGGTATTGGTTCTGCCGAAAAGGGTACGAGGCCGGGCTTCTTTCTCCGTGAGCATATCCAAATTTATGGCATAATCCCCGGAGACTGTTTTGCGGATGTCGCCTTTTTTATCGCCGTTCAGATAGATCTCAAAAGTCGTTCCGTCCTCCGTACCACGCACTTCATAGCTCTTTGAGAGCGGGAAAGGGGTGTTGAGGAGAAAGTTGCTTAACCCGTTTTGTACCATACTTACGGCACCGCTTTCTGTCCCGGACGCAGATATAAACGCATCATTTCGGTAGGCTCTCGCCGAACTCAGCGTATACTGAAGGCGGTCGCCTTTCCGGGGGACAAAGAAGTCTACGAGTGCTTCCGTGAAATACACCGGGACGTTCCCGATATATTGGTAGCACCGCACAAGGGTACTCATCTTTGTGAAATCGGCATTGGGGTCGGTGACTGTCACAAGAGCTTCGGGCAGTACGTATGCCCTCGGTTTGAGCCAAACTGTGTCTCCGGCACTAACCTTGCGCACTTCGTTCTCATAACCGATGTGACTGAATGTGATAGACGAGGACGGGAGACCTGTCGAAGTGACCTCTCCTTCTCCATTGGTTAGTCCGATTACTTGACCGGTCTCGTCCATCAGCAAAACCTCAGGCACCGGTTTGAGATCGATTTGGTCTAAACAGACTACTTGTGCCTTGACAGACAGAAAGGCACAAATGAGAATGAGACCGGAAAGAATTGTTTTTCTCATGGTTTTCAGTAAAACATTAAAACGAAGCGGTATTTCAGAGTTAGTTGCCGAGCTTGAGCTGGTTTTTGACGAGGGCGAGGTATTTGCCGTGGCGGGCGGTCGCACGCTTGTCCGGTATCCTTTCCCGCCGTCCTCTCCTATGCGGAATCCGTCCGTGGGTTCCAGAAGGAGGGCGATGCCTTTCTCCTCTCCGTTGGTCTTGGTGCTTATCCAGTGCCCGGCGACCATCGCCAGGCACGCCGGACCGCAGTCCATCGCATCCCGCTGCCGAAGCAAAAGCATATTGTGTTATCTGACTTTACGATTTCTCGCCAAAAGAAGTTCAAAATTCAACATGATGCACTCTAAGCAATATCAAACGTATGACACAAAAGACTTCGGACAAGCCCTATTTTTATTTGACGACGCCGGAAGTCGCATCGCTATTGGTGACTTGGTTTCGCGGCTGTGACATCTTTCCCTTTTGCAGGGTGTAGGTCAGAGTGAGCCGGATGCAGTTGTTGGCGGAGAGGTTATAGTTCGTTTGGGAGCTCGACAGATACCGGCTCTCAAGTTCGGAGCGATTGCGGTACAGATTTCCCATAAAGGGATTGGCTACGGACAGTTGGATACGCCATCTCTCGAAGTTGTAGTAAGCAGATAGCGAGAGCTCCGGTGCCTGCGTCGTGACTTTTTCTCCGGCTGCGAATACAATGGGTGAAGTATAGCTCAGAGAGCTCCCCCACTTTCCATTCTCGAAACGCAGGTAGCAACCGTACAGGTAGCTGGTGAGGATGTGCCGGTATTGGTCATTGATGGTAAAGTGCCGGTTCATTACGCCAAAGAGGGTGACGGTGAGGGCATCGTTAAAGAACTTCCGACTGCCGTTCAAACGCAGCTGCAGATGCCGGAATGTACCTTGGTTCCGGCTCGAAAAAACCATCACCTCATTTTCCCTATCGTACAGGACGGGATCCGACATAACGGGTCGGTAATTGTATTGATAATAGATTCCTGCAGAGAGACTTTGTCGGGGCGTCCAGTAGGAGAGTGTCAAATTATTGAGAAGGGCGTGGTAGGCTTTCAAGTTACTGTTGCCCCGATTGATTTCGTACTCATTGAGCCGTTGGTCAAAGTCGGAAAGTGCCGTGAGGGAGGGCGACACTGTATTTAGAGCAAGATCGTAAGACAAAGACAGCGGTTCCGTAAAACTGTAACGCAGTGACACAGACGGAGTAAAGTACCCGGTGCGGTGTCTGGTCTCACCACTCGACAAGGCATAAAAGGTTCCGCCGATGCCCAACCTGTACCCAAGACGAGAGAGAGTGCCGTCAGCTTCAGCATATACATTCGATGTAAAGTAGTCCATTTTAGACGGCAAAAGAATGCCGTCTGTCGTGTAGTCGTTATTCGTCCGAGAGTAAAAAGTGCGGTTACCCACACTGAGTTTCAGTTGGCTTGAGAGGGGGAACGAATATGCCCCCTCTCCGATGAGGGAATAGTGTCTGCCGACTACGTGGTACCCGGTGCCAAAAGGAGCCATTCCAACCCCGGTGGCAAATGCCTTAGAGTAGAGCCGGTCATAGTCTGTCAAAATATAAGTGCCGTGGAGATTGTAGTAAAAGTGTCGCTCCAGGTTGTCTTTGTGGTCAAAATATAAGTCTGCCGACAGGTGGTGCGTGCGGTCTTTCACCACCGTCTGATCCGAGTAATAGAGCTTGTCATCGGAGTACACTTGATTTGAAACTGTTTTACCGGGAGTGACACTGCCGTTATACTTAAGGTAGCCGTTGAGAAACCAAGTGTCCCGACTGTATCCGTAGGTCGCGGTGATGGAGCCGGAGAAGTGGTTCTCGCGTTGCTTGTCCCCGATTAAATGCAAGGTTAGGGGGGTGTCAGACCGATATACATTCGTTTCGTCACGATAGAGACCGGTACCCCTATCGTGTGATTCGGTGACCGCAATAGAGAGAAGATGCTTTTTCTTAAGGAGACGCAGGTAGACGGAACCGTTTCCTATCACTTGATTTAGGCTATGAGAGACAGATGCGCCGGTAGCAAAACTGTCGACCTTGCGATTGGTGCGGATGATCAGCACCGCGGAGATATTCTCTCCGTAAGCGAGACCGGGTTGGCGCACGTAATCTACTCGCGTCACTTCGCCGGGATGCAACGCGGAAAGGTCTTCCAAAGTCGATTTGATGCCGTCTATACGAATCTGTACAGTCCCCGGTCTCAGAGAGGTGAGCTTCTTGCGTGCGAGGTCAAATTGCATTTCCGGAAGCGAGAGACGTGACAAAAGGTCGTAGGCATCCGTACTCATCTTCCGCATCTCCGGAGTGGGGAAATAGAGTTCGATCCCAGAGCTTGACATAACCTTATTTGCAGAAACTGTAATTTCGTCAAGCTGTCGGTCTGCAGGAAATATGCGCAACACAAGATCGGAAACATCAGAGGAAAGAGATCGGAGCCATATCGTGTCGCTTTGGGCAATAAGGGAGGGCTGAAGCGTGACGAAATAGTCCCCGGGCTTCGGAGCTTTTAAGAAAAACCGACCTCGGGAATCGATAACCTTGGCATCAAGGACTTCCTGCCCGTCTCCGAGAATGACACTCAACCCGCTGAAATCAACCGCCCGACCGGAATCAATGATTCTCCCCGAGACCGCCATCTCTTGAGCGGTTGCCACAGTCCACTCAAGACAACAGGTTAGGACACAGAGGGCGATGCCTTTGCCTAATTTCTTGTACGACATTTCGAATACCAAGGTGATTTTATTCATATTCGGCTTATTTCCAATGAGCAAATGAGCATCTCCTCCGGTTCCTCCGAGGCAAATGTAAGGATAATATGCTCCACGAATCTATCGAATCTAACGAAACTACTGAATCTAACGAAACCTATGGATCTGACGGAGCTGATAGCGCTGTAAATCGGGCACGGGTCAAAAAGATTTCTTTGGTCTATGTCTCCCGTCGGCTTTGGTCTGTATTTCCTTCCGACTTTGGCCTGTGTCTCTTCCCGACGTTGGTCTGTGCAAACTTTCCCGCCCTGTAAGTGTGTAAGAAAGTTCACCCCTCGTCAGTTCACAGTTTGGCACAGCGGACATTCGGTGACAGCAATTCAAAAGAGAGCCGGTATTCGGGCTGGCACGCCGGTCCGCAGTCGATCGCATCCCGCTGCCGAAGTATTTTTAAGTGTCTTGTCAAAATTTACAGACGGTTGATGGTTTCATTTTGACTCTGTCCCTTGTAGCGATCTTTAGTCTTATTAAAACGCCAAGTAAAATCAAGAGAAACGGAACGCCTGTCTTGATTATCTATCTGCGAAAATCGGATGTTGCCGATACTTCCGTGGTATTTATCGATTTCTCCCGCGAATAGATCCCTGCATTTGAGCGTCACGTCAATGGCTCCGTCCAGAAAAGACTTACCTAACCCTATGTTAACGATATGTACGGGTGAGAACGTGAAGATCTGTGATGTGGCATTACTCCGATACTGGTATTCTACATTCAGATTGAGGTTCCAAGGCAGGTCGAAATTATTGTTGAAATCCACATATATAAGCGGTAGGCTCTTGAGTGCATTCAATCTTTCGTCTCTCAACTTCTCGAAAATAATGGATGAGGTCAGAACGGGGTGATAGAAATCGAAGGAATAACTCAGATTCACGACTCCCTGAAACCTATCGTTATGTCGATAATTCACCCACGTTGCAAGTAATTGGTTCGGGTTTTCCGGTCTCGTAAAGAAGTAATTTCCGATATAGTCTTTTGTATTTGTGTAGCTTAGTGCGAGGTAGAGAAACTTGTAGAGAAATTTATACTGCACTTGGAACGAAACAGCCGGCTTGAGCTCAGGGTTACCTAATTGCGAAGAATAGTGGTCAGAGTAGTAGGAGTAGTTGTTCAGCAAACTAAACTTAGGTCGTTCAACTGAATTCTTCAGGGAGACGGAATGGACAGTGTTTCCTAAGTATGTGGACGCAGAAATGTCGCCAAACAGGTTGGAGGAAACCGGGTTGAGGCTTTGGGCAGGGTCTATTTTATTCTCAAGTCGACCTTGCACATTTTCGTATCTGAGACCGATTTGCAAGTTCACACCTTTGATCTTTGTCTTTAGGGAACCAAAGCCGGCCCACGTTGTCTCCGTAGTGTCGTACTCCGAGTTTTTCAAACCATTCGTTCTCCTATCACTCTTGCCGGTAATCCGCAAAAACTCTCCACCGAACTCGGAAGAAATCTTTGGCGTAATCTGATACTCGAATACCGGCTTCACGGAGAGCATCGAGAAAGAAGAGCCGTTATCGAATTTGGAGAAGTTATCTCCGGTCACAGAGGAATGCTCCGACACCTGTTGCGCTCGGTCGCTATTCTTCAGGTAGAAATCCAAGAAAAGGTCAGAGATGAGCTTGTCGCTCCAATCCTTATGCACATAGCCATTCAAGTGATGGGTGAGGGCTTTATCCTTCACTAAATTATCTCCGGAAATCCGGTCGGGACCATTGAGAAGCTGTGCGGCGGTTTCACTTACCGTCCTTAGATCCTGAACACTCCAACTACCGTTGTACTTAAACCCCACCTCCCAGTCATCATCCGTAGAGTACTCTGTTCCTAAGCTATAGTCCACTTCTTTCTCACTGTGCCCGACACCGTCCAGCTTCGTACTGATAGCGGTTTCTCCCTTATTCAGCTCCGTTGTGATGTCCTGAAAGCTCCTTCTGCGATAGTCGGAGTAGGCAACGCCCCCAAATACTCGGAGCGCTTTGTTTTTGATGCTAAAATCCAGCGAATTATCGTGCGTAAAGCGTTTATTCGCTCTTAGAAAGGTGTGTCCCACAAGCGAAGTGCCTTCGAGAAAGGACGTGGTATTGATATTTACGACCGCTTTCTCAGTGGAGCCGTACCGTGCTCCCGGGGATGTATCCAAGTCTATGCTTTTGATGGACTTGACATCCATATTCTTGATCTCGCTCATAGACGAAATCTTCCTGCCGTTGACATAAAAGGATGGAGCAAATCCCTCCACGGTACTGATGCCGTTCTCGTTTGCGATCAATCCCGGTATTTTTCTCAATAAATCGGTCAGATTGCTTTCCTTTGCGAGTGTCGTCCCCGTTACATTGACTTCCAGGGTACTGCCCCGCATTTGGATGGTCGGACGCTCGCCTTTCACAACGACTTCCCCCAAGACGCTCGTCCGGGGTTCCATAAATATCGTATCGCCCATTTCTCCAAACGCCATCTTCTTTTCGGTAAAACCGAGACACTTGACGAAGATTGAGTCCGGAGCCAGAGGCACCTGCAGTTTGAAATACCCGTCTATATCGGAAATCGTACCGGAAATTTTAGGCGGTTTTAAATATTTTGCCACGACAGTGGCATAGGCCACGGCTGTTTGGTCAGTTGACAATATTAAGCCCGATAGCTCTATGCCTTTCGCCTCCTGTGCGATGAGCGACACTGTCCCATAACACATCGCAACAGCAATCAAAAGAATCTTTTTCATAAACAACTTATGCTTAACGTAATGAGTATCTTTCTTACCTCTTCCTTGTGAAAAACATCGGGGAGAGAGCTAACCGATGAATCTGACGGAACTGATAGCGCTGTAAATCGGGTACGGGTCAAAAAGATTTCTTCGGTCTGTATCTCGCAATCGTCTTGGTCTATACCTCGCAATTGTCTCGGTCTGTATCTCCTTTCGGCGTAGGTCTGTGCAAGCTTTCCCGCTTGGCACGTACCAAAATAGTTCGTAGTCGCCGGGGTACAATTTGGACACGCCTTCCCCCGGAATATACGGAGACCGGGTACCAACCAATGGAGCGTGGCGGGTACTCGTGCGGGACACGTACAGCCCCGAAGCACGCCTGTGCCTCGGGGTCGCAATCCATCGCATCCCGCTGCCGGGGAAAGTGCATTGCTTACTCCTGGACTTTGACCATACTGTTGTCCTTGTCGTAGTTGTTGAGACCCCGATTCACACGCTGGCCTTTCTTACCAAACGAGAAGTCCCAAACGAGTCCGAGGGAGAGCATATTGCCATTATCCGGAATGAGGATCGTCCGAGAGCTTGGCACCACTTTGGAGAGATCCCGGGTATGGTATACGTCCCCCATCGGAATACCTACATAAAGCATTTGGGCGTAAAGGGTGAGGTTGTCACGACCCCACATAAAAGTCAAGCCCGAATTGGCTCCCGGTCGCGTGATAGTCTGATTGTAAAGCGATGCCGCGACGTCTGTATAGTACCCGGCAAGAGTGAAATCTTTGTAAGTAAAAAGAAGCGATAAATCCCAGTAGAAATCGTGGAGCTGCAGGGGATTGCCACCCACATCGCTTCTGAAATAGTTGTATCCCGCATTCCCGACTATGGTCATAAAGCCAAAAAGCTTGCTCCAAGTCAGGTTCAGCTCGGCACCGGTCTTGCTGTTAAAGAGACCGTTCTCGGGTCTGTTGACGAATACGTTTCGGGACGGGTCGTAAATAATATTCGTATAGATAGGACTGAAAGTGTGGTTGTAAATCAGATCGACATAACCGCTGAATTTGTCCTTTTTGTAGCTTGCAGACAGCCGATTATTCAGACCTGTGCCGGGCTTTAGGTCGGGGTTTCCGGCATAGAGCGTGAGGTCATCGTATCGTTGGGAGACAGGAGAGAGCTGGGAAAGCGCCGGCAGGTAGGGGGTCAGATAGCTGTTAAAAGAAAAGCTCCATTCATTTGTTGGCGAGTAGTAAAGAGCCAGGCTGCTCTGATTTTTCAAAAAAGTCCTGTGTTCGGTCTTGTCCGCAGTATAGAGGACTTTTAATCCCGTGCCGAGACTGTACTGTGTTGTCTTGGAGAGTCGCCCGGAAATCTGGCCGTAGAGGTAGCTGTTGTTTCGATCCAGTTGGTCGGTATAGCCGTCTTCTGAGAGGTACACATTTGAGGCCCTGCCGTAGCTGTTCTGCAAGCCGAGAGAGAGATACACTTTAGGGTGTATCAGTTTCCCGTAGCTTACTTCGCCCACTACGGAGTAGTATCTATTCTTTACCGGATTCGACACTGTGCCCGTCACCGTTTCATTCTCTTTATCCACGAGGTCACGGTTGTTTTCGCCCAGTGTCAGGCTTCCGACAATGTTGCTCTCCAATACTCCACCATCCTTGAAGTTGTGTTTGTAGTAGGCATCAAGAGCCGGGACATAGCCTTTGTAACGGCTAAGGCTCAGTCTCTCATAATCCGACCTGCCGGTTTCTGTCATCTCGGAACGGACATCATAGCTCTGCCTGCCAAATTCGTTGCGCCACGTCAAACTAAGGAGGTTGCGATCGTCCGAGCGGTAGGTGTAGGTGAGATTAAGCCCTTGATTAAGTAAAAACATCGGGCTTTTATCGAGTCCTTTTTCCTCCCTTTTAATCTCCCCCTCCGGTTCCACAAAGGTCTGGGACATATCCTGCCGCCACTTCGGATAGTCCCTATAGCTGCCGTTATAGTTTAGGGTAAAGTCTGACTTGCCCTGGTGGTAGTTGGCGCTAATCCGGGCTTCTGCATTGCCTGTCCACAGGGCGCTTTTTAAGCTGGTATGAAGGTTACCGCCGTCTGTCCTTTCTTTCAAAATGACGTTCACATACCCGCCTTGCCCGCGGTCGATAAGCCGGATAGAGGGGAGGTCGGAGTACTCGAAGCGGAGAATCTTCTTAGGGTCGAGCTGAAGCACGTCGCTGAGCGTCTTAGGCACTCCGTCGATCATCCAGTAGATGCCTTTGCCACGAATGTCAGCCGTTTGGTGTGCCAAATCGACCTTCAGCCCTGAGAGACCGAGGTTGGAGAGGAGGGTGAGTGCATCGGGGCTGCTCTTAGCGAGGCTGACCTCCGGGAAGATGATCTCGCGGTCTATACGCTTGAGGTCACCCTGCACGACCACTTCACCGAGTGTCTTGTCGTCGGGACGCAGGTAAATGCGTCCAAGGTCTATCTTCGTTTGTCCTGCACCTTTGATGCCGATCGTCACCGGCTGCATCCCCACGAAAGTGATGTGTAGATCCGCAACCTTTTGCCCTTCTGCTTGGATGGCGAAAGTGCCGTCATCCTTTGTGGCAAGTCCTGTGAGGGTCGCTCCTTTGCTGTCTCTGAGGCGGACGGATGCACCCGGCACAGCCGTCGAGTCGCTTGCCAAAAGCACCGTCCCGGTGACCGCCACCTCTTGAGAGGTGGCCTTTCCCGAAATAACCAATAGACTTGCAACGATTATCAATGTCCTTATGTTCATAACTTTTCTTTGAGTAATTGTCTTTGATTGATGATGTTTGAAAAAATGTCTAAAACGACCCTGTCTTTTTCTTTTTCATTGTCGTTGAAAATGCAATAATCTTTCCTGCCATATTGGATGACCTTTTGCGAGCAGGCTCCATTACAGATTGGTCGTATTCGACAAGCAGAACATTTTTCGCTTTTAATCCTGTAATCGCCCCCTCTTAGAGCTTGGCATTCGCTCTCCCAAATTATGTCGCCATTCTCATTTAAGTAACCGTCCCTTGGGGTATTAAACTATTCAGATAGTCAGCATAACAGGGACGATGTAAGTTATTAAAAATGGGTCGAGATGCATTTATGCCCAAATTGGCGAATGTATCCAAAACTTCATCAATTTCTTTATGTAGATCAATAAATGAATTCTGCCAGACTTGATGGAAATTCACAAATAGCTTGGGGAAATGAATAGAATCTATCTTCGTTATAATATCTTCTGATATGGTGCTCAGTGAGGCAATGTTTTTATCAGTATAATTTACTCGCAAAGTAACAAAGAAACCATTTTCCAATAATGCATTCACATTCTCCATAATAAGGTCATACGTCTGCTTTAACTCCTTGGAAATTCTTACAGTATCGTGAAATTCTCTACTTCCATCTAACGTAATTTGGAAACTTACAGGATTGAAGTTTTTCAAAAATTGGATTTTTTCTTCGTCCACTAATGTTCCGTTTGTTGTAAATCCAATGGTGTATTTCTTTCCTTTATCCTCAATTATTTTCCTTGCAGGCTCCAATATTTTGACAACAACTTCATCAAAGGCCTTGAAAGGTTCACCTCCGAAAAAAGATAAGTTGATAACCTGCTGACTATCGGATATATGATCTACTAATTTGAGTGTTGAGGCAATGACCTTTTCCGGCATCACCGAGCCTTTCTGTTTTGCTTCATAACAATACCAACAATGTAAGTTGCAATCAAGAGTTGGATTGACAATTAATCGGAAAAAGTCTGTCTGTTGAATTACTCTTCTATCAATGTCATTAACGACATCGATTTCGTCAACTGCATTGTCAATTAAGATTCCACTCTCAACGAGTTGATCATATAGCTTATGTGGTTTCATTTTCATGGGCTTAGTTCGTGAGGTGGACAATAGTTATGTCAACTATTGCCCACCTCCTTTTTATTGTTTTGAGATTTCGTGCGATCCGCCACAGCCGGAAGCACAATTACCTCCATGGCAATTATTTACTACGCCACAATCGGCAAGCGCATTGATGTCAGACGATTCGCCAGACGAATTATCTGACTTTCCGCCATCGAGGAAGACCATTTCTTGGTCAGAAAGAAGCTCAGTGGCTTCTGAGTTTAGAAACTTATCGATATTACTCATAAGTAAATATATATAAGAAGTTATACCCCCATTAACCTCAGAGGGTATTTGGTCTTTACAGTGTGGTCTGCAGCTTATCCCGGTGCCGCGGTAGCTGAAACCACGCCTGCGGTGACCCCGGCTATTTGATCGGAATAGGCAGGTCTTTGCAAGAAGTTGGAGGACACGTCCTCCGCCTTTCGAGACGCACCGGTATCTTTCACTAATCGAGCTCTATAGTGAACTGTTCCTTCGCTAAGGAAACACGGGAGGACAATGAGCAATCAAAAAGTATCCCGCACTGCCTCCGCTTCAAATTTATCAAATATTCTCAAAAAAACAACAGACAAAGTATTTTTTACGCGCCACAGATTCTCGTACCAAGCGCATAGGGTCAAAAAGATTTCTTTGGTCTGTACCTCGTGACCGTCTTGGTCTATACCTCGCAATCGTCTTGGTCTGTGTCTCCTTTCGACGTGGGTCTGTATCTCCTTTCGACGTGGGTCTGTATCTCCTTTCGGCGTAGGTCTGTATCCCGTCCCGGCATAGGTACGCGCAAGCTTTCCCGCCCGGCACGTACCAAAATAGTTCGTAGTCGCCGGGGTACAATTTGGACACGCCTTTCCCCGGAATATACGGAGACCGGGTACCAACCAATGGAGCGTGGCGGGTACTCGTGCGGGACACGTACAGCCCCGAAGCACGCCTGTGCCTCGGGACCGCAGTCCATCGCATCCCGCTACAAAGGACTTTTTTGTTACTTCTTACCGGTAACGATGGCGGAGGATCCGGTGGCAGTAGCATCATCCAGTAGCTTTTTCTTGTCGTTGTAGGACTTGCCATAGGATAGATTGAGCGTCAGGTTCACCCGAATGAGGTTCTTTGTCTCATCCAAATATTCGTAGCGTTTATAGGGGGCCACAGCCGAATAGTTTTCCCGCGCACCGATGTGCTGTACAGTGAAGAGGTTAAGTGCATCCATTGAGACTCCGAAAGAATTCGTTCTATAACCGATAGAGAACATATGTCCATCCTCTGAGCGGTTTAATGTCTCTCCCCAAAAGTTGTCACCGGTATGTCTGGATAGGTTCCAAGAGAGTACGAAGCTTTTGTAGTATGCTGTGACGCGTCCCCCGTAGTAGGGAATGACCCTTTTGTGGTTATAACTGTTGCCGTTGCTGATGTAGTACTTTATTCCTGCGAAGACTTTGAAGGAGAGATGGTCGTTGAAGAGGCTGCCCCCATATTCCAGCTCCGAGGTGAGTTGTTGGAAAGACTTATGGTTTTCCTGTGTCCGTACCACCCTACCGTCCTCTACGAAAGTAGACTCCATAATGGGATTATGGGAGTAGGTGTGGTTGAGGTATAGCGCACAGGCCGTCCGTTTGAAACGGTAGTTGAAGACGAGTGCATTATAGTAGTCGATTTGTGGTTTGAGTGAGGGATTTCCCCGTCTCACCTGGATGAAGTCAATTTCCCGGGTTACATCTGTGAGATCGGCGAAGCTCGGCATAGAGTTAGAGACTGAACCATAATAACTGAGATCGCTATTGTCCGAGAAATTATATCTCAAGGAGAGTGAAGGTCTAAGGGTAAAGGTATTGTTCTCAGTGCCGTCGGCGTTCATCCACCTTTGGTTTGCCCCAATACCGGCGCGGTAATGGATGCGTCCCACGTTACGTCCGAACTGGCTGTAGAGGTAGAGATTGGATAGCTGCATTACAGAGCGAACGTCGGGGAATGTCCCGGTTCCCGAGCTTGTATAGTGATTCCTCAAAACTTGCCGATTGAAGTCCCCACCTGTGGTCCAAGTTCCGACCTCGAAACGGTGTTCGTAGAGAGCCGAAGCGGCGAAGCTCTTTTGGTCTCCCGTCACACTATTTTCAAATGAGTTATCAACTTTCGCTCCCGTCTCGCTGTAAATACGGTAGTTCCGGTCACGGGCATAGCGCCCCGATATACTGGTCAGAAGAAGCCGTTTTTCACCCAATGGTATTCGGAAATAGATTTGAGCAAATGGACTTAGGGTACGCGCGTCCGAATTGTCGTAGAGAGTGAGCGTCCGATCCTCATAGTGGAGGGTGCTCTGCCACTCCTCGTAAGGCGAGTTGTGGATGGAGACCCCTCCTGTGACGTTCACTTGGAAGTCACCTTTGAGGTAATTGTAGTTAACTCGGAGGTCGTGGTTGTTGTATCTGAAGCGCCCCGGGAGACCTACTTCTTCTCTTGAGACCTTTTTGTCGGGGAGGATAAAAGTCTCCTCATACGTTCGGCTCAGGTGCTTCCAGTCGCGGTATGCGAGATAATAGTCGAGCGAGAATTGAGATGCCCCACGGTTAAATTTCAAAGAGACGTTATCCTCGCCAAAGGCGGTGTACAGTCCTTGCCATAGAGAGAGGTAAACCCGTCCACCCGTCTCTTCCTGCTTGGTGATGAAGTCAAGAACCACATCCGCATGGCTGTACTTCGCCTCAGGAATGTCGTGGTACTCGACCCTTCGAATCACCTCGGGAGGGAGGGGGGAAATCTCGTTGATACCCACCTCTCTGCCGTTGAGATAAAGTTTGACGGCACCGCCTCCGTTGAGTTTCAAACTCTTGGATATGGGGTCGACGTTAAGGCGGGAAAGATTCATTTTATCCAACATCACGAGCGCATCCGTGCTGTTCCTCTTATGAAAATCTGTAGGTACGATCCTTTTAATCCCATCTTTGAGGGTCATACTGCTTCCCTCTACTGTCACCTCTTCAAGAATCGTTGCCTGCGCCCTGAGAAATAGCGTACCGACATCGACATCTTGGGCGATACTTTCGATCCGGACAGTGTCCGGTAAGTAGCCTACCCGAGCTGCCACGGCATAATGGGTACTGCCCTTTTTAATATCGGAAAAGGTAAAAACGCCGTTCCTCGTCTCAATAACTGTCTCAATGATCTTCGCCTTTGTGAGCAGAATGACTTGAGCTTCGGACTTTTCTTCGCCCTCTATGATCACTCTGCCTTTAATGGCATACTGTGCATTAGCGCCAAAGCACAAAGACAAAAAAGAGAGCAAAAAATAACTTGTGATTTTACCCCTCATATTCCTTTTCTTCTGCTTGATGTAAATGTTCTATTAGACATCTTTCCAAAACGCCCTTCCCTTTGTACAGAGAGCAGACATCAAATCTTCCGCCTTCAAACTTGTTCTTTATCCGATAATAGGCGCATCCGCCACTGCAAATGGGCAGAATCTCACACTCTTTGCACACCTCATCCTGAAAACAACTTGATGCTAATACGTAATCTCTCACAAGTCTCTTGTTGTCCAAGTCTTTCTGATCTATAAAACCAATAATTTTATCGGAATCACCCAATTCATTCCAACACTTGTATAGTTCTCCCTTCGGTCCTATCAAAAAGGAATTTATGTGTGTTGCCGAACAGCCTTTGCTGATAATTCTAGGATAAAAGTTTACCTGGTCATTAATTTGAAAATAAAATGACTGGATATCGGCATGTGAAAGAGATGGACACCCCATACATTTTCTTTCTTTATCTTCTATTCTGAGTATTCCTGGATATACGAACAGCGTGGGATCTCCATTAAATATATTCATCAAGTAGTCTTTAACAAGGATATAATCATCTGCATTATCCCTATCAATATTGACTCGGATTGAAACTTGAGTCTTAGGCATCAATTCGAGAAGCTTTCCAATGTTTCTAATGATCTTATCATAGGTGCCTTTTTCTGTCCCTTTAAGTCGCCTCAATAGATTATGCCGTTCCCTACTTCCATCAAGAGTAATTTGAATTTCGTTCAAAGGAAACTTTTTGAAGACTTGCACTACCTTATCATTTACCGAGTATCCATTAGTAACTAAGAAATGGTAGGCAATTTTTACCTGTGGGATCTCTGAATGTATTCTTTCCAATATGGTAGCAATTAATTCAATTGCCAATAACGGCTCACCTCCGTACCATGTGAGGTATAAATATTCGATATTTCTGAAATTACGAATAAATGAGATGAGATTAGAAATAACTTGATCTGACATCCTAACTGTCGGTTTATTCTCTTCAAAACAATAAGGACAATCGAAATTACATTGACTTGTAGGAGCAATCGTTAGAATTAATTTATTTGAGGAAAATGATTCAAGGAGATAATCCATTTGCATCCTCTTATGCAAACTGAAGTTTGTTGTGTCCGGCTAAAGCCCCATGATTACTGTTTGCAGAACCACAGGTGCAATCACGAGATGAGTTTTCGTTACTATTCGCAGATCCACAAGTGCAATTGGGTTGAGTCTGCTGGTTGCTATTGTTGCTGTTGGCAGATCCGCAAGTGCAGTCAACAAGACTTGCAAGCATGCCGCCTTGTATTCTGCCTAAATAGTTTGAGTCGAAAGGTTCTAATTTGGGAACAATCGTTGTTACGTGAGTTTTCTTCATGATATCTAGTCTGTTTTTGTTTTTGTTTTTGTTTTTGATTTTTACCCCTTTGAGTTATACAGCCTCCAAATTATCGGAAGGGGATTAACTGCACTGTCGTCCGTTGACGACAGCTTCCAAACATTTAAGTTTGTGTCTCTTTGTTTCGTTTGCAATATGTTGTTTTTAATTAAACGAAATTATCCTGCCTTTGTCCAACACGAGTTCCTTGCAACGGACATCGTGAAAGTAGTATTTGAGGTTCCACCGAACAACGAAAACTCAAAGGATGGACGTTAGCCTCATTGCCCACATTGGGCGTACGATTGGAGCGTGCTATGCTGCCTGATCATCCTTCACTTCCAGCGTGCCGTTGGAGTATAGGATGTACTTTTTACCGTTGATGACGACAATAATGACCGGAGTCTTTCTGCCGTCCGAGGTACTGCTTCCGCCCAAGATTTGGGACATTTCAGATGAAGTAAACTTTTCCATAAGTAACTCGTACTTAAAGTTATGGGGATCCTGTTTGGAGTTTCTCGGGACAAATGTAAGGATAATCTTCTCCACGAATCTATCGAATCTAACGAAACGCTATCATTAGATTCGATAGATTTGTGCCGCGAAATAGCGGTACCTTTGCCTCAGAGCCCCTTTAATATAGTGTCCCTTAGCTATTTGAAGCGTACACTTCTCGGCAAACACTCGGCTTAGAAAAGAATGACAGAACAGAAGAAAATAATTCGCGATGGCAGCATCCTCGGAGTGGTGCTCTTGCTCTTCCTATTACTGCAGGTCTATTGGCTCAACGGGGACCTCTCCTCGGTTCGCACCCGCATTCAGGCGGACACCGATGCACTGTTTCTCGGCGTGGTACAAGGCTATGCCCAAAACAGGCTGGTGAGCGGGATAGGCATCGATGAGCATCCGGAAGTCTATCTGAAACCGCTTGAGAGCGTCGATACGCTTGACATCAGCCGGGTGACCCTCAATGCCGGAAGAGACATCGGGAAAGCCATCAAGCAGGCCACAATTATCCGAAGCCTTTACGAAGACAAGGAATTGGTCGAAACACTTGCTCGCAGCTTAGCTGAAAAGGCGGAAGAAAGTGCCACCGCCTATCGCGCTTTTACCGTGGAAGCATTCGCCGGAGACCGTCTTTTGGGGCGTGAGACGATCACATTGAGGGGCTCCCTTTTCCACAAGCGTGTAGAGAGCCGTTACCTGATTTCGGGAGAAGAAAAAGAGTATACCCTTCGTTTGTCTGCCGACATAGGCATTCCGTCGGAAGTCCTTTTCTCCCTCTTGCTTCTTTTTGCCACCCTCATTTTGTTCATCATACTTGCGAGCGGTTTTTTCAGACTGGTGGTAAACCTCAGCAAACAGGAGGAAGCCCGCCGTGCCCACGAAGAGTATCTTTTCGGTCTTGTCCACGATCTGAAAACGCCCTTGGCATACACGCAGGCAGTGCTGGACAAACTCTCCTCGGAGGTCACCCTCGGGGAGCTGTCCAAATCAGACGTAGAAACGGGCAGTTTCCGGCTCGGTGTGCTGGCAGATAAAATCACCGAACTGCTGACTATCCCCAAATACGCGCACCTCAATCCCGATACTTTCAAGACGGTTTATCCGGCAGACCTATTATTCTCCCTTGAGGAAGAGATCGCGTTTGCGTATCCCGACAAGGCGGTCACTTTCGCCCACAACGGGATCGAAGACCAAGCCAAGGAGACGCTTCCCGTAGAACAGTCCACGATTATCCTCAGGATACTGCTGGACAACGCCGTGAAATACTCCGGCAGGACACCCGAAGTGACCGTCACTTTGGCACGGACAGGGAAATCCCACCTGAGGATAAGCGTGGAGGACAACGGAGGAGGCTTGAGGATCAAGTCCGGAAAGAGAAAAAAGGTCATCACACCGGGCATCTTGAGGGAGCTCATCCCGGACGCAGGCAGAGGAAACGGCATCGGACTTGTGACGGCGGGACGGCTTGCAGAAGCCCTCGGGGGAGCACTCCTCTACGAACGCACACCGCAAGGCAGCCGCTTCAGCTTCACCATTCCCACAAAATAAGACCTTTGCACCTGAATCCTTCCGAAAAAGGTATCAAAATAACAATCAGCCACGACTATGACAAAAATACTTCTGGTGGACGACACCGTTTACTTCGGCACCGAGATACAGAGTCAGCTCGTAGACCTCGGCTACACCGTCGAGTATATGCTCAACGGCACCGACATTGAGTACAAAATCGACTCCTTCTCTCCCGACATTATCTTCCTCGATATAGACCTCGGGGTAAACCAAAGTGGCATAGAGATCTGCGATATGCTCACGAAAAAGTACCCCGGCATCATCATCGTCCTTATCTCCTCCCACGTCGATGCCGAAACACGCGAAAAGGGCATTCGTGCCGGTGCCAAAGCGTTCGTGGGCAAACCGCTGACCGTCGGATTACTCGAAGCGTACCTCAAACTCTTCGTCCCCTCCGCCGATGCCACCCCAAAGCTCGAAGTGCTTTATCCCGACCTCATTGCCCTGTCGGGGCTCAAGGTCAGCTTTCACAAAAGGCTCCTCTTTTATCCGAATAACGAAGTCGCACAGCTCTCGCCCCTCATATCCAATCTGTTGAAACTGCTGGTGGAGAAAAAAGGAGAAGTGGTCACGATGTCGGACATCATCGAAAACCAGTGGGGAGACCACGAACCGGTCAATGCACCGCAAAGCATCTATACCGCCATCTCCACGCTCCGCAACCTCCTCATCTCCGACGAAGGTCTCCGCCTCCGCACCATCCGTGGCCAAGGCTACAGCCTCATCTCCGAATAGCGCCTTTTTTGTCTTTCGGCAGAGTGAACCCTTGTCGACAAATCTCCTCAGGATAAAGGCTATTTCTTCCTGATTTCCCAGAGTGTTAAAGGATTATTTTTCTTCGCTTTGCTCAATATAACTTCATACCTTTGCATTCAGATCTTCAAAAAAGGTTCACAATATGAGTAAAGACGAGATTATAGTCAAGGGTGCAAGAGAGAATAATCTGAAAGGCGTCTCCGTCACCATCCCCAAAAAGAAAATCACTGTGTTTACCGGTGTGTCCGGATCCGGAAAATCTTCTTTGGTTTTCGACACGATTGCCGCCGAATCTCAAAGGCTCTTAAATGAAACTTACGACAGTTTTATTCGTCATCGATTACGGCAATACGGGAAACCCGAAGTCGATAGTTTGGAAAACTTGGCAGTGGCAATTATTGTCAATCAGAAAAAGATAGAGGGGAATGCCCGTTCGACCGTAGGAACAGTGACAGACATCTATTCGCTTCTCAGATTGTTGTTTTCCCGTATCGGGCAACCTTTTGTCGGTTATTCCAACGTTTTCTCATTCAACAACCCTCAAGGGATGTGCCCCCATTGCGAAGGTTTGGGCAAGACGAACATTATTGATTTGGATGAATTGATTGACAAGGAAAAGTCGCTCAATGAAGGGGCAATAAGATTTCCGACATTTGAAGTCGGAGGTTGGCGCTGGACACGTTACGTATATTCGGGGCTCTTCGATAACGACAAGAAGATAAAGGACTATACCGAAGAGGAATGGCACAATCTCGTTTACGCAAACGGGTTGAAGCTGACAAATGCCGACCCCCGTTTTCCCAAAACAGGCACTTATGAAGGACTCTCACCCCGCTTTGAGCGGACTTTCTTCAAGAAAGAATCAAAAGAAATTACGGGAAAGAACGCATCCCGATACCGAGAGGTCGTAAAGCAAGGAGTCTGTCCCGAATGCGGAGGAAGTCGGTTGAGTCCTAAGATATTGAGTTGCAAAATACAAGGGAGGAACATCGCGGACTGTTGCAACATGCAGATTGATGATTTGCTTCGGTTCATCAGGACGATAGAAAACACGTCGGTAACACCGCTACTTGATGCCATTACCCGGAATCTTGAAAATTTAATCTCTATCGGGTTGGGTTATTTGACATTGAGTCGGGAGACATCCTCATTGTCAGGAGGAGAATCTCAGAGAATAAAATTGGTAAGGCACTTGGGAAGCAGTCTTACCGACTTAACCTATATATTTGATGAACCAAGTGTCGGTCTGCACCCCAACGATGTGGCGCGATTAAATAAATTACTCATCGAACTGAGAGACAAAGGCAATACAGTCTTGATTATCGAGCACGACCCTGATGTGATAGCCATTGCCGACCACATCATCGATATGGGGATTGGAGCCGGCAAGGATGGTGGCAATATTGTTTATGAAGGCGATTTTGAAGGCTTGAAAAAGGCGGCAACACCGACAGGAGCTATCTCAATCGCAAAAACAGCCTCAAAGAGAAATACAGAAAAGCATCCGATTATCTCTTCATAGAAAACTCTTCTCTCCACAATTTGAAAAACATCTCTGTCCGGATCCCAAAAGAGGTACTGACAGTCATTACAGGAGTTGCAGGCTCGGGCAAAAGCTCTCTTGTGAAGTCTTTGATGCTCCGGTATAAAGATCTGGTTGTGGTAGACCAAAGCGCCATACGGGGCAGCAAAAGGTCAAACATCGCAACTTATACAGGCATCTTGGACGAGATTAGGGCACAGTTTGCGAAAACGTATAATGTCAAGCAATCTTTATTCAGCAACAATTCGGATGGTGCATGTCCCGAATGTAAGGGTCTGGGCGTGATTTCAACCGATCTTGCCTTTCTGGATGCGGTAGAGATATGTTGTGAGCATTGCAATGGGAGTGGCTTTAAGCCGGAAGTATTGCAATACAAACTAAGAGGGAAAAACATTACGGACATTATGGCGATGACAGTCCGTGAAGCTGGTGGCTTCTTTAGTGACGAGAAAATAACGCCGCCTCTTGAGAGACTTTGTGAGGTCGGACTGGGTTACCTGACATTGGGACAGTCTTTGGACACATTTTCAGGGGGAGAGCGCCAACGTTTGAGGCTCGCCACTGAGTTGGGCAACAAAGGAAGTGTCTATGTCTTTGATGAGCCTACAACAGGTCTGCACGGATCGGATATATCCAAACTTCTAAAGCTGTTCGATAAATTGGTCGATGACAAAAATACGGTGATCATCATCGAACACAATATGGATATTATCAGTCAGGCAGATTGGATTATAGACTTAGGCCCGGGAGCCGGCAAAGATGGTGGCAAAATCATCTTTGAAGGCTATCCGAAAGATATCGTTACCGATAGGTATTCATTAACCGGCAAGCATTTGAGCGCATACCTGAACAATTAAGATGCCACACAACGCCCTATGATAATACGAACTACCCCT
>SFHG01000094.1 GCA_004555765.1 Bacteroidales bacterium
GGAAGGTGGGGATGACGTCAAATCAGCATGCCCCTTATGGCTTGGGCTACACACGTAATACAATGGCGTATACAAAGGGAAGCGAACCCGCGAGGGGAAGCAAATCTCATAAAGTACGTCTCAGTTCGGATTAGAGTCTGCAACTCGACTCTATGAAGTTGGAATCGCTAGTAATCGTAGATCAGCACGCTACGGTGAATACGTTCTCGGGTCTTGTACACACCGCCCGTCAAACCATGAGAGTTGGCAATGCCCGAAGCCGGTGGCCTAACCGCAAGGAGGGAGCCGTCGAAGGCAGGGCTGATGATTGGGGTTAAGTCGTAACAAGGTATCCCTACGAGAACGTGGGGATGGATCACCTCCTTTCTAAGGAGAAAGAAAAACCCGACGTGAGTTAATTCTGTTTGGTTCCCAGAGGAAGACTCTGGAGATAGTTCTTTGAAAACCGAATAACAGATAGAGAAAAATGTCTTTTTGAATAGTTAAGAAAAGATAGTAACTGAGTAGATCTGAAAAACGAAAAACATTAGAAAAACTAAGGTAAAGAGAAAAACAGTTCTAAAGAGTAAGGAAAGAAGATTAAGTTAGAAAGAGCGTACGGTGGATGCCTTGGCACCTGAAGCCGAAGAAGGACGCAGAAATCTGCGAAAAGCCTCGGGGAGTCGAACACAGACAAAGATCCGGGGGTATCCGAATGGGGAAACCCGTTACCGGTAATACGGTAACACTACTGAAGCATCAGCAAGAGGAAACCCAGCGAATTGAAACATCTTAGTAGCTGGAGGAAAAGAAAATAAGAATGATTCCCTAAGTAGCGGCGAGCGAACAGGGAGCAGGCCAAACCGTCCTAAGGGGCGGGGTAGAAGGACCACGATAAGGAACGAAAGTTTATAGCCGAATGATTTGGGAAAGTCAGCCATAGGAAGTGAAAGCCTTGTAGGCGAAATGAACCTGAAGCCTAGTGGGATCCTGAGTACGTCGGGACACGAGGAATCCTGACGGAATCATCCAGGACCATCTGGAAAGCCTAAATACTAACAGGTGACCGATAGAGAACCAGTACCGTGAGGGAAAGGTGAAAAGAACCCCGGGAGGGGAGTGAAATAGAGATCCTGAAACCGTATGCTTACAAAAAGTCAGAGCCCGTCAAAGGGTGATGGCGTGCCTTTTGTAGAATGAACCGGCGAGTTACACCGGTCGTGCGAGGTTAAGTTGAAGAGACGGAGCCGAAGCGAAAGCGAGTCTTAATAGGGCGCAAGTACGACAGGGTAGACCCGAAGCCGAGTGATCTAGCCATGACCAGGTTGAAGGATGGGTGAAACCATTTGGAGGACCGAACCGACCCCCGTTGAAATGTTGGCGGATGAGTTGTGGCTAGCGGAGAAATTCCAATCGAACTCGGCAATAGCTGGTTCTCCCCGAAATAGTTCTAGGACTAGCGTCGTTGAAAGAGATACGAGGAGGTAGAGCACTGAATGGATGATGGTCCCATCTCGGGATACTGAATTCAATCAAACTCCGAATGCCCCGTATTGATAAACGGCAGTCAGACAGCGAGTGATAAGGTCCGTTGTCAAAAGGGAAACAGCCCAGATCGCCAGCTAAGGTCCCAAAATTTATGCTAAGTGGAAAAGGATGTGGAGATGCCTAAACAGCTAGGAGGTTGGCTCAGAAGCAGCCACCCTTTAAAGAGTGCGTAACAGCTCACTAGTCGAGTGGCTCTGCGCCGAAAATTTACCGGGGCTAAGCATAATACCGAAGCTGCGAATTAATAGAGATATTAGTGGTAGGGGAGCGTTCTAATCAGCGGAGAAGCTATAGCGTAAGCGGTGGTGGAGCGATTAGAAGTGAGAATGCCGGTGTGAGTAGCGAGATGATGGTGAGAATCCATCACACCGTAAGACCAAGGTTTCCAGGGGCAGGTTCGTCCGCCCTGGGTAAGTCGGGACCTAAGGCGAGGCCGAAAGGCGTAGTCGATGGACAACTGGTGGAGATTCCAGTACCCGCGGTACAAATGAAGGAGTGACAGAGAAGGCTAGTAGAACCCCATTAATGGATTTGGGGACAAGCAGGGCAGCAGGCTCGTAGGAAAACCCGCGAGCGGGATGTAGACTGTGACGTATAGTGAACGCGTGAGCAAGTAACGAAGGATATGATGCCAGCTCTCAAGAAAAGCTTCTAGTGATAATTGTACAGTGGCCCGTACCAAAACCGACACAGGTGGTCGAGGAGAGTATCCTAAGGTGAGCGAGAGAACTGTTGCCAAGGAACTCGGCAAAATTGTCCCGTAACTTCGGAAGAAGGGACGCTCGAAAGAGCCGCAGTGAAAAGGCCCAAGCAACTGTTTATCTAAAACACAGCTCTATGCTAAGTCGCAAGACGATGTATATGGGGTGACGCCTGCCCGGTGCTGGAAGGTCAAGGGGAAATGTTAGCCGCAAGGTGAAGCATAGAACCGAAGCCCCAGTGAACGGCGGCCGTAACTATAACGGTCCTAAGGTAGCGAAATTCCTTGTCAGGTAAGTTCTGACCCGCACGAAAGGCGTAATGATTTGGGCGCTGTCTCGGCAGCAGACTCGGTGAAATCTTAGTACCTGTGAAGATGCAGGTTACCCGCAACTAGACGGAAAGACCCCATGGAGCTTTACTGCAGTTTGATATTGAATTTTAATTACTTATGCACAGGATAGGTGGGAGACTAGGAGAATAAGGTTTTGGCCTTAAAGGAGTCACCGTTGGGATACCACCCTTAAATAATTGAGGTTCTAACCGAGTGAAACGAACACCGGGACAGTGTCAGATAGGCAGTTTGACTGGGGCGGTCGCCTCCCAAAGAGTAACGGAGGCGCCCAAAGGTACCCTCAGATTGGTTGGAAATCAATCGCCGAGCGCAAAGGCAGAAGGGTGCTTGACTGCGAGAGCGACAACTCGAGCAGGGACGAAAGTCGGGCTTAGTGATCCGGCGGTGCAGAATGGAATGGCCGTCGCTCAACGGATAAAAGCTACCCTGGGGATAACAGGCTGATCTCGCCCAAGAGTTCACATCGACGGCGAGGTTTGGCACCTCGATGTCGGCTC
>SFHG01000023.1 GCA_004555765.1 Bacteroidales bacterium
CGGTCTTCTGCTCCAGCAAATGTACCCATTCCTTATGATTAAATAAAAGTGGAAAGAAGAAAGGACTTGTCACTCCGTCGCTTTCTTGGATCGAGCCGGTCGTTTTTTCGGCACCGGCTCCTTTTTCGCTTCGAGTGCATCAATCTTGGCGTGTAGTTCCTGAATCTCGTCTCCCTGATTCTGTATCGTCGTAAGCAACGCGTTGAGCTCCTCATTCTCGATAGAAGAGGGGTACTGAGCTTCCACGCGGAGATGAAAGTCGCTGAGGACATTCATATAGTTGCTGAAGGCTTCGTATGCGTCGTCGTAAGGACGGTATTTCCACACATCGCCTCCACGGGTCGACATATAGAAGAAGTGATCCGAGCTCTGAAGGTAAGTCCAGTCCTGCAGCAGGCGACGGTCTTTGGTGAGACGCGTTCTCTCGGAGTACTCTCCGAGTTTCTTGAAGGCCTCTCCCTGAAGCACATTGCCGAGCCATGAGGAAGTGTTCTTTTCCTCATCGGACCAGGAGATGGTATCGGGAACGGGAAGGGTGTCTTTGGCAGAGAGCATTTCGATCGCCTCGGAAGGCAGAATCATACGGATACCTTCTCGCTCAAGGTATTCGGGAAGCGCTTTAAGGAAATCGAATATGCCGGTTTCCCTGGCTTGCCCTACGCCAAATGTATCGTAACTGAGATCGAGGCAGACGATCTCGCCACTTTCCTGCATCTCGGACGCAATCCAGCGGGCATATTTGTCGGCGGTGAGGGGATATTCGCTCCAGTCATAGCGACTGAAGTTCTTTGTCAAATCCTCCGAAAGGTGACCGTTGCGGAGCAGTAATTTGAGACCCGGGGCGCCTGCCGACGCATAAAGGTAATTCGGGCTCTTCCAGCCCATAATGTTTTTTGCACCCTCCGTGATGATGCCCTTGAAGCCTAATCCATACACCTCGGTGGCGATGTAATCGTCATAGATCAGTTCGGAATTGCGAAAGACCTGAGGCTTCTTGCCAAACATATTGGCTATTTTCTCCCGGTGTTGCTTCACCTGGGTGCGGAACTCCCGTTTGTCCTCGGCAAGAGAAGCTATGGAGTGTGCGTAAGTTTCCCCGAGAAACTCCACGGATCCGGTCTTGGAGAGGGCAGTGAAACTGTCGATGAGCTCGGGCGCGTACATCTCGATCTGCTCAAGAGCGGTGCCGGAGATGCTGAAAGCAGCCCTGAAGCGTCCTTCGGTGCTTTTTATAAGATCGAGGAAGAGCTTATTTGCCGGAGCGTATGAGTCTCTCGTAATTCTCTGGAATATCTCCTCATTCTGGAAGTCATCGAAGTAATAGTGGTCGTTGCCTATGTCGAAAAAACGGTACCTTTTCAGACGGAAGGGCTGGTGTACCTGAAGTGAGAGGCAAAGGTATTTGTTAGTTCTCTGTGCACACATACTTATATTATGGTCTTTAAGAGTGTCTGATTTTTAGGACAAAAAAGCGTTACCCGCGGAGCAGACTGTCGTAGATGCTCCGGATCTTGAGTCCCACTTTGCTCCACGTGATGCCGGCGACTTCACGGACGCCTTCTTCGGAGATGAACTTATGCAATGACGGGTATGCGAGGAGAGAGGCAATCGCATCGGCAAGACCCTGGACATCCCAGTAGTCTATCTTTATGGCGTAGTCAAGAATCTCTGCACACCCGGACTGCTTGGAGATGATGCTCGGTACGCCGCATTGCATGGCCTCAAGTGGGGAGATGCCGAAGGGCTCGGAGACGGAAGGCATCACGTACACGTCGCTCGACTTGTAGACCTCATAGACTTGCTTGCCTTTCATAAAGCCGGTGAAGTGAAAGCGATCCGCGATGCCTTTGCGGGCCACGAGGTCAATCATATCGTTCATCATATCGCCTGAGCCTGCCATTACGAACCTGACGCCTTTCATCTTGCTGAGGACAAGACTTGCGGCTTCGACGAAAAACTCCGGTCCCTTTTGCATTGTGATGCGACCGAGAAACGTAACGACTTTGTCTGCCACTCCCCTTTTGTCTGGGATGGAGAGTATATCCTCTCCGAGTGGAATGACCGCATTGTGAACCGCGGTACACTTCTCCGGAGGCTGGTGGTATTTCTCAATGACCGTCCTCCTCGTCAGTTCGCTGACACACATAATGTGGTCTGCGTGGTCGAACCCGTTTTTCTCCATAGCGTAAACGGTGGGGTTCACGTTACCTCTGCTGCGATCGAAGTCTGTGGCATGGACGTGAACGACGAGAGGTACGCCGAGAATCTGCTTGGCGTGAATACCCGCGGCATACGTCAGCCAGTCATGGGCATGGATGATGTCGTACTTGTCCGCCCGCGCAATCACCCCGGCTATGATGGAGTAATTGTTGATCTCTTCGTAGAGATTGTCGAGGTATTTCCCGGAGAACTCAATACACCCGAGGTCGTTGGTCAGCAAATAGCGGAAGTCCGCATATATGTGATCCCTCAGGTGGTAGTATTCGTCGGGGTTCATTACGTGTCCAATCCGCCCCTGTACGTAGTCCCGGTTCACATCCCGGTAGACGATGGGGACTTCCGATGCTCCTATGATGTGCATAAACGAGCGATCTTCATCCCCATAGGGGCGGGGCATCACAAACGTGATGTCCATATCGGGCTGTTCGGCCAGTCCTCTCGTCAGTCCGTAGCTTGCAGTACCGAGTCCTCCTGAGATGTGCGGAGGGAACTCCCATCCAAACATTAGTGCTCTCATATCTTCTTACTCTCAATGCTCCTTTCATTGTCGTCGGAGAGATCCTTAGTTTCATCTTTGTCCGGGGAACTCTTATGGTGCGTGGTCATACTGAGTCGGTAGTCGAATATATCGTCCGAGTGCTCACTCTTGTATTCGTCGAGCCGATTCTGGATGCGTAGAAGCGCACTCACACTCATCATAAAAGAGATGGCTCCACGCCCTCTGTACGGCGGCGTGGGGTCATACATCTCCGAGATGCTTCCTATTCCGTGTTGGGCAATCTCATCCTCAAACGGAATGAGCAATCTGTCCACGAAGTCTACTCCGACTCTCTGAAAGAGCTTGAGATAAGCGCTCAAGTAATAGTATATCAGCCAAGGCCACACGCCCCCTTGCAAGTAAGCGTACTTTCGGTCATGTTGCGAGCCATTGAGGTAGGGCTTATAGTAGGGACTCTTGGGGGACAATGTCCGGAGACCTTTTGGGGTCAGGAGTTCTTTTGTGACGATATCCAACACCTTTCGCTGCAAGCTCTTGGAGAGCGGTGAGTAGGTCAGCCCGACCGCAAAGATCTGATTGGGTCGCACGCTCCAATCCACACTGCCCTGTCCGCCGGTCACGTAGTCGAAGAGGTAGTCGTGCTCATTGACAAACGTCCGGATAAAGCTCTCCCTCGTCCTCATTATCATATCATCGAGAGCCGGATCCTGCAGGGCGAAGAGCTGACGGTAAAAGCAAAGCGCATTATACCAAAGTGCGTTATACTCCACGATGTATCCTCTTCGATCCACCACGGGCCATCCGTCGAGCGTGTTGTCCATCCAGGTAATCGGGTCATCGAGGCGGTCGGGTTCCGCATAAAGGAGACCATTCTCCTCCAATCTCATCATCGGCACTTTACTGTCAAAGAGACAGCCCATAGCCCGCTTTACCACGTCGCCGTATCTGTCGCGCGTTTTCTCGAGACCCTCCCAGCGATAACAGTCCTGGATGGAATTGATAAGCCACAGGAGTGTGTCCGGATTCCTAACGCCTTTGAGGAGCGGCTCCGAATCCTCCTTCGCGTCCAGATAATTCCAGATGGGAGGCAGGACACTCTTCAGCACTTGGTCGTAGCGCTCCGGGTGTCCCACACCGTAGCTGCAAGCCGTAAGGCTTACGAGGATGTCCCGTATGCGGGCACCGAACCAGGGGATTCCGGCTATGAGGTAGGTCTTTTGCTCTTCACCGCTGTCTTTGTCCCTCGGTGGGGTAAAGACAAACTGGTTAATAGCGCTACTCAGACAGTTTTTGAAAGACGACCTCGGCAGTGTGTCTGCGTACGCTTTCGCAAATTCGCTCTTCAAATCCCGTGGCAGAATCGGTTCATCCCCGGCTGAAAACACGATTTCCTCTCCCCTCTTTATTTCGACTTCAAAATACCCCGGGGAAGGCAGATCTTCTATACACGGATTGCCCCTCTCGGCTTCCTTGTCGTAAAAGAAATTCTTGTACCACAGGTTATCCTCGTGCCACATATTGGTGTCGCCTTTGGAAAGTTGCATATAGAGCCTTGGATATCCTTCATAAAGACATATCGATATGCCTTGGTCTTCGGGCGTATGACTCCAGTCGAGCGCGCTATTTTCGTGGGTTAATTCCCGTATTGTGCGAAACGCCAAGAGGGGGCGGAGGCGAAGTGTCGTCCTGGAATGAGCCTCTACCAACTTGTACTTAATCAGGAGCCGGTTGTGATCCTTGGAAAAAATGATTTCTTTCTCCAAAATAACACCTCCTACCCGGTAAAGTACGCGGGTCGCCACCTCATTGTCAAACTCACGTATGTACTTATGACCATTGGGACTGAATACCTCACCCGCATACTTGTGAACCGAGAGATTAAACGGCGCATCGTGCTGAATCACCGTTTCATCAAGGGATGAGAGCAGCACGAGCGGATCGAGCCTCGGATTTGAGGCAGTACGCCTCACGGGCGGTACGATCAAAAGACCGTGGTACTTACGTGTGTTACACCCCAGGATGGTGGAACACATCATTGCACCCCTGTGATTGCGCCGCATCACTTCTCTGTCCGTTGCCTCTTTGAGGTTGGTCATCAAGGCTCGGTCGAACTTTATGTAACTCATACTCTTCATAGCGATAAGACCACTTTGCTTATTGATTTTTTCATTCCCTCACCAAATATACTCATTTTATCGATACATCTATGACGGCGGATTCGGAAAGAGACCGGGTAGCACGCATTAGGGGAAAAATAGATGGTGAGGACATCTGGGTCGCCCGGTGGTCGTGAAGATTTCCTCTTGTTGGTGTCCGTTAAAAGTATATGGGGAAAAGAAAGGGGCTGGTTTCCATAATTTGGAAATCAGCCCCTTTCTCTTATCTTTTGCGTCTGGAAAACGGATAACAGGAGGTAGAAAGAGCACACATTTCGGCTTGCCGCCGTTATTTGCACAAGCATTAAAGTTGACAGGCGCTGCGAGAGTTACGGAAATCAGCAAGAAATGCTTGAGAGTGAGGATCCTTCAATTTCAATCTGCAGTTTTATTTCTGCTGCGAGTTGACAATCCGTTGCCATTTCGACTCTATTGAGCCTCCTCGTTCTTTAACATAGAGCATATTTTCATCCTCCGAGAAGCGATATTCAAACTCCCATGTCCGGTTAGATCTCTTGAATCCATCACCCAATTCAAACACATACAAGATATTGTCCTTGGTGTAGAAATATTGCTTTAGAAAAGATTGCTCGCCATTGTCGTACTGTCTAACCTCTCCGGCTGAAGTGTATTCCCTAATTAGGCTATAGTTATCTTCGGGGGGGGAGTATATGTATTTCCAAGAGCCTATAAGTCTATTGTCTCTTTTTTGAGACAACACAAAATCTCTTTCAGACAGATCAGGCTTGCAAGAACTAAGTATGAAAACCGTTGAGAATAAACAAACCAAAATGCCGAATGCTCCAAAAGATAGTTTGCTTGCCATATTACAGTGCATTGGCTCTTATATAAGTACAATTGTCCGTAAACAATCCGCTTGGGGTGACGAGAGGGAAATACCAGCTGGATACATTTACTCCGTATGCTTTCTTTGCGTACCACCAAACCAATGTAGTGCATGTAAATCGGTTTGGCGCAGCCCACTTGATCAAGCTATCCTTTGCACAAGATTCTACAAGCATCGTTAGCAAAAGAGCGCCAACAAGCAGGAAAGGGAAAAGGAAATGTTTCTTCATCTTTTTTTTGTTCTGATTGTGATTGGTGTTTGCTGTTGGCAAATGTACGCAAAATATTTGGTTGACGATTATTTTTGTTGTGACATTATAGCGGGGCACATTCCTGTGTCAAGTGCAGGACGCGCCCCGTATTACACTTTTCCGCCCCTTTCGGAATAACGATAACGGTGTGGTCGGCTTAATTGTACTTGCCAGCCCAAAGCAGTGTATTTCTTTCTTTCACAGAGAGTCTCCGGTTAGATAGAGTGTCCACGCCTTGGCTCTAAAGGTACGACTAAATCTTGGTTCGTGGGTCAATCTGTTTTTGGTCCGTATCCGGAGAAATTTTCGGTCTGTATCCGGAGAAATTTTTGGTCTGTATCTCACGATAATCCCGATTGGGTAACAAAAATCAAACACATCTGAAATGTCCGGAAGGCTTACATCCACCTGTTTCCGACTTTACTCTTCCTCGTGTTCTTCTTTGTCCGTTTGTCTGACTTCCTCCGTGGGTGAATTGATTAGCTCTTTGGAAATGGGTAAATTTACGGAGCTTTTCAAGAAGAGACCTCTCAGTAGGGTGGTCAAAAATAGCTTTCACTCTCATCGCTCATTTTGATGACACATAGATACAACCGGTTTGCGGCGCTGCTGATATTTGTCCTTCTGACCTCGTGTCCTTGGACGACAGGTTTCGGGCAGAGCGCGTTCTTCAATGAACTTTACGGACGTGCGCTCCGTGTGGACGACACCCTTCCATCTGCTCAGTCCAAAAGAATGAGCCTCCTGTGGATGAGCTATTTGGCCGACCCGTCCCAAGCCTCGGTTCTCACCGATTTGGCAAATATCAACCTCCGGGAAAACGACAACGAAAAAGCCTATGTGCTTCTTTCGCGCGCTTTCGAGACCTCTCATCACGACTTTCATACCGGTCTCCTCTTGATGTCCCTTGCAGGGTACATTGACGAGTGGGACAAGGTGGAAGAAGTAAAAGAGGTCTTGCTCGGGCTCAGACCCGGTGACCCGACGGTACTCGAGAGCCTGATGCGCGTTTACCAAATGGGGGGTAAGGATTCTCTTGCCATTGATGTGATCCGAAAGCTTCGAGAGCGGGACAAGGGCAATCCTGCCTACACTTTTCAGCTCGCGAGTATGCTCGGAGACAGTGAGCGATTCGGCGAAGCGGAGAAACTTTTACGCGGGTACCTTGACGAGCACCCCGGAGACAAAATGGCTTACGGGATGCTCTTCTCCTTGCTCTCCGACAGCGGTCAAACCGACAAGGCTTATGAGCTTGCGAAAACGCTCCAAGGGCAGTCTCCGGATGATCCGGACTTCTCGCGGATGTTAGTCGGTGCTTTCGCGGCCAAAGGCGATTACGCGGCAGTGGCGAAGTTGCTTACGAAAGCCGGGGCGGATCGGGGTGCGTCTCCGGATGTGGTTTCGGATCTGATCCGTGTAGCCCGCCGGACAGCCAAAGACACCAAGTCACTCGAGGTTGCGTTGCTGCCGATCCTGACGGGATTAAAAACGGGACACCCGGATGAAGAAGCCTATCAGTCCCTTTTGATGCAACATTACATCTCCCTAAATGACACCGCAGGTCTCCGAAGGGAAGTGCATGCGCTTGTCGCATCTTCCGCTAAAGCACGTCAAGCCTACGACGTGTTGCTGGACGATTACATCAAGAAAGCAGAGAACGATTCAGTGACCTATGTCGTTCAAAGGGGGCTCAAGGCATATCCGGAGGATCCGGTATTCCTGTTCTACGACATCGTTGGAGATCTAATCAAGAATCCGGGCGGTGGGGAGGCCGTGATGAAAAAGATTGACCATGCGCTCTCCGTCATCCCCGCGGACAGTCGGCAAGCACTTGAAATCAAGGTGGCAAAAGCCGATCTACTCGAAGGCGAGGGCAAGTGGAAAGAGGCACGTCCGCTTTACGAAGAAGCCGCCTCTCGCGGTCACATCGGCGCTTCCAATAACCTCGCCTATTTCCTTACCAAATACGGTTCTCCGGACGATCTGGCTTATGCGGAGAAACTGGCATCGAACGTCATCAGTGCAGAGCCGGACAACGCCACTTACCTCGATACGTATGCCTGGGTGCTTTACAAAAGGGGCGCGTATACGTTGGCCAAGCTGTATATGAAGAAAGCAATCGATAAGTCTCCGTCTCCGGATGCGACCTACTGGGCGCATTATGCAGAGATCTTGACGGCATCCGGTGACTACGGCGAAGCCAAGACCGCTTGGCGGAAAGCGCTTGAGCTGGGTGCGGACAGCCAAGTCGTGGAGACCGGAATAATGAAGATATTAGACCTCGAAAAGAACGCGCAATGAGACCCCATTCTTACCTCCTCTCGATCTTAGTGCTCGCCGCCTCATTATCAAGTTGCGGCACGCTCGGTAGCCTCGGACTCGGCTCGGATCCGGAAGCGAGGGTTTTTATAAACGACTTTAGCCGGATGCCTGATCGAAATCTGATCGCCGGCGGCACCCTCACGCTCGATGTAGGGCTTGAGGAAGAGGTCACGGTACCCGTGCAGTTCATCGCACACAGCCGCCTCGGCGTGTCGCTCTCCGTGCGCCCGCTCGGCGTGATGGAAGCAGTCCGTGTTACGGTAACGGACAGAGAATTGCTCATCCTTGACAGGCTGAATAAGCGCTATGCCCGTATGTCGCTCGGCAGCACGTCTACCAAGATCGCTTCTTCCCTTTTCGGATTTAACCCCTATGCCCTGAAGTCTTTGCTGGGAAATGAGCCTTTTTCGGACAAAAGTTACGGAACGGATGCACTTGGGAAGTTGAAGTTTTCTTCTGAGAGGGGACGTTACAAGTTCACCGACAGCCGTCCCCGCATCGATCTTACTTTTGATGAGATGAAGCGTCTCACCCGCAGCTATTACGAGCCGGCCATCAATATGAGCATCCTTGCGGATTATGGCGACTTTAGAGGTTTGGCAGGTGGGGGGGCTTTTCCTTCGCGAATCAATATGGCGGTTGAAATGGGCATCAAGGATTACCGTCTGGATCTGCATCTCAGGGATATTCGGCCCTATGCCGGTCAGGAGATTACGACAGTGCCCCCCTCCGGTTACTCCGAAATTTCTATGAGCGAGATGACGGACATCCTCGGATTTGTTTCCAAATTACTGTTTTAGCCACCTTGTCCGCGAGGTACAGACCGAGAGGATTCGCTCGGTCCGAACCTCGCGGTAAAGCCGGTCTGTGTCTGAATATATTTTTGGCCTGTACCTCTTTTTCCTTACCGAACTGTCTTTTACATTCCCCTATACCCGTGAAGTTTTTTGTCCGACTCCTTTTCCTTTCGTTTCTGTCCTTGTCCCTCGGGGGGGCTGCCCTTTATGCTCAGACTCCGAAGAAATCGAGGGAGGTATTGAAGATGGAGGCACAGCGCCAATCGCTCAAAGAGGAGATTGCCCGGGTGAATGTCCTACTGGGACAGACCGCCACTTCTACCAAAGCCCAACTCCAACAGCTTTCGCTTCTCCGCAAACAGATAGATACGAGACAGCAGTTGATAGAGGCACTCGGCGCCGAGATCAAAGCTACGGATGAGCAAATCGCCCGTGTGGAAGCAGAGCTCGACCTTTTGCAGCAGAAGTTTGACAAACGCCAGGAGAGCTATGTGAAGTCCATAAGGGCTTTGCAGCACAAGACCCACGCCAAGGATCAACTGCTCTTTATCCTTTCTGCCAAAGATTTTGCAGAAGGTATGCGGCGGGCACGGTATCTCCAAGAATACTCGGCCTGGCAGAAAAAAGAGGCCGAGAAGCTGAAGGCTCTGAGGCAGGAAATAGAGGCCAATAAAAGAGAATTGGAGGCGGCACGAGCAGAGAAAACCCGGCTTCTCGAATCCGGCATCCGAGAGCGGGAAGAGCTCAAGAAGGACGAGGTCGAAGCCGACAAGCAACTGACTCTCCTCAAAGGCAAAGAGTCCGAGCTGAGGGCACAACTGAATAAACACAAGCGTCAGGCTGCCGAGCTCAACCGCAGGATAGAGGCTCAAATCCGAAAGGAGATAGAGGAAGCTGCACGCGCAGCCCGCGCCGCCGAAGAGGCACGAAGAAGAGCTCAGGCGAAAATCGACTCTAAGTCCGGGAAGCCTTCCCCGTCTTCATCCAAAGAGCGCAAGACGGAGACAAGAGGCGGTTATGCAATGACCGAGAGTGAGGCGAAGCTCTCCGGCAGTTTCGTTTCAAATAGAGGTCGCCTGCCGGCACCCATTACCGGATCTTTTACCGTGACAGGACGTTTCGGAGAGCACAAGCACGAGGCGCTGAAGTATGTCACGGTAAATAACGCCGGCGTAGACCTTCAAGGAGCCCCCGGTGCGCAAGCCAGAGCCGTATTTGAAGGTAAAGTGACCAGGATTTTTACCCTTGAGGGGTTCAATAACTCCATCATCATCAGGCACGGCAATTACCTCACCGTGTACTCGAACCTTACCGATGTCTTTGTCTCCACGGGAGACGAGGTGCGAACCGGTCAGGCACTTGGTCGGATCTACAGCGATCCGGATCTGGGTGGCGCTTCCGTGCTCCACTTCCAACTCTGGAAGGAGACGACCAAGATGGATCCGTTGCCCTGGTTCAGACACTGACCGCCTTTTCTCTTATGAAGATAGTTTCCTCTCCGACAGAGCTCGGTCGGGCTCTCGATGGCGCTCCTTTCGTGGCTACTATGGGCTTTTTTGACGGGGTTCACACAGGACACCGCAAACTCCTCTCCGAATTGTCTTTCGAAGCCCGATACCGTGGGAAGAAAAGTGTCATCCTTGCTCTCGACAGACCGTGGTCAGTGGCGGTGCATCCCGATGCCCCGCACCCCAAACTCCTTTGCTCCCTCCAAAAAAAAGTAGAGCTTCTGATGAAGGAACCCGGTGACATCCTTTTTCTCATCCCTTTCACCCGGGAGGTTGCGGAGCAGGATATGGTGTCTTTTGTGATGCCGCTTTTGAGCCTCGGGATGAGCGGAATGGTACTGGGGTACGACAATCGCTTCGGGAAGAAAGAAAACAGACTCTCCATCGAAGATTTTGACAGACTCCTTAGGTCTTTGGGGCTTAATGTAAGGCGGATTCCGCAGCTCTCTTCGTCCGGGGTGCCGGTGAGCTCCTCACTCATTCGAGAAAAAGTACGGTTCGGCGACTTCGAGGCGGTCGAAAGTCTCCTCGGACGCCCTTTCAGCCTGATAGGAAATGTAGACAGTGGCAGGCAGATAGGTAGGACCATAGCATATCCGACAGCCAACATAGTCCCCATTGAGCCGGATATCATACTGCCCGAGGACGGTGTCTTTGTCTCTGAAGTCCGTGTGGACGATCAGATTTACCCGGCTATGTCCTACTATGGGCCGAGCCCGACCGTGGCAGGATGGGATGCTCTCCCGAGGATAGAGGCGTACCTCTTCGGGTTTCACGGTAACCTCTATGGTAAGCAGGCAGAGATCGCTTACAGGCACCGGCTTAGGGACGATAGAGCGTTCGCTTCCCTTGATGAGCTTAAGGCTCAATTGATGCGGGATGAAGCCGAGACCCGCACTTTCTTCAGTACCCATCCGCTCCGTCTCCTCTGACTTGTTTTTCCGGGGAATCTGTACCCGAAGTTTGCCGCGTATGGAGATTGCGGTATATTTGTCTCTGAGGGGCAGAAGAAAGTTTCTTCGATTAAACGTTCGGGCTTTTTTCGTGTCCAAATGATAGAAGCGACTAAGAAAGCTTTCTTGGCAGGCTTGGGTCGTTTGGCCTTAACAACAGAAAGGAAAAGGAGGTTATTGATTATGAGAACTATACTAAAGACTATCACCACCGGCATCGTCGCCGTCTCGCTCGGCCTCGGGCTCGGCAGTTGCTCGGCGCTCTTCGGTTCTCTCGGCTACGGAGGATACGGATATGATGAGTATGGTTACGATGGCTATGGTCGCGGCTATGACCCGTATGGGTATGGCAATTATGGCGGCTACTACGGCTACGACTATCCCGGATACTATCCGGATGGAACCGTGGTTCGTCCCCGTCCGAGGGTCATCACGCGGAGACGCACTGCGAGGCGTCCCGTGGTCGTCAATCGGACAACCAATGTAATCTATACGTACGATAACCGCACGGGACGTGTGATTGCTACGAGAGTAGAAGATCCCAATGCCGGCAGACCTGTCTATAACGGCAATGGCAGAAGCTCATCCCGCACCGTCACCCGTACGACGATGCCCGATATGAGCAATCCCCGGGCCACAGTAAGCCGCAACGGCTCCTATACCGGCACCCGTCCCACCGGCACCGTGACGCGTTCTGCAGAAAATAGTGTACGCCGGTCTACACCGGTTTCGACAGGGACGAGGGTAAATCCCCGTTGGGGTACGCCCACAGAGAGCAGTTCGCGCAGCCAAACCGTGAAGACCACGACTCCGGTAGTGACGAGAAGCTCCACTCCCGCGAAGACCACCGAATCCACTGCTAAAAACCGTGGCGGAAATAGCAGGTCTCGCAGATAAACTTCACTTACTTACAGCGAATTCTTACTTTTGATTCAGAAAGAATGTTTTATGGAAAAGAAGAGAAATAGAACCTCCACCCTTATGGCATCGCTAACCTTGGTATTAGGTCTTTTGCTCAGCGGTTGCGGTTACTACGGTCGCGGTTATTACGGCTACGACGATTACGGACATCGCTATGGCGGAGACAGAGTGGTCATCGTAGGGAACCAAGGCAGAGGGGTAGGGCACGGCTACGGCAACCTCAAGAAATACAAAAAGAATAAGAAGCGCAAAGTCGTTATTATCAGAGACAAGGATCGCGGCAGACGGAACTACGGTCGTTACGACAGATAATCGCCTTTGATTCTCGGAACAAAAGAAGAAGCCTCTCGAAATCCGATTTCGAGAGGCTTCTTCTTTTGTGTACCGAAAGTACGTCAGGATTACTTGTCGGCAGCGCTTTCCTGGAACGTCCGACGTTCGCGGATGCGGGCTGCTTTACCGCGGAGGTTGCGGAGGTAATAAAGCTTGGCACGACGTACGTGACCGAACTTATTGACTGTAATTTCTTCAATGAACGGAGAGTTCCAGGGGAAGATTCGCTCCACACCCACTCCGTTGGAGATCTTGCGGACGGTGAAACGACGGTTGTTCCCTTCTCCGGAGATGCGAATCACGTCTCCTTTGAAAACCTGGATACGTTCCTTCTGACCTTCGCGGATGCGGTAAGCTACAGAGATTGTATCCCCGCTGCGGAAGGACGGATGTTCTTTGCCTTGAGCAAACTCCTGCTCAACGACTTTGATCAAGTCGACTTTCATGATGTTTTTTACGGCTTATTTGAATTAGTGTATGTACTAAACGCAACATTCGCAAGCCACACTGTTTGACACATAAGGGCAAAACTCCCTTGGGAGCTCCCTCTCTTGCCAGAGGTTACGCAAAGCTTTGCAAAGGTACCCTTTTTGTATCATTTTCCAAAACTGTTTTCGAGAAAATGCCGGTATCTCGTCAATTTAGGAATTGGAGAGGTACAGACCGAAGTCTTTTCTTCGGTACGGGTAATCTTCTGACGTGGTACGGACCTAACTTTTTCTCTTGGTCTGTACCTCCTCTTTCGGGTATTGACTTCTCGGGAGCTTGTTATTATTGGAGCAAGGGATTATTCTCCACAGCCTCTTTCGGTAGCTTTATGGTATAGCGCGGGTCTCCGGCAGGGAGCGTGAAGGCTTCGCCTCTGACTGTTTTTGTGAGTTCGGGCTGAGTGGTGCGCTTGAAGTCGAACCAATCGTGTCCCTCTCCCGCCAGTTCGAGTCTTCTTTGCAACAAGATCTCGGTCAGAAGCTTTTCTCCCCGAAGATCGTCTGTTTTTGCCTCCTTAAGAGAGAAAGTCTGTGGAGTCATTCGGTTTGCCAACAGCTGATCAAGGTATCTTCGAGCATCGGCGTCGTTGCCGAGACGGGATGCGGCTTCGGCGGCATTGAGGTAGACTTCGGATCTGCGGAAAGTGACACCCGTGCTGCTGCTACCGACTTTCGCCATCGTCTTGTAGAACGTGACAAAATCCTGGGAGAACTTAGTGTAGTACTTAGAAGGTCTGAGATCTCCTTCCGGATATAAGGCAAGGAACGGATCTTGTACGGAGAGATACCCGTTGATGTCGGAGGCTTGCTGGGGGGTGAAATTGGCCAAGGCTTCCTCCGAGCGGTAGTCGGTGGGGAGGTGACCGTCTTTGTCCGTGCTATTGAGGTCTGTGAGCTTGTCACTGACTTTTAGTGCCTTTTGGGCGTACTCCAGTGCCTTTTGCCACTCTCCACGGTAGAGATGTACCCGGGAAGCAAACGCCAGGATGGCTTCACCGGAGAAGCGGTAACGGTACCTCTCTTCCTTGAACCTCGATACCTGAGAGAGCTCCTCTGCCTTTTTGAGGTCTCCCAAGATTTGATCGTAGACTGCCTCAAGGGTAGCACGGGGAAAGGTTTGCTCCGTATTGATAAGGTTATTGAGGGGGACGACGAGCGTACCGGCCGTCTCCTTTGACCATTTCGGTCCATAGAGATTTACGAGACAGAAATAATTATAAGCCCTCAGGGCGTAGGCCTCGCTCAAGACCTGTCCGAAGTCCTCATCCGGGTCATCATCCTTTACGGTAGCAGGATCCGCCAGGATGATGGTATTGGCATAAAAGATCCCTTTGTAGAAAGAGTAATACGGGTATTGCTCGGATCTGCCGTCGTTGTCGTCCGTATCTGCCCAAGTGTGAATGGTTTTATACAAATCGAAGGCATCGAGATTGTATCCTAAAGCATCAGCTTGATGATCGTAAACCAAGCCCCTCATATTGATGAGCATCTGGGAAGGCGCAGAGGCATAGCCGTTATTGAGTGTCGCTCTGTACTCTGTGACGGTCTCCGGGATGACATCACCTGCGGGAATGATGTCGAGATACTTGTCACAGGACGCGAAAAAGAGCGTCAAGAAGAGCGCAAACCCTGCAGATAGTCTGTATTTATTCATGATTGTATTGGTCGTGGGCGTTGTCTGCATTCAAAATTGGAGTTGCACACCGAAAGAGATGGTTCGGGCAAGGGGTTGGGCATAAATGTTGCCGAATGTCTCGGGGTCGAAAAATCCGGTGTAGTCGGAGCTGATTACGAAAGGATTTTTTGCCTCAAGGTTAAAGCGGACAGAGTTGATGACATCGCTTTTGAGGACATCGGGTGTAAGAGTATAGCCGAGGCGGATGCTCGAGATACGCCAATAGCTGATCTTGCGGAACCAAATATCGTACAGGGAATAAGAACGGGACGGGTCATAGGAGTTCATCCACTGATAGGCCATCATCTGAGCCTCATTACCCACATCCTGTCCCAAGATTCCGGGCAGGTTGCCTGTCTTATTTGCCGGAGTCCAGCGGTCATTTATGACCGAGGTGTAGTTTTGACCGGGATTGACTTTCGTGGGATCGTAAGGTGGCTGAATCTGAGCCGTACGATCGACGAAGAAGTTCGAGAATACCGAGAGATCAAGTCCTTTGTAGCGAAGTGTGGTATTAAAACCTCCGGTGAGCTTCGGATCCCTGTCTCCGGCATAGACGAAGAGTTTGCGGTACTCTTCGGCGCTAAAGAGCGTATTCACGTCTCCCCATATCCCTGTCTCAAGGCGATAGAAGTCCTTCATCGAGAGGGTGGAGCCATCCGTGCCTTTGAAGCGCATAATCCCGGTCTCGGGATCGACGCCGGCAGTGGGAATCGCAAAGACAGCATTGACAGGATAGCCTTCGAGGGACGGAGTGTACTGATTGTCCCGGACGTTGTATTCGAGGACTTTGCTCTTATTCTGCGAGAGGTTGAACCCCGTAGTCCAAGTCCAATCCTTGGTAGAGATATTAACCGTGTTGATCGTAAGTTCCCAGCCTCTGTTCTCTACCGATCCCCAATTGAGCGTCACAAAGTCGAAACCGTTTTCACGGGGAATGGCTTTGAGCGAGATGAGGTCGGTGCTGAGCCTGTAATAGTAATCAAAACCGACATTTACCCTATCGAAGAGTCCGAGGTCAAACCCTACGTTTGTCGTAGAAGTCTTCTCCCAGCGGAGATTCTGGTTGGGTGGAGTTGTGACATTTACTGTGGGTTCCTCGTATTCGTTGAAGAACTTCTTGATGTTCCAGGTTCCTTTCACGAAGGGAGATGTGTTCTTGTCTATGTTTCCTTGGAGTCCGTATGAAGCTCTGAATTTGAGGTTACTCAGCCACTTTATATCTTCGAGAAAAGGTTCCCGTTTGGCATTCCAAGCGGCAGAAACGGACCAGAGAGGTAGATAACGGTATTTGGGGTCTACCCCGAAAAGGTTAGAGCCGTCCAATCTGAGGCTGCCGAATACCGTGTACCTTCCCAAGAGGGTATAGCTTGCGGTGGAGAAGAGTGACAGGAACGCGTTTTCCACGAAACTTTTTCTGTACGGAAGCAGAGTGGTGGTAGTGGAACCATTATACCCTTGGGGGAAGACGATCGGTTTACTGGTCAGCGTCTTTGCGTCGAAGCCAAATCCCTTAGCCTGCACGTTTGTGTAGCTGTTACGGCGCAGTTCCACCCCTGCCATAAAATCCACGTCGTGCTTTTCGTCAAAGGTCTTCTGGAGAAAGATCTGATTTCGCCAATTGTACTGAAATAATCGGTCGTTCCAGTTTTGGATGATGCCGCCTTCAGGGAGAAAGGACTTCCCTTTGTAGGTGTAACTGTTTCTGAAATCGCGCGTGAAGTAGGATTCCGCGCCCGCAAACTGCTCCGTGGCGTTATTTTCAAACTGTAGTCCGAGTTGTGTGGACAGCGTGATGAGAGAAAGCGGTTTGTACTCAAGCTCGATGACGCTCTTGAGCGACTGATTCTTGAGGGTATAGTCGGTATTGGTTTGCTCTTCGCGGTAGTTGAAAGGTATGGTTTGGTTGCTCGAGTTGATGACATCCGGGTCGTAGATGTAGCGACCTTCGGCATCGACGATTTTTCTGTAGGGATTGACGTTTCTCGAGTAGTTTTGGGCGTTGGCGACGGTCGATGTGGCGAGATAAGTGCCGCGCTCCGAATAGTTCCCGAAAATGCTTACTCGTGCGGTGAGCTTGTCGGTAATCTTGAAGTCGAGGTTTGTCGTCAGATTGTATCGGTCGAAGGAGGTTCCTTTCGTCGTGCCATTCTCCATATAGACTCCGCCGGAGACGTAGTAGTGGGCGCGCTCGCCACCACCGGAGAGGCTCAGAGAGTATTGCTGATTAAAAGTGGGGGCGTAGATTTCGTCAAACCAGTTGGCTCCATCTTTCCTAAGGGCGTTGATCTGATTCAAAAGTTCCGGTGTCAGAACCTCTTGCCCGCTCTTCCTGTAAGCATCGGTAAGTCCCGAAGAATTAATGAGCCTGGCCACATCACCTTTGTCGCTTTGGAACGTATGCAGGGGGTCACGAAGAAGGGCGAGTTCGAGATCCACTTTTTCGCTTGCGTTAAGAAGATTGAGGCGTGAGGCATCCGGGCGTGACGTATAGAAGAGGTCTCCGGAGAAATTGATCCGTATTTTCCCCTCTTTTCCTCTCTTGGACGTAATGACGATGACTCCGTTAGCCGCACGGGCGCCGTATATGGCCGTTGCCGCGGCATCTTTGAGTACGGTGATGCTCTCGATGTCTGAGGGGTTCAGTCCCGCGATAGAGGTGTTGTGGAGCTGGTCAATGGATTCTTGGGCGTTGAAGTCTTTGGGGACTTGGTCACCCTCCAATGGGATACCGTCCAGGACCCACAGCGGCTCGGAGCTCCCGGATAGCGAGACTGTGCCACGGATGCGTATCTGGCTTGCGGCACCGGGACCTCCGCCTGAGGGATTGACCACGACACCCGCCAGTTGGCCGGAGAGCATTTGATCCACGCCCGGGACGGCCACCCGCGCAATTTCGCCCGCATTGATGGTCTGGACCGCACTCGTCAGCTTGCGGCGCTCTATTTTCTGATACCCGGTGACCACGAGTTCGTCGAGAAGACCCTCTGCTTCTTCAAGAGTGGCATTGTAGACGCTTTGGGATGGAGTGAGGTTGATGGTTCGGTTCGTATAGCCGATATAGCTGACGATGACTTTTTTTACGCTCTTGGGCAAGGTGAAAAGGTAGTTTCCGTCGTAATCGGTCACAGTCCCCTGTGGCTCGTAAGCCGAGGCTTGTTTCTCGTCCGGAGAGATAAATACAGTGGCTCCTATGAGCGCTTCTCCGGTTACGGCATCAGTCACCCGCCCACGTATCGTCCGGGTTTCCTGAGCCATAATGACGGAGAAGGTCATAAGGGAAAAGATAAGAAGCAGTGATAATTTCCTCATAAAAAAGGTGTGTAATACTTTTTGGGGATGTAGTGAAGTATTTTTGTCCGGGGTACGTACCGAGGCAGATGTCCGGGTCGTACCCGGAGGAGGACGAGATACGTACCTAAGCGTTTTTCTTGGTACGTACCAAGTTTTGCCTTATGCCCGCAGTCGGTGATGAGTTGCTTTTCGGATGACGTTTGGGGGATTTTACGGGTCTAAGTCGGGTGCCAAGGGGAGATTATGCACCAAGCGCACTCTCAATCCGGAGTACGAGGTCGATGTAATGCCCCCTCATTGCCCTGTTGCCCTTCTTCCGAAGTGGCTTAATGGTTTCGCAAATCCGTGTTAGTAGCTCCCTTTTTGCCGAAACAGCATCCGATATTCGGTCGGACAAAGAGCCGTAGAAATTGATCTCTCTTGTGACACCCAAGTTTCTGTTACTTTCGCCTTCGAAATCCGACGCAAGACCGTTCTTCTTGGTGACTTTGTCCGAAGAGACACTTTGCAAGAGTGCGTCAACGAGCCCTTTCTGGACGAAACGCTCTTCCACTGTGAGGTCGGCTCCACGAATACTTTTGCCGAAAACGGTGTCGAATAGTTTGTCTGTGAGATCCGTCGGCCTGTAGGCGCGGTCACCGTTCAAACGCTCGTTTTCGCTCATCCGGATGAGACGTTTGTTGTCCAGAAGATCCCAGAATACATAGCTTTGGGCATTCTTCAAGACCAGTGACGGTGCCTGCTCTATCAGTCCGTCAGGTGAACTCTTGATGGGAAACGTTTTTGAGAGAATGGGGCTTTTGAAAAGCCAGTCCGTCTCCGTGACAGCTTCCTTCAGCAGAAAATCGACAGCTTTACTCTGAAGTTCTTTGGGCACAAAGGTGTAGGTGTCTCTAACGTCCCTCCGGTCGGTCACTTCGATGTATATGCCACCGACAAGCGCAAGGGGATGGTAGAGGTAGGTATTCCACTGATTGATGAGGGCGTTGTACATCAGCCCGAGCTCGTCATAGCCTTGTGCGGGGTCGCCGTCCCGGGTGATGGCTTCCAGTCTGGGAAGTACTCTTTTGAGATTGGCGATGCCGAGTGTGGAGGCGAGAATAGGATCGTCGGAGAGGTCTTCGGTTTGGGCTCTCGGGTCTATGGCATCCCGTGTGTCCTGTGCTTCGCTGTAGCGGTACTCTTTTCCCCGATGACTGTCCAACAGCCGCTCCAAGCCCTGCTTTTCAGACTCCGCATCCGGGTACCACCGGTAGCCGTACTCTATGGCCCAAAGGTCGTATGCACCAATCTTGGGAGCAAAGTGCTTCACCCCGTCTCCGGGCTGAGCTACGTAGTTGAAGCGGGCGTAGTCCATAATGCTGGGCGAAGTGCCGTGAGAGGCGGTAAACTCCGGATCTCTGAGCTGAGCCACAGTGTAGGCACTCGAGGCTATCATATTGTGCCGGAGCCCGAGAGAGTGTCCGATCTCGTGGCAGGCCACAAACCGCATTGCTTTACCGACAAGTTCGTCCCCGAGTTTGCTTGTGTTTGCTCCCTCTTGGGTGGCTCCGGTCTGTAGGATGATCCAGTTGCGGAGCATCCCGAGGACATTGTGCCACCAGATGACGTCTGCTTGGATAATCTCACCGCTTCTGGGGTCATAGACGGACGGACCCATCGCGTTTTGTTTCTCGCTCGCGATGTAATTGATGCCTGAGACAGAGAGGTCGTCCCGATCCACCTCTCCTGTGATTACGGTACCACGGATGGCATTCTTGAATCCGGCTCTCTCGAAGGCCTTGTTCCAGTCCTCTATGCCTTCGATGATGTATTTGCGCCATTTCTCCGGTGTACTCTCGTCTACGTAAAAGACGATGGGCTTCACGGGTTCCGTCAGTTCTCCCCTTTGGTAGGCTTCGGGATCTTTTGGCTCAAGTCTCCAGCGGGTAATGATTTCTTCTTTTTTGACATCGTTTTGGTCATCCGCATAGAAAGAGCGGGGTACCGTGAAGTACCCGATCCTGCTGCTTAGGGCACGTCCGGAGTAGGGTGCTTTGGGCAAAAGGACGATCGAACTGCTGCTGCGGACTGTAAGGAACAGGTCGCCGCCCCCTTCGTTGACTTTGGTCGAGTAGTCTCCCACCATGGTGACATTGGAGGGAAAGGCCTTGACGCGAACGATCCGGGAAAGGTCTTTGTCGATGCTGCCGCCTATGCTGATGAGGTCGAAGAGGTGATTGAGAAGGGTGGACGATCCGTCGTAGTATTTGGTGACCTCCACCAGGACTGCAGAAGAGTCCGGAGAGAAGCTTTTCACGGGGATCCGACCCATCAGAGGAGATCTGAAGTTGTCTTCCACAGAGATGCTCAGTGCATCATCGGAAGAGACCACGGGTGAGGGTTTGACGTTTTGGAGGTAGAGGTTTTTCTTGTCCTCCGATAAGATGAATCTGATGAGCGTATTTTCGTAATTCATCCCACGATTGATGCCTGCTTCGTTGAGCTCGGGCGGGACTTCAAGGATGCGGTTGGTGACCAAGAAATCTCTTCCGATCAATGAATCGGGAATGAGGAAATAGTACTTATCCGCACTTCGGTATATCCCAAACATCCCTTCCGCAAGGCGGGTGCTGTCGGTCACGAGGCTTGTGAAATCATCCTTTGGGGCATCTTTTTTTTCTGTTTCTGTCTTCGCCCTGCCACGTTTGGTGACTGCAAGTGAGGTCGTGCAACCGACCAATGTCGCGATGGAGAGGCATCCGGTCATCGTTACAGTGGCGAGCTTCGATATAGATGGTATAGTCATCGGAGTCTTGTCTTATTTTTTAATAAGTAGATGTTTTGCGAGATTATCTTCCCCTGATTATTGGGTGTGGAGAAACGATGACAAAAATAACCATAAATCCCGTTACGGCAACACCGCATTTCTTTTCGTCCCTTATTTGTCGCAGGTCTTCACCTGTACAATCTCTCGTCCCGAGGTGATACGTACCGGGAAGAAAAGCAGATACGTACCTAAGAAACTTTCCCGGTACGTACCCCGTCAAGATCCCCTTCGCTATTTCGATACCTTTGAAAAAGAACCCCGTGACAGGGTTTGGTGTCCTGCCACGGGTCTCTCTGTGTGTGTTCCCTAATTGAGGAAATCAGAGTGATGTTTACTCCTCAATCAGTTTGAAGTCTTCCTTGGAAGCGCCGCAAATCGGGCAAACCCAATCATCTGGGATGTCTTCAAAAGCGGTGCCGGGGGCAATGCCTCCATCCGGGTCACCGACTGCGGGGTCATAGACCCAACCGCAGGGTTCGCATTCGTACTTGGCCATGTCTTGTATTTATGGTTTGTCGTTATCGATAAGGGCGGTCACGGGAACCGCCATTCAGTAGTTCTCGGTGTAAAGGTACCGAAATTTTTTAGTCTTCTACAGGTGCGAAGCTCTTTTTCGGAGCCTTGCAAAGAGGACATACCCAAGTATCGGGCAAATCCTCGAATGCGGTGCCTGCGGGGATATTTTGTGTGGGATCGCCTTTTTCGGGATCATAGATGTACTTACATACGGGGCATTGGTACTTCTTCATATCGTTTGTCGTTTGAAATAATGAGGGTTATGTGCATTAAAACGTAAGTGTGAGTGTGCCGACGAGATTGTGGCGGTCGATGTCCATATTGGCGCCTTCAGTGTAGAGCGGCGGATTGAGGGCAGGGGCGGAAGGGTAGGGGTATACCTCATTTTTTTTCCGGCTGAATACATAAGCCAGATCGGCAGAGAATGCACCAAACCGAAGCCCCAGACCTGCCGAAGCACTGTAGGAGTCGCGTGGAAGGACGAAATCGAGTATCGTACCGGAGGCGACGTACTCCTCGGAGAGTTTGACATCGGAGCTTTGGAGCCTGATGCCGCTTGAGGTGTAGCTGCCGCCGGCTCTTACACTGAGCCAGGAGATGGGGCGGAGCTCAAGTCCAAAGTGGTGACCGAATTGGTTACCGAAGTAGTCTTTCATGAGCGCATTCGGACCTTCCATAGCCGAATTGCCGTTGCCTGTACGGAGAGATGCGGCAGCGAGGTTACGCCACGTGAAGTCGTAAGTCACCATTCCCCACTGTCCGAGATACGCCATAGCGCTGAGCGTGAGCTTGCCCGGAAGCCACATAGAGTATGAGTTGGCAAGGTCGTCTCCGGTGTTGTAGCCCATCTTTTCCGCCTTATCGGTGTTTGCGTCGAGCACACTGCCGGCTTCTGCGTGGTACAGTTCGCTGTAGGACGCATATTGGGGCAAGAGGTAGGACACGCCTATTCTGCCGAAGTCTCCGAGAGCGTACATCGCGCCGAGATTCAGTGCGAAGGAGCGTCCGCTCACACTGAGGTTATTGTCGTAAGTGGTGTTTATGGCAAAATTTTTCGGCTCATAGAGGAAAGCCTCCGAGTACTGCGAGCTGCGTCCGTAAGTGGAAGTGCCGATACGGAAAGAGGCTCCGAAGAAGAAACGGGACTCATACCCTGCCGAGACGTTGAAATCAAAGGAGTGCTTCGCACCCGTCTCTTTGACATAGAGGTGTGAGGCAGTCGGCAGAAGCGGGATCCGGTTAGAGACATCCGGTGCGCCATCCCACGTCCACGAAGCCGGCCAGAATTGGGTGCCGTTGTGCTCGATGATACCGCCGCTCATCCCCATCGTGACGATAGGGTCGACGCCGCTTTGCATAATGGGGTCGTATTTGTCCGGTACGTACAGATAGTCCGTGTACGGTCTGCCTGCGGCGTTGGCTCTATCCGCAATAAAATCGGCAACGGTACTGTTAGGCCTGTCAAAAGTGATGGCGTAGTTGCGCGTGAAGTCATAATCCCGGTTGTACTGGAAACCCCAGTTCACGTTCCAGGACGAGTTCGACTGAAGAGAACTAAGCGCACTCGATATGTAGGAGACATTGGGTACACCTCCGGACCAGTAGCTCCCCGCCTCCCTTTCCTGCCTTTGTCCGAGATAGGGAAAATAATAGTTCCCGTTTACGTCAAACGTGGCTGTAAGGGTACTCTTGAAGTAGAGTGCACTTCCCGCGGGGTTCGTGAGGATCGCCGTCGGATCTGCACCAAGAGCCCCGATTTTCCCGCCCATCGCCTGAGCGCGTGCCGTCCCTCCTACCTCTTCACTCATGTTGCGCAGGGCATCGCTTGGTGCTTGGGCGCTTAGAGAAAGGGCACCAACCAAGACACTTCCGAAAGCAAGTGCCCCAATTCGTAGATATCGTCTCATGCAGTATTTTGTTTCAAGAAGTTAGAGAAAAAAGGAGATCCGCTTACCGTCTCGCACGGCTGTTACCGCCTGTACTGCGACTCGGACTCGAGGTGCGACTCGGAGTGCTGTATGTAGAGCGCGAGGGTGAGGAGTAGGAGCCTTGGCTCCGTGTCACGGTTCCGTTATCGTTATTCCACCTGGTATTGACACGGGTGTTGGAGTTATTGTAGCCCGGCGTGTCGCGGTACACGGTGTTGGCGACTCTTGTGCGGGTACGCACGGCGTCACGCGTTACGCCCAGTCTGCTGCCGTAGTCTGCACTTCTTGTGCGGGTAATGACGTTATTGTTGTAGGTGTTGTTCCCATTGGTGTACCTGCCTGATGCCCGTCCGCCGGAATTGTAGCGTACGTTTCGTCCCGCGTAGTAGGCGCCGTCATAGTACCCGTTCCAGTAAGAGCCGTAGTATCCGTACCCACCGTAAGGGTAGCCCCATCCCCAGCCGAAGGCAAAGGCTCCGGATCCTATGCCGTAGTAGAAAGAACCGTACCACGGGTCATACCATCCGTAGTAAGCGCCGGGATAATACCTCGGATAAAAATAAGGCGATCTCCAAGTCCAAGCGTCGTAGTACCACGGGTCATACCAACTGCCGTAATAGGGTCTGTTGTAGTAGCCCCACGGATTCGTATTGATTATGATGTTGACACCGGATCCGTAATCCCTGCCGTAGTAGCTTTCTGTCCGAGGGTCGTAGTCCATATCGTTGAGTACGTAGACTTTGTCCACATTATCAAGGACGATTGCGTCGCTATTGAACCTACGGAGCATACTGCTGTACTTACCTCCTCTTGCGAGGCTGTCTTTGCCGTCTATTTTGTCGAGATTCTTCTGCATCTCTTCGACGGTTACGGTCATATCCCTGCGATTGTACCAGTCGCTGACTTCCTCCTGTTCTTTCAGGATTCGGTCGTATTCGGCTTTTTGTTTGGCGCGCTGTTCAGCAAGCTTAGCGGCACGCTCTTTCTGAGCTTTTGCTTGCTCTTGGCGGTACTCGGCCGCCTTGGACGGGGTCATATATGCGCCGTCTTGCGCAAAACCTGCGCTCGCGCCAAGGAGAGCGATCGCAGCCCCGAGTATCCATGTCTGTCTGATAGTTCTCATATTCTGATTCAATCCTTCTCGTTAATGATTCTCTGTCCCGTTGAATTTTCCTTCGTAAAAGAGTGCCATTGCACTTCGCCTCGAAAAGATACGAATAAAAAACTATTTCCCGAGTGTCGGGAAGCGTTCCTACCTTGTCTTAACTATCTTTTTGACGATAAAAGGCAAGATAGGTTTAATTTTCGCTCATCTCCCCACTGCGGTACCCCGGGAAAATTTCGGACGTACCGGGAAGGGGAAAAGACCCCGTACCAAGCTGCAAAAAGGTACAGGCCAAAAACAAATCCTTGGTCTGTACCTCTTTGGGAAATAAATCTCG
>SFHG01000095.1 GCA_004555765.1 Bacteroidales bacterium
CGGCGGGCGAAGTTGTCCGCGTCGACGTTGTCGCCAGCGTTCGATGCGTTCGCAACGGCGAGGTACGCGCTTGTCTCGGACGAGGTCCGAGCAAAGACGAGCGCAATGCTGCAGTCCTCATCGGCAAGGACATCGTAGACATTGACGAGCTTTTCCAGGCTGTCCTCGTCGGGATCGACCACCCACTTCGTAATGTTCATAAAGCGGATGTTGTGGCTGTCGTCAAAGCCGCCCTGATACTCGATGGATGGGTCAATGGGTTGGTAGAGGTCCCTCAGTTGGGCTAGGTAGGCTCCTTGTATCTCCACGGCGGCGGCCGCAAGCAGGCGGTTGGTCAGTTCGCTCGCCGTCTGGTCAGACGGGTCGGGCCTCTGCGAGAGATAGGACTCGCGCCGTTTGTTTATATCGGCTAGCTGGGCGCTGCTGAGTGCCGAGACGCCGGCGACCGCATTGCCGGCCTTGTCGGCGACGCGCAGGATGGCGTTCTTGATGCCCATGGTGGCTCCCTACTCCTTCCAACCGATCACGCGGGCGATGTGCTCCTTGCGTTGCCTGAGGGTCGAGAGCTGCGCCTCAAGCCCGTCGATTCGCATGGCCTGCTCATTGATCTGCTCGACGTAGCCATGCAGCAGCGGGTTGTAGTTCGTGATGTTGTCCGTGATTTGATGGAGAAGCTCCGCGAGCCAGGAGTTGAATGCGAAGACGTGGCTCCCGCGTATCTCCGAGCGAATCTCCGAGAAGCTCTCTTCGATCTCCTGGTTGAACTTGCGCTCGAGCTTTCCGAGGAACAGCTTGTCCGATTTGAAGATGACCAGGTCCTTCCATCTGAGCTCGGTGAAGTCGGCCTTGTTGAAGAACTCTCGGCGCGCCCCTGCGAGGCTCAGGGCCTGGTAGTTGATGATGATTTCGCCGACTTCTTGGCGCTTCTCCTTGGAGAGCGGACTGTCGCTCCCTGTTGCAATGCGGTACAGCTCACCCCTGCTCTTCTCGGCCTGCTCCTTCCAGTAGGCCTGCGAAAGGGCGTCGACCTTTTCGGCCATCTCTGTGACAGAGTCCTCGTATCTTGCGACGACCTCGTCAAAAAGCTGGTTGGCCGCATCTCTGTCGGCGGCCTTGCCGGTCTCTGCGACATCAGACTGCCTTTGGAGGGCGTTGTAGGTGTCGTCACGTAGGCCAAGTGCGGCATCGGCTATGCCGTCAATCAGGCGCCCTGCACGGTCCGCGGGATCGTCGTTCTGCTCGCTCTTGACGGAGTCGCTCAGACGACTCCTTAGGTTGGGAAGAATCGCTCCGAAGGCGTTGCTGGCATTGATCGATTGCTCTCGATAGCCCAGCTTGCTCTTCTTGTCTTCCGTGATGTCGTACTGGCGTGCCAAGAGGACCTCAACGCTGGTGGTCCACTCTTCGGGAGATGCCTTCTCGTCCATCGCTGGGTCGTAGTTGCCCGCTGACGTGTCCCTTGCCTGCCGTTCGCACAGCTCGAGGCGGCCGATAAGCTCCGTCTTGTCTCTGTCGAGCTCGGCCTCCCTCTTGGTCTTCTCGGCCTCAAGCGATGCCTTTGCGGTAGCAATCTCCTCCTCGGTGATTCTGATGATCTCCTGGAGCAGTGTCTCCGACCTGCTGCATTTGTTGTAGGCGGAGTACCTCTCCGCAAAGAGACGGATTTCGTTTTCCACGCAGAAGAGGCCGCTGTTCGCGAGGAGAAGGTCTTTGCAGGCCTCGGACTCCCTGTTGGTCCTTCGGGAAATCTGGCCGGGGAGGATGTCGTAGCGGTAGAGCGTCTTGTAGAAGCGGCTGGTCGGGTCGACGTACTTGCGCTCCTGGTCTTCGAACTTCTCTGCGTAGTTGTCGCTCTCGAATTCGCCGGAAGTCTTCGACCCAAGTCCGAGGATGGCCGAGACGAAGAAAATGCCCTGGCCGTAAAGGCTGGAGGGGATGGACTGCCGCATGATGCGGGCCACGTCGTCCTCAGAGAACTCGCCGCGCGGCAGGTCTGCCGAGTCTGCCTTGTTGACAACGATCATTGCGAAACGGGTATCGATTGCCGGAATCTGTTCGATTTCACGATAGAGCTTCTCGTTGTCGGTCGAGTCGAGAGAGCTGTACTCGGCGACAAAAATGGGCAGGCCATTGGACAGGCCGTCCATGGCCTTTCGCAAGACCCGCGCGTGGTCCTCGTGGGTTGCGGAGTTGGGGCCAGGGGTGTCAAAGATGACGAAGTCCCTGTCATGCGGCCAGGGGTCGGAGTCACTGAAGGGGACCTCGATTCCAATGAGGTCATTCAGCGAAGACTTCTCTTCGCCGGACTTATAGGAGTTCAGCACCTTCAGTGCCGCGTTCATGTGGGAGGCCATTCCCGGCTTTGATGCGGCCGTTCCGGCAGCAATGGCGGCGTAGAGGGGCTCTCCGTCAAGCTCCTTGTTCTCCATGAGGCCGTTTTTGTCAAATCGGAGCAGGAGGGGGCTTCCGCCATAGGAGAGCTTGACCATGGCACGGTCACGGTCCTTTGAGCGCTTGATTTGGAAGACTCGGGCCGTGACGGGCTCATCTCCGTTGGGAAGAATCTCCATGCCGATGAGGGCGTTGATGAAGGTGGACTTTCCGGCACTGTAGTTTCCCAGGACGCACAGGGGGATGACGTCGCTGGAGACGTCGGTGAACTTCCTGATTTGCTCCGAGACCTTCTTGCGCTCCGAAATCGAATCGTCTACCAGGGGCTGGATGTCTTTGAACACCTCGATGATCTCCGGCAGGACGTCGCGGGCGTTGGCCAGGCTGCGTTCTCCTCGCCGTGCGTTGAGCTGGTCTGCGTGGGGACCGTCGGAACAGATGGCCGCGAGCTCCTGCCATTCGTCCTCCGAGCCCTCGAAGACGATCTCGATTGACCCGCCTTCCCCGAACTCGGAAAGGATCGTCTCGACGATCTCCTCGGCCTTGAAGGGAAAGAAGCCCTTGACCAGCTTCTCGCTGTGAAGGGCACTGTTGGGGCTCGTGGCCAGGGTTATCTCTTGCCAACCGCTGGACCACCTGTAGTAGCGAACCCGCTCTTGAAAGGG
>SFHG01000096.1 GCA_004555765.1 Bacteroidales bacterium
ACCCATCACAACCAAACGCCTACGCCACCAAGCATAACCGTCACGAACCATTTCGTCCCAATCATACGTAGGAAACCGCCAGTTTTGACCATCCTCGGAAAACGCATCAGGGGGCGATCCCGCCTCCATGTCTACGTGAAAGAGCTCGGGATGCATCCAAGCATCCGCGCTGTTGCGTCCCACCCCGATGGGTAAATCCCCCTTTAGGAGCACACCTTTCGAACGGGCGTAGGATGAGAGATCATTTAGTTGCGCATAGAGCTGCCACTGGAGGAATAGCGAGAAATAGTACTCCTCATCCTCTTCAAAGTGTTCCGGGTCATACTTCGGCCATACCTCCACTTCACAGCCCGGACGCTGTCTCTTTTGGGAATAAAAGAAAGCGTATCCTCTGAGTTCAGACAGCACCGTGTCGTATAGGTCTCCGAATAGTGTTTTGAGCTCCTCGTAGAGCTGTCCTGGAGAGGAACGGATGTACCTGCGAAAAGAATAACGAGCTACGTCGAGTTTCAGAGAAAGAACCTCGGTGTAATCGACCTTGTCTTCGGCGTTCAGCATCAATGCCCGCTTCTCCCACCCGTCTCTCGTCATTCGTGGCGCATCATCGTAGAAAGGCAACTTCCGCACATCAAGGTACAGGGGATGAATGCCGATGGTGGTCGTGGCGTTATACGGATAAGTATCCCGGAGACTGTCCGTGAACCTGGTGTCATAAATCGGTAGGAGCTGTAGGACGTGTTGCCCCACTCCCGACTGCCAATCCACGAAGTCTTTGGCATCCGAGAAATCCCCCGCCCCAAACGACTTCTCTGTCCTTAGGGAAAAAAGCGGCACTGCGGTTCCTTCCATTTGAGGCAGCTTTTCCTCCCCTATTCCGTCAAAAACGGGCTTAGAGAGATGGGTGTACGAAGTCAACCCCGACTCTTTCCGCCTATAGTGGCGATTGGCACCATCTTCCCAAACTACTTTCCCGTCCGGAGAAATGAGTACGAACTTGTAGACCGTCTCTTCGATTTCTGCAGGGAACCTGAAGTAGTACCCTCCTTTTTCGTAAGGGGAAAGGAAGAGTCCGAACGTCGGCTCCCATCGTCCCAGAAGCGGATGCTCACCCACCACGACCAAATCACCGGGATAGGGAAAAGGTTCGGACAATGCGTAAATGGAATACCCTTTGGAGAAGGCAGGGAGCTTGAAAGTGTAGTACACCCCTTTCTTCTTGGGGAGAAAAGAACGAAGCGCGAGATTCGAGAGGACGTGTCCGGGGGAAGGATCTATCCAAACATCTTCTACAAGAAGAGATGAATCGGGTACTTTCGGGAAAGGATACGCGTGAGGCAGACCAGGCTCGGTGCGAAGGAGAGCACCGGAAGCGTTTCGGACACGGTACGCATACCTCATGTGACGCACGTCTCTTCGGTCAAGCTCCATCACGCCGGTCCACAGAGTCCCATCTTCCTCCGTACGGTGCAGACGTAGAACGGAGGGAGTACAGAGGACATCCCCACCGGCATAAAGCACGACTTCCAAGTAAGAGCCCTCATCCTCTATGAAATAGGGGATGGTGAATGTAAGCGCAACGGTTGTTCTTTTCATTTTGGATTAATCAGTACCCGAGAGTAGCTGCGTTTCGTACGTACCGAAATGAGGTTCGGGATCCGTGCAAGGAAGCGGGCTTACTCTGTGATGAAAAAACTTTTCGATCCGTGTCTCGCAAAAGTTCATTACCCATACCTCCGGGTTCAATCGTCAAGTTTGGTGCGGATTTTCGCGAAGTCGACTCCAAAACTGACCTCCATTCCAGCTTGAGTTTACCGTTCGTTTCGCTGAGGGGGATGTGAGTCATTTTGCCGTTCCTAAGGCTCACCATCACCCCATATACGCCGTCGTGAATGAGGTGTGCGGCATAGGCTCCCATCCGGGTACAGAGGTTTCGGTCGTGCGAGGACGGTGCCCCCCCTCTTTGGACATAGCCGAGGACAGTGGTACGACTGTCGATGCCGACGTGTTCGCGCAACCAATTCTGGAGGAAAGCACTCGGGCTCTCGCCCTTTTCTGTGTCTTGTCCCTCCATCCGCAAGCCTTCCGCAACGACGATGATCGCATAGTTTTTGCCCTCCTCATACCGAGCCTTGATGGCATCTGCCACAATCTCCGGGTCACATCCGAGCTCGGGAAGGAGGATTACGTCAGCTCCGGATGCCATACCGGCGTGGAGTGCAATCCAACCGGCGTCATGTCCCATCACCTCGACAAGGATGACCCGTTTGTGGCTCTGCGCCGTGCTGTGGATGCGGTCGATAAGCTCAGTGGCTACGCTCACCGCCGTGTCGAACCCGAAAGTTTCGTCTGTTCCCCATACGTCATTGTCTATCGTCTTGGGGATGCCGATGACGTTATAACCAAGTGAGGAAACGGTTGCTGCCGTCTTTTGGGTACCGTTACCACCGATGCAGACCAAGGCTTCGAGGTTCAGCTCTTTCCACGCTTTGGCGAACTCTTTGGCCGTCTCGTCCCCTTTTTGCAAGGACTTCCTAAAGGCTTTATCCCTGCTGGAACCCAATATCGTCCCTCCACGGCTGAGAAGAGAGGAGAGTTTGTCTTTCCCAAGGATGTCATACTCCCGCTCCGTGACACCGGTGAAGCCGTCTTGGAACCCCAAAATCTCATAGTCATAGGTTACGATGCCGGTTTTACCGATGGCGCGTATCACCGCGTTAATACCCGGCGCATCACCGCCGGATGAGAGGATACCTATTCTTTTCTTTGTCATAACTCAATTGCTGTGTTCCGGAAATATCCCGTAATCTTTCTGTGCAGTCAAAATTTCCCTCTTGCCCCCCGGAGGCCCCGGTGTCCGGAAGACCCGAAACCCCACTCTCCGGAGCCGTCTCCGAATCTCGCCCTTGGCGCAATAGGTGGCAAACCTGGCACCATCACCGGCCGCGTTGTAGAGCTTCCCGAGAAAATCTTCCGTCCAAAGAAGTGGGGTCTTCTCGGGGGCAAAAGCGTCCATATAAATCACGTCTGCCGGTGGAAGGTCGGAAGAGAGAAGATCGGCACAGTGTTTGAAAATCGTAAAACGATCCGAGAGCGGAATCGCCCGGTTCCAGTCTGCTTCGTGAATCTTTTCCATCAAAATCCACTCGTCCTTCCGAAGGGACTTTTGCCACATATCCCTAATCAAATCAAGCGGCAGAGGGACATTCTCGAACGTGTGATACAACACTCCGGCACCACGTGTCTCAGCCTCCAAGAGCGTCAATAGTGCATTCAAACCGGTGCCAAAGCCCACTTCGAGAACTGTACAACTACCCGGGTGCACATCAGTCCACTTACGGAGAGCTTGACCGATGAAAATATACTCGCTCTCAGTGCGGGCTCCAAACACGGAGTGGTAATGCTCACAGAGGGAGGGAACAAAAAGAGTAGGCGTACCGTCCTTCGTCTCCTCGATCTCCAACGGTGGCATTTCCTGTGCCAAAGCGTCAGTTTTCACCGGTCATAAACTGCACCTGTTTGAAGGCAAAACTTCTGTTTTTACCCGTGGCATCGTCGCGAATAATCAGAAGCCCGTTTTCCTCCACATGCTGTATGGTCCCTTTGAAGATCTCGCCATCCGAAGTCTTGTACCACTCGCTGTCGCCCAGTTTGTAGAGATGCTGGTGGTACTTATTTCTCAGGTCGTCGGCAGAGGCGGGGAGGTTGTCTATTCTTTTGCGGATCCCCTTAGCAATATCCTTACTGAGCTGAAGGATGTCGACTTCACCTTCGGACTCGATGGCGAGGGAGGTGGCGGATCTTGGGTAATCGTGAAAGTCTGTCTGGTTCACGTTTACGCCTATTCCGACGATGGAGTATTCGAGAGTAAAGCCGGAGAACTGGTTCTCCGTCAAGATGCCGGCGATCTTTTTGTCCTCCACGAGGATGTCGTTCGGCCACTTGATGAAGACTCTGCTTCGAGAAATCCGGTCATTAAGCGCTTCTCTCACAGCGAGCGCCGAAATGACATTGATGTCAAAGAGTCTCGCCTTCGGAGCGGCAAGTAGATCGGGACGCAGGAGCATAGAGAAATGGAGGTTCATTCCCGGTTCACTATCCCATTTATTGCCCCTCTGACCTTTACCTTGTGTCTGGCTGTCGGCCGTGACTATGGTGAATGTCTCAAGATCCGGATCCTGTTCGACCAGATATCTAAGGTAGTTGTTGGTGGAGTCTACGCTCCCGAGATGAATGACGTTCATAATGGTTCTTTTCGCTTGCAGTTATAGAGTTTCCGGGCTTCAAATAGCGCGAGAACTAAGAGGATGAAGCTTGATATGTATGAAATGGTCTCTGTGACCTTCAAGGACTTGGGGTGGAACGAAAAAACCACTTCGTGCGTCCCGGCGGGTATTTCAAGTCCCCGAAGGATATAGTCCGTCCTCAGTATCGGGACTTCTTTCCCGTCAATGGTGGCAGTCCATCCGTGTGGGTAAAAAATCTCGGAGAAGACGGCAAAACCGCTGCCGGAGTTTGTGGTACGGTACTTCACCTCATTCGGTCTGTAGCTCTGCAAAGATACGACAGAGAGGCTGTCTTTTGCAAACTTTTCTGCCACTTTTTCTCCAAACGGCGGAGCCACCACAGCTATCTGATTGAGTGGCACCTCTCCCAGAGTGCGAAACTCTTCGTCCGCATTCTTTGCTTTCCGCACCTCAGAGACAAACCAAGCGTCGCCATAGGCATCCTTATTGGTCACGACATTCTG
>SFHG01000097.1 GCA_004555765.1 Bacteroidales bacterium
GGATTCCCCTCTCTCATGGATGCGGGCAAACCTGAGCCTGCGGACTTTATAGGCTCTGAGCTGGAAAAAAAGCACGCATTTCTCGCCAGGTGGTAGCGCTTCTCACGGGAGGGGTAGAGGTATCGATACCACGTTGACAAGGGCGAGAAGTGCAGGCCGAGAACCCCGGGCGTTGCCTACCAATTATTCGGTAGGCAACGCCCGGGGTTCTGCGCTCTTCTCGCCAGCCAACTGGGCAAACATGGATGTTTAAACAAATTACCTACCGTTTTTTTGGCAGGGAATGGGGGACGTAGTGATGAGCGGCCGCTATGCCAAATACTCGGCCTTCCACTCCTTCTTGTGCTCGAACGAGGATTCGGAAAGATCCGTGTAGTCAAAGTCTGCGTCGAGTCTTCCGGTTGAGGTCACCGTCAGCGTTGCGTTTGTCCAAACGCTGCCAGTTGGTAGCTCTTGGCGCTGAGCCTCGAACACCTCGCCCATCTCGTCAAAGGCGTCGAGAAGCTCATTGTCGTCCACGCCGAGAAGGTCAAAGCACTTTGTGAAGGTCCCATCGGCATTCTTGACGTAAAACTCGATACACCTTGAGTCTTCGCTGAACTCCGCATACAGCACGACCTTCTGCCAATCCTGCGGGAGGAAGGGAAGGACGTGGTCGAATATCTCCTGGTAGTAGTTGCGGCTATTCACTTCTTGTCACTCTCCCCATTCTTTATGGTCACGACCGTCTTCTCTCCGTCGATTACATAGGTGACCCTGAATTCCGAAGGCCTGTGGGAGTCGCCTTTGTACTTTGGGTCGGTATGCAGCTCAACTACATGCCCCTCTTTAATGGCTTTGGCACATATATTCTCAATCCTCTTATAGGACTTCTGGTTGACCTTGGCATCCATGGCAACAGTATTCTCGATATCGGAACTTCCGCCAAAACGGTCGCCCTTGAGATGGCCCACTTGGTCATTGCTCTTCTCGTTGCCCCTGCCAACGTCGTGAATTTTTGCCTTCATGGGTTGGCGCGTTTCACCACTAAGCTTGAGTTGGCCTCCGGCATGAACAATCCTGCCTTTTGAGTCAGTACGGTAATCGTAGCCGTCCAGGTGGTACTCGACGTTGGGAAGAAGCTCCTTGCCAACGCGATAGAGCGTTCCATTCTCGTCTCGGTATTCTGTCTCGGTCCTTGTCTTTGGCTCGATGAGCTTGTTGGGATCGATTTTCTCGACAGCCGCGGCTTCTTTGGCCTTGGCTCCCTCCTTAGTCTCCAAGGTTGCCAAGCGGTCGGGGTTAAAGCTCAGGATCTCCTTGCGCGTCGGCTTTGCTTCCTCCACCTTGGGTTTATTGAGATCCATCAGCTGAGTCCTCCGTTTCTGTACCAATCAGAGAAGGCCTTCTCGTCGTGCATCCTGAGATATAGGCTGTCGGTGAGCACGCCCTGGATGATGATTCGTCTGACGGTGTCGTCAATTCGCTCGCTGACAAAGTCCCTGAGCGCCGCTTCGGCCGCAGCGGTCCACCGCCTGACGTCTTCAGTTCGCCTGAGTTCAAGGTTTACCGCTGCATCCACCTCTGGGAAGAGGGCGGTCATTATGGGCGCCAGCTCGGTCATGCGCGGCTCGACCGGTGGGTCGGACGCATAGCGAAGTGCCTGAACCTTTGCATAGGCTCCAACATTTGTCTTGGAGAGGAGCTCCTTCAGGTCTTGCAGGTGGTTTTGATCGACAACGTCGCCCCCTTGTGCCAAAAGCTCTGCAATCTGGAGGGAGACCGAAGCGCCGGAGCCAGAGAGTCCGGAGGCTGGTGAGTAGCAAAACGGCATGCCCTTTTCGGCTGCAGAGACCTTGCACAGAACGGGCTCAACCCAGTCGTTCTGGTATACGGCCGCAACTCCTCGTGGCAGACGTGCAACCTCAATGACCTGTCGCTCGTTGAGGTTTGCGGCAAAGCCGGCCAGCTCTCGGTCTGAGAGGTCGGGAAGCCTGTGAATGATCTTGGTGTTGGTGTTGCGAATGGCCGCCATGTCAAGAAGGCCTGGTGCCTGGTCCGCAATGACAAAGCCCTCGCCGTACGTGCGCATCTCGGCAATGGCGTTGGAAATCATCTCGACGCTCTTGCCGAGTAAGTTGCCGCTCTCTCCGCTCCGTTCAGGAGAGGAGCGCTTGAGCAGGTTGTGCGCCTCCTCCAGCACGGTGAGATGCCTGAGGGGCTGGTTTGCGCCATGTGAGGTCGCCATCCGGTGCTCTTGCAGCTTGAGCACAATGAGCCCCATGAGGAGTGACTTTGTCTCCATCGAGCCAACGCGGGAGAGGTCGACGATTGCGTTCTCGTCAAACAGGTCCTCGTCACGAATCTCGTCGTCAGACAAGATCATGCCATTGAGGCCGTTGGTGAGCGAGTTCAGGCGGGTGAGAAGGGAGCCTTTGTATGCTCCCTTGTTCTCGGCGTCATACTCGCTTGAGTCGAGAATTGCCCGCACGTTGCGGGCAACGTCGGCAAGGCAGGGGTAGAGGCCGTCGCCAAAGCGGTTCTGGGACGTGGTCAGATTCCAACCGCAATCCTCGTAGGAGAGCTGAATGGCGTCTTTGAGAACGGCGGGCATCGCCGCGTACATGGGCCAGCAAACATTGAATATCTCTACCAGGCGGTCAAGGTGCTCCAATACGTGGATGCCCCCGGGGAAGCTGAACGGATTGATTCGCAACAGCGGGGTGATGGCTGGATTGGTGCCAAACACCTTCACGTCCTCGCGGCCGCCAAAGATGTTCTTGTACTCTCCCTTGGCGGGCTCAACAACCAGGAACTTGACATCTTGCTCGGCAGCTTGCTCCAGAATGCGACAGACGGTGTTGGTCTTGCCTGCTCCCGTGCTGCCCGTGACAAAGACGTGTGAGGCCAGAGATGATGCATGTGGAAGACCTTGCCCAGCTTGAGACCTGCGGCGGGCTGGCTCCCCTCAAAGGTCGAGACGTTCCGCCCAAAGGCCGCGCATTCGATGACGGGCAGGCCTGGGACGGACTTCTTGGGGAAGTTGAGGGAGTACGCAAGCTCTTTTCCAGAAAGGGCGGTCGTTGCCGTGACCGTTGCGGGGTAGACGGCAAAGCTTGGATGTCTGTCGAGAAGGACCGGCGAGAGGGCAAAGGTCGGATGCCGAAGGTTTCTGAGATAGTCGAGAATGGCCTGCGCGTCCGAGCTGTTCTCCCCAAGGTCGCCTCGCCAGAGGTTGATTGCGGCTTGGGACGCAAAGGAATCCTTGCCCTGGGTCAGGGCAAGGTATGTGTGTGCGACATTGCTTGCCACGTTGTGGTCTTCGGAGAGAACGTAGGTAGCAAAGTCCCACATGCCAAGGGCCGAGGCGAGGTCGAACCGCTTCATCTGGGCCTCGAGGATCTCGATGGCATGCTTGATGGAGCGGTTCTTGAAGGTCTGCGTGATGCCCTCGTCGGCGCCGAGCGTTGCCGTGACCGTGCTCGACCGTGCGAACGATCCGCCGATGTTGGCGCCCAGGTTGACCGCCTTCGAGACGCCGGAGGTGACGGAGGAGCCCGTCGATATTGCCTTGCCTATGCCGCTGGTGACCGTCTTGCCGAGGGAGTTCGAGATGGCCTGGCTGGTGGAAGAGACTTTGCCAACTGCGCTTGCGGAGGAGTGGGAGGATCCTTTGGTAAGGCTGCCGCTTACTTCAACGTGGCCGAGAGGTCCTTCGCCGCCCGCGGATATGCCTATCTGACCGGAAGTGTTGGTCCCTTGTGTATCCGTATCGGTAATGCTTTCGGCGCTGCTTGAGGTATCCGTGAGGCCGGAGGTCTTCGATTCTGCGGTGGCCTCGTTGCTCGAGTCTGTCTCGCTAATGTTGGAAGCCTGCGACGTGGTGTTGCCCGCTTGGCTGCCCGCGCTCACGCCCGCGTTGACGCCAATGGTCGCGGAGGACCCGATGGAGTCGCTGCGGTGGTATGTGTAGTTGGTCGTCCAGGAGGCGTAGGGGGTCAGGGCCGACTGCAGCTCAGCAAGCCTGAGCTTGCGCTCCCCGATGTCATGGACGGGGCTTGCGAGCAGCACGATTGCGTAGTCCTCGCTCGGCTTTTCGGGGACGACGCCGTCGAGGAGTTTCTCGATGGTTTGAGCGGCAAACCTCTCGCTCTTCTCGGCCGGGATGTTGGAGACGGCTGCGACCGAGAGCGGCTTTCTTTCTCGAAGACAAGATGGCACGCCGCGCTCTGGGCCGTCAAGCTCGGAGCC
>SFHG01000024.1 GCA_004555765.1 Bacteroidales bacterium
ATAACGAGCGGAGATGCCGCTACGCCGAGTCCGAAAGTGGTCGTTTCCCTGTAGTAAGAGCCGAGAACTGCATTAAGCTTGTAGTCATCCCAATCAAAATGGAAATTGGCAAATGGCTCAGACGTGAGACGGTAGTATCCGTTCGTTTGGTCGGAAACGGACTGGTTCACCGTCCGGAATCCTCTATTTTCTTCGGCATAAGCCGAAGGAACTACATCCGGGTTCTTACGGTAGTAGTGTTCGTTGTAGTAGTTGAGGGCTATACGGTAACTCAGATCCAGCCATTTGAAAGGACTGTACTTGAGATCTACGTTACCGATAAATCGGTCTCTTACCCCATCTTCCCGCCAAGTCTCAATGGCCTGGTAGGGGTTAAGCGAGTACTCATTGTAGTAGTTACTGTAGTTACCCCACTGGGTATCGGTTTTCAATTGAGTGAGCGGTACCCACGCCTGGGTGGCAAACACAAGGTCCATAATCCCTTCGTGCATTCCCATATTCTGCGCGGAGTAGTAGCTCTCCATCCCGGATGAGGAAAATATATCCCAGTCTTCGCGAATGTAGTTGAGGCTTGTACCCACCTTAAACGCACCAAACTCCTTTCCCGCATTGGTTCTCAGACTTATCCGGTGATTCTTATCTCCGGGGACAATACCGGTAATCCGTGCATCTTGAGCGCTGAGGTAAAAATCTTTGGAAGCGAATGAAAGGTCGTTTTGGATCACAAGACCCGTATCGAAGAACTTGCGTCTTTCATCGGTTGGAGAATAAGGCACCTTGAATACATTCCCGTTTTCATCGGGTTTTCCAAGCTGTCTCTCAGAGCCGTCGTAGGCGGGTCCCCAAGACTCGTTTTCATAAGGTATGAATTGGTATGCGGTACTTCCACCACTACCGAACTGTTCCTGGAACTTGGGGAAGAAGGACACCGTATTGGTCTGCACGGACAGTCCGTAAGTTATGACTGGCTTACCGACTGAACCACTCTTAGTAGTTACTACGATAACGCCATTTCTTGCATCCGGACCGTAGAGAGAAGCCGCAGAAGTTCCTTTGAGAATGTTTATGTTCTGAACGTCATTAGGGTTGATGGCAGATAGGAAATCCAAGCTCACAGGCACCCCATCCAGAAGGAGCATGGGATTATTGTCACCCGTGAGCGAACGGATACCGCGAAGTGTGATGCGGACATCACTGAAAACGCCACTATTCAAACCTGCGACATTAAGACCTGCAACTTTTCCCTGAAGACTCGATGCCACATCTACGCTCTTCGCCTGAGTCAGTTCTTCGGCATTAATCTTGGTGGTTGCATAACCAAGGTCCCTTTTTTGCCTCTCAAGACCAAGAGCTGTGACGACGACTTCGTCGAGGAGCTCGTCATTGGGAACAAGAGTGACGGTAAGGGTTGGAGCGGCTTTGACCTCCTGGTCTTTGTAGCCGACATAAGTAATGAGGATGAGCTCTCCTGTCTTTGCTTGGAGGGTGAAGCGACCATCCACATCCGTGATGGCGCCCTTTGTGGCATCATTTTTGAGACGAACCGTAGCACCCATTACCGGGGCATTATTTTCGTCGAGCACCGTCCCTTTAACGGTGATGTTCTGCCCAAACGCTACGCCTATGGAGACGAAACAGAATGAGAGGAACAAAAGTAAGCGTTTCAACATATTCTCTCTACACGTTAAAAAAGTTTTTGGATTTGGGCGGAGAAGGACTTCGCCAAGTCCTTACACGGGCTCCGTCCGTACTGCTTTTTCACTTTTTGTGGCCGGTTTGATCAGGACCCGCCAACTATTGTTTTGCGAAAGTTAGGCAAATTTCCCGAAATCGCAAAATTTTATCGTGGAGAAAATGGGCTTTTCTCGGCAAAAATTAACCCAAATATGGTTTCAACTCTAAGTCACACTTAATTATCAAAAATAGCGCATTTAATATCTAATATTTTTCTGCAAAAGCCCCGCATTAAAGCAAGAAACCTAAGGAGGAGGAGAAGAAGGAGCAGGGCGTGTCCTGCACAGATGGCGCGGGAATAGGAGAGAGCCCCGTTAGGGGCGGGATTCGGGTGTTTGCCGACATCCCGTATGGGATTCGTATGGGATTCATATGGGATTCGTATGGTGCCGTCGCCCCGTAGGGGCAAGAGATGCCGTAGGCATCGCACGGAAGTAGCCCGGGGTTAAGACCGCGGAGCGACCTTGACACACCGGGGACGCAACGGGACATTATCATATTTGTACGACCCCCATAGGGGTCGAAGACGGGGAATAATGGGGTGTTCCCGATTCCCCGCACGTCGATGCCTCCGGCATCTTCGTACGGGGCTACTACCTTTCGACCGCTAACGCGGTCTCCTGCCCCTATCGGGGCTGGATTTGTCCGGTATTCGTATGGGATTCGTATGGTGTTGTGCCCCGACAGGGGCAGACGGCACGGAGTGCCGAATCTCGGTAGCCCCACACGAAGACCGCGTCAGCGGTCGATGTGTGGGGTACCGGAGGGGCAAATGAATCCACACAGCCACAGCGTGGCTGAACCTTTATTCGGCACCTACGGAGCCGTGTGGAAATGAATCGTCCCGTTTTCCCGGGGTGTCGACCCCTTTTCCCCGGGGCTGCGAGACCTGTATTCTTCGACTTTTTGTGCAGGGAATGATCCGTGACATCGAACCCCGTACTGCGGCTAACTGCGACGGAGGCGCTTGTACCAAAGGTAGTAACCGGTAAGCGGAAGTGAAGCGCCGATAAGTGCCGAGACGAACCAGATGATTTTCGTCCAAAACCCGCCGATGCTCCCTATATGGAGGTTTCGGATCATCATTCGGGTCTCGCGAGCCGTATTCTTCGCGGCACCGGAGTCCGTGGCGCCAGGTCTGCGCTCAGACTTATGCCGCTGTACCGCCCTCATCTCCGCGTGGGTCTCCACTTTTTCGGTCAGTACCCTTTTGTCGAGCAATGAATAAGTCAAGTCATGATACCATCCGAAAGACCACGTAAGCCCGGTCAGAGCCATCAATAGGAGAAAAACCGCAGAGTAAAACCCGAGCGAGACGTGCAGATCCCGCCAAAAGCACCGCCACCCCCTATTCGTCCGAATGGAGAGCCTCCGAAGGAGTCCGCGCCGGGAGCGAGGCAGCCAAAGCAAGAAACCCGAGACAAGAATGACAAGCGAAGTCAAAGTGGTGACCCCAACGATCATTTTGCCTGTAGTCATCGCGCCACTCTCTGCCGGTTTGTCCAGCATATAGCGGTGCAGATACCGCACTTTACGGAAGAAAGGGATTTTGGGCGTTCCCGTGATCTCCGAAGTCTCCACGTATTGCGGTGCCACCTCAAGAACCACGCCCGTGATCTCCTTTTCAAAAACCATCAGGGCACCGGTCAGACAGATTATACTAAAGAAGAGACCTACAGGTACAGAAAGCCAAAGATGAAGCCAATGATAGAAGTTGCGCATACCGATACATTAGATGATTGTTTTTCCCTCAAGAGAAGGTGTGTCAAAAGTCCGAACTGACGCGTCCGTTTCGGCATTCGTGACATAGGCAAGAGTACCCCGTAAGTACACTCCTGTCGCCCTCAGCCCGGAGCACCTTGCGTTTCGGCCTTTATATACACAGTCTCTCCTACGGTGCAAAGATATCCAAAGAACCTTTGATCCCTACTCCTTTGTACAAAAAAGTGAGGCCCCAATCTCGAGGCCTCATCTTTTTGTGTCCCATAGCGCGGGTCAATATTGAGTACTACTTTTTCTATAAATTTAGGTGACTGTGTCAATTCACACTCTTTTCTACTTACAATGCAAAGTTACCCCATGCCGCGCCTCCGCGAAATACCTACGAAAGGGTAAATTTTAGACAAAAGAGCCACCTAACCTACCTAACGGTATGCTGTAAACCACAGCTTAGGGGAAGAAATGGTAACTTTGGGAGAGAGCAAAAGGAGGGAGGTGTGTCAAAAGTCCGAACTGCCACGTCCGTTTCGGTCTTACACACCCCCTCCGAGACTGTGTCCCGTGTTTTGCTCCGCAAAACACTTCTGACACACCCGCAAAAAGTAAAAGACAACCCGAAAACAAAACATCACACAATGGCTACAACAGACCTCAGCGCTTACAATCCGAAAGAAGTCCCCTCCGGAAAAGGCAAAAAAGTCACCATCATCGTCAGCGAATGGAATGGGGACGTGACGCGAAACCTCCTTAAGGGCGCGCTCGACACGCTACTCAAGTACGACATCAAAGAGGACGACATCACGGTCAAATGGGTGCCCGGCAGCTTCGAACTCATCTACAGCTGCAGTTACGAAATCAGGCACAAACTGCGGATTCCGGATGGCGTAATAGCCCTCGGTGCCATCGTGCGTGGCGAGACGCCACACTTCGACTACATCGCAGAAGCCACCACCGTAAACCTCGGAAGGCTTAACGCCGATGGCCTCAGACCCGTGATTATGGGGGTACTTACCACGGACACGATGCAACAAGCTCTTGACAGATCGGGCGGCATACACGGCAATAAGGGCGTGGAAGCAGCCGTCACCCTGCTCAAGATGATGGCACGCTTCTAAGCCAAAGAGCTCACCCGCGCTTAGAAGGTGTGTCCCGTGTCTTGCCCCGCGCAAAACACCTTTTGACACATCCTCAATAGGAGACCTTTGAAAAAGGCCTCCGGACACGAAAAACGTCAGTTTTTCGTGTGAGACTTTGCAGAATGCCTCAGATGCAAGGCACTGAGGCTGAGGGCGACGGGAGTGTACTCACCGTACACGACCAAGCCCGAATGCCGATAGTAACGCAGCAGATGAGGTATTATGCAAAGGTCCAAGGGGATAGACGGTTGCATAGCTCACCGCACCTTTGTCGTTACCGGTGCGGGAGGCAAGATAGTCGAGCGCGATGGGATTCGCCATCGCCCCGCAGACCCACCCGCCCACGGTATTGAAGGACTGCTTGGTCCACAGAAGTGCAGCAAGAGCCACGAGCGTAGTGGGCACAATGGTGATCAAAGCGCCTATCCCAAGCCAGTAAAGCCCGGGGCCTTCGCTCAGTGTCTCAAAGAAACCGGCACCGCTCGTCAGACCAAGACCCGCCATAAAGAGGGTAAGCCCGAGGGTACGGATCATAAGGTTGGCCGAATGGGTAATGTACGTGGTGAGTCTGAGGCGGTAACCGTAGGCGCCCATGAGGATCCCCACGATGATGGGACCCGCCGCGATGCCGAGATTGAAGGTCGATCCTCCGGATCCGGGTATGGGTATCGGCACCATACCGAGCAGGAGGCCGAGGACGATACCGAGGAAGATGCTGACGAGATATGGGGTATCGAGCGGCTTAAGCTCATTGCCGAGGACACGGGAGAGGAGGTCGAGTTTTTCGGCCGGTCCGACCACAGTCACGCGGTCCCCGAGCTGGAGGACGAGATCGGAGTGCGGCACGAGTTGCATTTCGGCACGAAACACGCTGACGACATTGACTCCGTACTTATTGCGGAGTCTGAGTCCTTTGAGGCTGCGCCCGTTGATATCGTCTTTGGAGACGAGGATGCGCCGTGTGACGAGGTTTTTGGCGGCGGGGACACTGACCCACTCCCTTCGCTTTTCGTCCGCCTGCACGACAGAACCGAAAAACTTCTCCAGCCGGGGTCGGTCGGCTTCATTGTGCACCACGTTGAGGTGGTCGCCTTTCATAAAGACGGTATCGGGCGTAGGGAGGAAGATCCTTCCCTCCCTGTATATCTCGCTGATGAGGTACTCTACCCGGAATTCTTCGTGAACCTCTTTGAGGGTCCTGCCGAAGAGGGCTTCATTTGTCACGAAATACTCTTCCGTGAAGTGTTCGTTTCGGGTCTCCCCGAGGTTGTCTTTGCGGGATAGTTTGTCTCCGCTAAAGAGCCGCATCAATTCCAATACCAGGAAGACGCCCACTGTCCCTATGGGGTAAGTGATGGCAGTGGCAAGCGCCATATTGCTGACGATCTCCCTACTCTCCGGGGTGTCGCCCAATATACCTACGATTGCCTGCTGAGCAGAGCCGAGTGCAGGGGTATTGGTAACGGCACCATTGAGAATACCCATAGCGTTGGCGACATTATCGATACCGAAAAAAACCAGCAAAAGGGCAGAGAGCGTGCCGACGACGGTAAGGGCGAGCATCCAGAGATTAAGCTCAAGACCTTTGGACTTAAACGTGGCGATGAAACCCGGACCCACCTGTATGCCGAGGGCATAGATAAAGAGGACGAGACCGAAATTCTCCGCGAAAAGCACCATCTCGGGGTTGACTTTCACTCCGAGGTGTGCCAGAAGTATCCCCACGAAAAAGACACACACCGCACCGAGAGACACGTTGCCGAGTTTCATATTACCGATCCAAAGCCCCACCCCGCTCGTGATGGCGATGACGAGTGCGGTGATGACGAATGAGGAGCCGGAGAGCAGTTCCGCTATGTAGTGCATAGTTTTTTGTTTGATAAATCGGTCTGTATCTCCTTCTCAAAAGACACAGACCGAAAAAATGTTTTCGCATAGACCGGGGCAAAGACACGGGTACGTACCGGCATTTCACCCGCACCGGACGACATCTCACCCGTGATCCCGACGTCCTGAAAAGAGAACCTCAGAAAGAGGCATTTTTCGGAGTGCGTGGGAAGGGGATCACGTCCCGGATATTTTGCATCCCGGTGACGAAGAGGATGAGGCGCTCGAAGCCGAGACCGAAGCCGGAGTGCGGCACGGTGCCGAAGCGACGCGTATCGAAGTACCAGTACATTTTCTCCACGGGGATACCCATCTCGCGGGAGCGGGTCACAAGCTTATCGTAGTCTTCCTCACGCTGGGATCCGCCTATGATCTCGCCGATACGGGGGAAGAGCACATCCATGGCACGCACCGTCTTGCCATCGTCGTTTTGCTTCATATAGAACGCTTTGATCTCCTTGGGGTAATCCGTGAGGATCACGGGACGCTTGAAATGGTGCTCGACGAGGAAACGCTCGTGCTCGGCAGCAAGGTCGGCGCCCCAATAGACGGGGAACTCGAACTTCGCTTCCCCACTCTTCACGGCTTCCTCCAGTATCTTCACCCCTTCGGTGTAGCCCAAGCGGACGAAATCCGTGGAGACGACGGAGCGGAGTCGGTCGATAAGGGTCTCGTCGTAGGTGTCATTGAGGAAACGGAGGTCGTCCGAGCAGTTGTCCAACGCCCAATTCACCAAGTACTTCAGGAAGTCCTCGGCCAAGTCCATATTTTCCTTTATCTCATAGAACGCCACTTCCGGCTCTATCATCCAAAACTCGGCGAGGTGTCGGGGGGTATTGGAGTTTTCGGCACGGAAAGTGGGTCCGAAAGTATAGATCGCTCCGAGCGCCATGGCTCCGAGCTCGCCTTCGAGCTGACCGGAGACGGTAAGGTTCGTCTCGGTGCCAAAGAAATCGGCGTCGTAGGAGACCCGACCGTCCTCACCCACGGGGAGGTTATTCACATCCAGCGTCGTTACCTGAAACATCTGACCTGCTCCCTCGGCATCGGACGCGGTAATGAGAGGGGTGTGGAAGTAGTAGAATCCGCGATCGTGGAAGAACTTGTGGATCGCATACGCCATATTGTGACGGATGCGGAACACCGCCCCAAACGTATTGGTGCGGGGACGGAGGTGTGCCACTTCGCGAAGGAATTCGAGGGTGTGTCCTTTTTTCTGGAGCGGATAGGTCTCCGGATCGGCCAAGCCGTAGACTTCGATCTCTTCGGCCTGCACTTCCATCGTCTGTCCTTTGCCCTGCGACTCCACAAGTGTACCTGTGACGCTGAGCGATGCGCCGGTAGTGACGGACTTAAGGAGCTCGGGGTCGAACTTATCGACCGGGGCGACCACCTGGAGGCTCGTGATGCAGGAGCCGTCATTGAGGGCGATGAAAGCGACGTACTTGCTGCCGCGCTTGGTCCGCACCCACCCTTTTATGTTTACTTGCTGCCCGAAGGGAGCTGTCTTGATTAGTTCTTTTATCAGCATTCGTTCCATAAAACAATTCTACTCGGTATCTATATTGGATATTGCGCTTCACGTGACAGTTTTCAGTCGAAGAATCCGTTCTTGAGGTTGATTACTTCCTGTTCTGTCAAGTAGCGCCACTTACCACGACCCAGGTTCTTCTTCGTAAGCCCTGCAAAATAGACCCGGTCGAGCTTGAGGACGCGGTACCCGAGTGCTTCGAAGAGCCTCCTGACGACACGGTTTTTGCCCGAGTGGATCTCGATGCCGACCTGCGTGTGATCCTCTTCGTCCACGTACGAGATGGCATCCGCGTGCATCTCTCCGTCGGAGAGTTCGACACCGTCGGCCAATTTCTGCATATCTTCCGGAGTCACCTCTTTGTCGAGCCAAACCTGATAAATTTTCTTTTTCTTGAAAGAAGGATGCACGAGCTTGGAGGCGAGATCTCCGTCGTTGGTGAGGAGGAGGACACCCGTTGTGTTGCGATCCAGACGGCCGACAGGGTAGATACGCTCCGTCGCGGCATTGCGCACGAGGTTAAGGACTGTAAGACGCTCCTGTGGGTCTTCGGTCGTCGTCACCACGTTGCGGGGCTTATTGAGGAGGATGTAGACTTTCTCTTCCGCCGTAAGCACTTTGCCGTTGACTTCGACGCGGTCGGTGGGAGCGACTTTTGTCCCCAGTTCGAGGACGGGGGTACCGTTGACTACGACAGCGCCCGCGAGGATGAGCTGGTCGGCCTCACGGCGGGATGCCACGCCGGCATGTGCTAGGAACTTATTGAGCCGGACACTTGTCTCCGGCTCCGATTGCTCCTCAAACTCGTAGCGGGGACGGGGTTTGATCTGTTTCTGGGGACGATTATTCTGAGGCCTCTGCCCCTTACTTTTGGGGACAAAGTTGGGCTTATTGCCCCTTCCGCCTTGTCCCTTGCGCTGCTCCCTCTGCTCGAATCCGCCCTTACCTTGGGTGCGATCCTGACCTTTGCCTTGACCGTAGGGCCGGTTGGGACTGAATTGACGGCGCGGTTTGTAACCGCCTTCCTGCTCGTCATACCCTCCACGATCTTCGTTGCGGGTGGGTCGGTAATTGTTGCGCTTGTAGCCCTCGCCCTCTCCGGAGTGCTCAGCGCGATAGCGGTCACGGTAAGAGGGCGCCTGTTTGTCTCCGTCATCGTCCCGGTAACTTTTCCTGCGGGCGTAGTCTCCGTCACCGCCTGCATCGTAATTTCGGCGGGGGCGGGAACTGTATCCGGCACTGCGTTTTTCGTAAATGCCTCCTTCATCGTCGTCGGCGCCGGTTTCGTAGCGGCGTTTTCTTTCCGTCATGGCCTGCATCTCTTCGCGAGTAAGGCGCACGCGCTGTCTTTTGCGGGTCGAGGAGTTGTTCTCGCCCGTCTCTTCGCCGGATTTCTTGTCGGCAAAAGAGTCTTCTCTGTTCGTTGTCATCTTGTCTGGTGTGTCTGTATGTTACGGCCTCTCCATCGCGGAGAAGCAGAGCGACCTCACGGTCGCAAAAAATTATGTCTCACTGGAAAAGGTCATCGATTTCGTGCTTCTCGGGTGCTGTCGAGACAGTGGTTCCGATGCCGTTGTCGTCCCTTGCACACGGATCTTGATACTCGGGAGGATAGACAAACTTCTCATCGGGATTGATGCCCAAAGCATCCGCACGCTTGCGGAGCTCGGCATCGTCAAAGACTTTTTTGTAGAAGAGCGCCACGATCGGCAAAGCCATACTGGCGCCCTGCCCCATACCTATGCCGTCGAAGTGGATTGATCGGTCTTCTCCGCCGACCCAGCACCCTGCGGAAAGGTTCGGCGTGAAGCCCATAAACCATCCGTCGGAGTGGTTCTGCGTGGTGCCGGTCTTGCCCCCCATGTCGGCCGTGAGCCCATAGCGGAAGCGTACCCGGCTGCCCGTGCCTTCGTTTATGACACTCTGAAGCATGTAGAGGGTGCGGTAAGCGGCGCGGGCGGGAAGCACTTCGGTGTGTTTGGCCGTGAACTCCGCGACGACATTGCCGTACTCATCCTCGATGCGCGTCACATAGAGCGGATCGACACGGATGCCCGCAGCCGCGAATGTGGTAAAGCCGCTCGCCATCTCCGCCACGGATATATCGTGCGTCCCGAGCGAGATGGAGGGGACGGGATCCATGTGTCCTGTGATGCCGAAGCTCCGGAGGAGCTCGACGAACGCGTAAGGTGACATCTGCCCCATCAGCCAAGCGGTCACCCAGTTGGAGGAGTTTTGGAGTCCCCACTTGATGGAGACCATACCGCCCGAGCCGTGTCCTGCATTCTTCGGCGACCAAATAGTTCCGGCTTCGGTGAGGATGTGTTGGGGCACGTGAAGCATCTGGTCACAGGGAGTGAAGCCTTCGTTCATCGCCATCGAATAGAGGTACGGCTTCATAGTGGAACCCACCTGACGCCTACCCTGAGTGACCATATCGTACTTCATCGTGGAGAAGTCTATGCCCCCCACGTAAGCGCGCACGGCACCGGTGTGGACGTCCATACACATAAAGCCGGAGCGGAGAAGGCCCTTGTAGTAAAGAACCGAGTCCCTTGGGGAAAGGACAGTGTCGATGAGCTCGGTGTGACCTTTGTGAGACTTGGAGTAAGCGAGGATGCTCATCTCGACGGGCGTATTCATGACAGTCTCTATCTCCCGCTCGGAAACGCCCTCTTTTTTCAGAGCCCGGTACCGGTCGGTGTTACGGAGGGAGTTCCGGATGATTTCTTCGCGCTCACTCTCCGTGACATCTCTGGAGAAGGGGGCATAAGACCTGCCCGCTTTCTCCCTGTTGAAGACGGGTTGCAGGTCGATGCCGAGGTGTTCGAGCACCGCTTCTTCGGCGTAAGCCTGCATACGGGAGTTTATCCCGGTGTATATTTTCAGTCCGTCGGAGTAGAGGTCGTAGTTGTCGCCGTTGGGTTTCTTATTTTTGTTGCACCAACCGTAGAGGGGGTTATTCTCCCACTCGGCGACGGCACGCTTGTAGTCTTCTTTTTGCCAATCGTAGGGGTAGTCGCTCTCTTTGGGTTCCTTCGCCATCATAATTTGCTGGAGGTAGGCGCGGAAGTAGGGGGCGATGCCGGAGTTGTGGTTCTCACGGTTGAAATGAAGCGTGAGGGGCTTGGATTGAGCCTCTGTGGCCTCGGACGCGGAGATGTAGCCGGCTTCGCGCATCAGGGAGAGGACGACGTTGCGCCGTCCCAGAGTACGCTCGTTGAAACGTACGGGGTTGAAGTAAGAGGGGTTTTTGGCCATGCCCACGAGGGTGGCAGCCTCATCCAGTGACAAGTCCGCGGGTTTCTTACCGAAATACGTCTGCGCGGCACGCTCTATGCCGACGGCCTGATACAGGAAGTCGAACTGGTTGAGGTAAAGTGTGATGATCTCCTCCTTAGTGTAGAAGCGTTCGAGCTGTACCGCGATCACCCACTCTATCGGTTTCTGGAAAGCGCGCTCTACGATATTATTGGCTCTTGGGGAATAGAGCTGCTTGGCGAGCTGCTGCGTGATGGTGGAGCCCCCGCCGGAGTTTTCGTCGCCGAGGATGAGGGTCTTCCAGATGACGCGGAATACCCCCCGCATATCAATGCCGGAGTGTTCCTTAAAACGCTTGTCCTCCGTGGCGATGAGAGCGTTGACGAGATCCGGGGAAAGCTCACTATAATCCACGAAGAGACGGTTGCCGCCTGCGCGGGCATAGGATCCGAGGACGACACCGTCTTCGCTGATTACTTGGGACGCGTATTTATCGATGGGGTTTTGGAGCTGTTCGATATCCGGCATATAGCCGATGATGCCCCAAGAGACAGCAAGGACGAAGAGAATCACGGCGAGAACGAGGACTCCGAACAGTCCCCACAGCGTCGCGATGACAAGGTTTGTCCCTTTTAGCTTCATATCTGTATCTTATGTGTTATGGACGAATGAAGGGCTTTCTTCACAGAAAGCAATTGCACACCGCCACAAAGGTACCCATTTTTCGGTTTGCAGTTGGAAAAAGCGGTACATTTGCATACGAGAGGTCTTTTTTCAAAGGGTTCTCGTAAGTATTCAGTATCGGCAAAAATATGCGTTCCTCCACAAAAGTTCTGCTCCTCATCCTCTCTCTCTCCGCTTGTCCGCTCCTAAGCAGGGGGCAGGTTTCGGTCTTGACCGACTTCACCGTCTCCCTCGAAGGCGACAGCCTGCGCTTCCCTATGGCGGTGCCCGGGACGATACAGGAGGAGCTGAAAGCACGTCACCTCATCCCCGATCCTTTCATCGGAAGAAACGAAGAAAAAGTGCAGTGGGTCTCGGACAGAGACTGGACAATGGAGACGACTTTTGAGGTCGACAGCGACGCGCTCCGGAGTGCCAAAGCCTACTTTCTGAGGCTGAAGCAGGTGGACACGTTTGGCGAAGTCTACCTCAACGGCGGTCTCGTGGGGACGACGGAGAATTACTTCAGGGACTACGACTTTGAGGTCAAAGAGTTCCTCAAGCCCGGCACAAACCGCCTCCTCATCCGCCTCCTCTCGCCGACAAAGAAGGCGCACCCCGTCTACCTCTCTTCGGGGCTCAATTACCCCGCGGACAACGACCGCGCCGAGATTCACTACTCTCCCCTTGTCCGCACCGCGCCCTACCGCTATGGTTGGGACTGGGGACCGAGGCTCATCGCCATGGGGGTGGATGCCCCTGTGTGCTTAGAGCGGGTAGAGGACGGATTTCTCACGGACATAGGACTTCGCGTAGGTCTGGGCGAAAATTTTACCTCGGCCCGTATCTCGCTTTCTTTTCGGTCTGTATATGCTTCAGAAGGACTAATGGCACGCATCGGGCTCTTCAGTCCGGAGGGCAAACTTTTGTCCCAAAAGGTAGTTTTCATTCCCTCCGATACTTTGGCGTCATCCGTGGAGTTCGGACTTCGGAACCCGCGTCTGTGGTGGCCAAACGGGATGGGCGACCGACCGCTCTACTCGGCTCGGATCGCACTCCTCAGAGACGGCCGCGAAACGGCCGCAAAAAGTTTGACCTTCGGCATCCTGGAGATTGTGTTGGATCGGACGAAAGATGCCCTCGGAGAGCGGTTCGCCTTCCGGGTGAACGGTCGCCCTTTTTACGCCAAAGGTGCCAATTACCTCCCCCACGAGAGGCGATTTAGAGAGGCGGGAGACCCCTACTCTCTCTCAAAGCTTTTCAAAGAGGATCTCCTGCCCGTACACATCAATATGCTGCGCATTTGGGGTGGAGGGATGTATGAGACGGAGGAATTTTACAACCTCGCAGACAGCCTCGGCATCCTCATCTGGCAAGACTTTCCCTTTGCCTGCTCCACCTACCCCAATGACCCTAATTTCCGGGAAAACGTTGCCCAGGAGCTAAGGGACAACCTCACCCGCATAGCCCGTCACCCCTCCTTGGCGCTTTTTTGCGGAAACAACGAGGTGTTGGAGGGCATCGAGCACTGGGGTTGGAAAAAGAAGTACGGATACACAGACGAAGAGTGGCAGAAGATGCGCCGGGACTACGACGACTTCTTCCGCGGGCTTCTGCCGAGTCTCGTGGAGCGATACGCCCCCGGCACGGCTTACATACACGGGTCTCCGATTTCCGCCAACTGGGGGTCGCCAGAGAGCCTCCTCTCCGGAGACAGCCATTATTGGGGCGTGTGGTTTGGCGGTGAGGACTTCGACACATTCGACAAAAATTACGGCCGGTTCTCCTCCGAGTTCGGCTTTCAAGCGTTTCCCGAGATGAAGACCATCCGCGCTTTTGCTCCCGGCGTACCGGTTGACAGCCTCGACATCGACCACCCCCTTTTGCAGTACCGCCAAAGGTCTTTCATCGGCAACCGAACCATCACAGACTATATGAAGCGGGCGTACGACGTGCCGGAGAAGTTCTCCGACTACGTCTACACCGGGCAGCTCCTCCAAGGTCACGGTATGGACTACGCCATTAGAGCCATCAGGAGGGGCTATCCGACGAACCGCGGACTGCTTTTCTGGCAGCTCAACGACGTTTGGCCAGCCATCAGTTGGTCCTCGGTGGACTATTACGGCAATTGGAAAGCACTCCACTACAAACTCCGATCGGCTCTCGCACCCGTCATCGTCGACATCGTGGAGAAAGAGGGTCACCACGAGCTTTGGCTATGCTCCGACCAAGCCATAGACGGGAGCGTGAAGATCACACTTCGGGCGATGAACTTCGCGGGGCAAGAGCTCTGGGCGCAGTCCAAAGACTACGTCCCGCCCGTGGGTGAACCATTCTCGAATCGGGTGGAGATTCCGGACGAAGCTCTTTTTGTCCAAAACGGCGGTCAAATGGTCGTACTCATCCAAGCCGAAGGAAAAGACGGGACACTTCTCGCCCGGAGACTGTACTATCCTTTGGCGCCGAAAGAACTCCGTCTGCCACCTTTTAAACCTCTGACGGAAGTGCGCGTCACAGAGGGCAAGATGGTGCTTACCCTATCGACCGAAACGCTCGCGAAAGACCTCTATATCCGCACTCCGGACGAGTGGCAGGGGGCACGACTCTCGGACAACTTTTTCGACCTCCTACCCGGCGAGACGAAGACCGTGACCATCACACACCCCGCCATCACCCCGCACAGCTCACCCTCGGATCTGCACTTTCAGACACTCAATGCACAATGATAGAACTCGAAGTCTGCGCGGACTCCGTCCGCTCCTGCATAGCCGCACGAAGAGGCGGCGCCCATAGAATCGAACTCTCGGCGGGTCTCTCCGACGGAGGACTCACTCCGTCCTACAGCTTCGCCGAAATCGCACTCGAAAACTGCGACCTGCCCATCTATCCCATTATCCGCCCCCGTGGCGGCGACTTCCTCTACGATGAGTACGAACTGCGTCAGATGGAGTACGACATCGAGTACTTCTATGAGCTTGGAGTGGCGGGGTTCGTCTTCGGAGTGCTTACCCCTCAGGGTGAGCTCGATCTCCTTGCTAACGCACGCCTATTGGACGCTGCGGACGGAAAGCCCTGCACACTCCACCGCGCCTTCGATATGGTGCGGAACCCGATGAAGTCTTTGGACGAAGCCATACGCCTCGGTTTCTCCCGCATACTCACTTCCGGCGGTGCAGTCTCCGCACTCTCCGGGGTCGACCAAATCCGTGAGCTCGTAGGAGTCGCGGCAGATCGCATCACCATCATGGCGGGCAGCGGAGTTCGGCCCGAGAATGCCCTCGAGGTCGTCACCCGCTCCGGTGTCGGTGCACTCCACGGCACACTCCGATCCACTTACGACAGCGCGATGGTCTACCGCAATCCCCGCGTGAGTATGGGCGGAGAGGATGCGGGGAAAGAGTACCTCCTTGGAGCGACGGACGAGACCAAAGTAAGGGCTCTCATAGAGCAATTCCGATGAAAGAAATAGACCTTATCCTCTCCCCGCTCCTCATCCCCGCCTACCCGGCATTGGAAGGGGAAACCGTCTACGTCGTCGCCGACATCCTTCGTGCTTCGACCACCATAATCACCGCGTTCCAAAACGGCGCAAAGCGCATCTACCCCCTCGAAACGGTTCCCGAGGCTGAGGAAAAAGCGGCAAAGGGGTACCTCGTCGGCGCCGAGCGTGAAGTCCGGAGACTCCCTTTTGCCCGTTTCGGCAACGATCCATTCGAGTACACGACGGAAGCCGTGAAGGGGCAAGAAATCTACTTTACGACCACCAACGGCACCCGCACCATCAAAGCCTGCTTCTCCGCCAACCCCGATGCCGAAGTGATCGTGGGTGCCTTCTCCAACCTCTCCGCTGTGGCAGACTTTTGCCGTGAGAAGTCCGTCTACGCCGTCGCCGCAGGCTGGAAGGGGAAAGTCTCTTTGGAGGATGCACTCTTCGGTGCCGCCCTCTATGAGCGACTTAAAGCGACCCACCGTCCCTCCTCAGATGCCCTGAGAATGGTCACCCCGCTCTATGATGAAAGCAACCTCATCGAAGCGGTCAAAAAATCCGATCACTACCCGAGGCTCGTCCGGGCGGAGAAGCTTGAGAGTTTCGAGTACTGCCTCACCCCCGACACCTGCTCTGTCGTACCCGTCGCGCGTCTCTTCTCCGAATCAAAAGAAATCGTCCTTACGGTATGAAAAAATACGTCCTCCTTATCCTTACTCTTTCCCTCGCTTTCGTCAGCGGATGCAAGACGACCCGCACCGTCGCCACCCGACCCACTGAGACACGCCCCAAGCCTGCCTACAATGCCTATATCGAACGAAACGCGGAGCGTGCCCTCGTCAGCCAAAAGATCTACCGAGTACCTGCATCCATAACCTTGGCACAAGGACTTTTGGAAAGCGGTGCCGGTACAAGTACACTTGCCTCGCAGGCAAATAACCACTTCGGCATCAAGTGTCACGACTGGCGGGGCGAGAAGTTTTATCAGAAGGACGACGGTCCGCGGGACTGTTTCCGCGTCTATGACGATATCCAAGGTTCTTTTGACGACCACGGGAAGTTTCTCCGAAACAACAGCCGTTATGCTGGGCTCTTCAGCCTCAGTATGGACGACTACAAAGGTTGGGCAAAAGGACTTCAGAGAGCCGGTTATGCCACAGACAAGGGCTATGCCAATAAGCTCATCAAAATCATAGAGGACTATCAGCTCTACCTCATCACCGACGACAACCCCGACCGTCGCTACGCCTACAACCGTCCCACACAGCCCAAGCGTGAAGTGAACCGCCAAGGCGCCCCCCTTCGGTACCAAAAGCCTGCCACACGCGACACGGCACCGAAAGACGAGCGTGACGTCTTCATCAGCTACGGTCTGCTCTACGTCCTCGCCAAGCCCAATGACGACCTTCCCTCCATCGCGCGGGATATGGGTATCTCCGAGCGTGAGCTGCAGCGTTTCAACGATTTTCCGAAAGGCTACCCCCTCTCCGAAGGCGACATCGTCTACCTCCAGAGAAAACTGCTCAGAGCCGAGCCTCCATTCTATGAGCACACCGTCAAAGTCGGCGAATCCATCCACAGCATCGCCCAGACCTACGGCCTCCAGCTCTCCGCGCTCTACGATCTCAACGGCTTAACACCCGACTACGAACCCACGGAAGGCGACATCCTCCGTCTCCGCTAAGGCGAGATACGGACCAAAAAACTTTTTTTGGTCGGACCGCGAAACCAAAAAGGTACGTACCAAGGCGGGCGCCTTGGTACGTACCTTTTTTCGTCCCCCTTCCCGTTTGGTCATCTTTTAGTACCTTTATATGCGAAAAAGAGGGTAGAGATACCCGTAGCGATTTTTCCCCGGCACATAATTTTTACAAGGATATGATAGAACTGTCACTCATTGAACCCATAGCCCCCGAAAAGATAGAGGCAGAGCTTGGTACCCTTACCCCACTGAGACCGACAAATAGAAGCAATAATCTCATCTATTCGTTCAGAGGTTACGAAGCCCCCTGCGCCATGCTCGAAGTGGGGCGACTGAGGGAAGAGGCCTTCCGGGTTTTCAAGGCAGGGACGGGGCAACCTCTGGACATTGACTACCACGATTATGATCCTTCGGGCTACCGCCAGCTCATCGTCTGGGATCCCGCAGCCAAAAAGATCCTTGGCGGGTACCGCTATATTCTCGGGAAAGAAGCCATCGTACACGGCACGGAGACCAACCTTGCAAGCGAAGAAATCCTCTTCTACTCGGACACCTTCATCACCGAATATCTTCCCTACTGCATCGAGCTGGGACGCGCTTTCGTCCGCCCCGACCATCAGCAGGCCAACGGTCTTTCTCCAAAATCCCTTTTCACCCTCGATAACCTCTGGGACGGACTCGGGGCGCTTATCCTGCTGAACCCCGGGTGCAGGTACTTCACCGGCATCGTCAGCATCTTCCGGGAATCCAATCAGAAGTCTCGCGATCTCATCCTCTATTTTCTCAATACCCACTTCAAAGGCGAACCGGGTCTCATCACCCCACGGGATCCGAGGGGCTACACGACGGACATATCCCGTCTCAAAAGCATCATCAAAGGCGAGAATAAGAAAGAAGACTCCAAGGCACTTCACCTCGCCGTAAAAGCTCTCGGGGAGAGTGTCCCCCCACTCATCAACGCCTATATGAACCTCTCCGATGCCATGCAGGTCTACGGCATCACGCGCGGTATGGGTCCCGTTACATACGAGGACATCGCCATAATGATTCCCATCGGGGAAATCGCAGAGGAGAAAAAGAAGCGGCATATGGACACCTTCTCGACTTGGCTCGAGCACAACAAAGGCACCAAGCTCTTCTAATCAAAAAAGAGGCACGGAACTATCTCCGCGCCTCTTTTTGTACCGCAGGTCTTCCTCAGCCCCGTAGTACGGCCATGATTTCGTCCGCCACGGCTTCGGCGTCTTCCTCCGTCACAAGGGGCGTTGCATCCACGGTAAAGTGTGCCCTTTGGTAAAAGAGCTCACGATCCGGGAGAGTGAAGCAGACGTACTCGCGGATCTCGTCCTCCGTCTTGCCTGCCACGAGGGGACGCGTCTCTTTCACCAAAGCGAGGCGACGGACGAGTTCCTCAGGATCGGCACGGAGATAGACGACCGTCGTGCGGTTCATCAAGAGATCCATATTGCCGGGGTATACGGGGAGCCCCCCTCCCGTAGATAGGACAGCGCCCTGTTTTTGGGTCAGTTCGATGAGGGCGGCTTGCTCCCGCTTGCGGAACTTGTCCACACCGCACGAGGCAAACATCTCGGAGATGCCCGTGTGGTACCTCCTTTCGATGAAGTCATCCGTGTCGATGAAGTCGAGACCGAGTTTTCGGGCAAGGATTTTGCCCACCGTGGTCTTACCGACACCACTAAAACCGATAAGGCTGATTGATTTCATATTCCAAGTCTATTGTCTAAAATTTGACCGTCAGCGAGAGATCCGGAAACGTACCTCCCGGAAGCGTCCCCCGGGTGTAATACAGGTGGGAGACCCGGAAGTTCAGTCGCGCCGTCTCCGTAACCGCATACCTCACCCCACAGGCGAAAAACCAGCCGGAGTTCCGAAGCATCCGCGTGCCGTACATCATAGGCATATAAGGCGCATATCCGGGTATCACGGAGCCTTTGGATAGGTCGAAGTATTGCGCCGAGAGGTCTATGGTGAGCGGGTCGTACAGGCACCGGGCGCGCCCGGAGAGGGCAAAGCCCGCTCTCTCTCCCTCAGTCCCCAAGAGGCGGGAGCCCGCCCGCACGATGAGCCACTCCCGTATCTGACGCTCGCCTTGAACCGTGAGCGACCAACGTTCCGGTGCGCCTACCTTACTGAAGAAACGGGCATCCGCCATCACGAGTGTCCGATCTCGGAGGTAGGAGACTTTGGCAGAAAGAAGATGCGAAGCCCTCTCTCCGGCTGTCGTCTTACGGAACCGGTCATAGAAAAGGGTCGCCGTCGTCCACATCGCCACTTCACCCCGCCACATCAGGCGGATGCCTCTCTCGTCTCTGCCGGTAGACGAGTACCCATCGGGGCGACCGAGCGGAGCATAGTTTCCCGTCCCGTACCACCGTCCCTGGAGAGTCAGCGTCCCGAGCCTGTCGCTCCATAAGGCAGCGCCGCCTTGGACGGCATACGCCTCTCGTCGGGACGGTATCACGCTCTCGAGGAAGACCATCAAGTGGCGTCCCGAGTACCGAAAGTCAGCCGAGGTCAAGAGAGGCATTTCCCGATCCGAGACACGGACTTGGGGCAAAAGGCGGCTCCCATCCGTCACTTTTCGGTAACGGTACGCCATAGCCGTCAGCCCCAGGTGCAAAGTTTCCCCGCGGTCATACGCAAAGTACCCGCCTATCGTCTCTCTCCGTGCCGTGTGCCTGTAGCGTCTCTCGCCTGCGTCCCTGTGCAGTCCGCCCGGGTATAGGGTACGGATACGCCCCTCCTCCACCCGCGCGTCCACCGGTTCATAGCCCAAGAAAGCCACGAGACTGAACCCGCCCCACTTCCCGCGCCCGGCTATGCCCCGCAAAAAGCCCGTCTCCCGAAACGACCGGTGCGGACTTAAGCGGGCTTCCCCTCCGGACACCGCTCCCGAGTACTGTAAGGAAGAAAAATAACTGAGCGTCTGTCCCAAGACAAGTCCTTGCCCCGTCGTGAGACGAAAGTCGCCCAGTACCGCCCCGAATCCGTCCTTAGTCCAAGAGACGCTCCCCGTCAGGTAGTCGAAAAGTCCCTCTCTAAAGGGGAGCCACGCCTCTCCCTTGTCTTTTTCGGCGGCGAAGTGCCAGCCCCACTCCTTTTTTGCCCCCTCATAGCGCACCGAGAGAGCGGGCTTTGGGGCATTTGTCCCAAAAGCAAACCCGGTGCCGAGAAGCAACTCTTGCTTCGTCCTCACCGGGTAAGCGACCATATAGGGGGAAGTCCCCGCGGTGATAAAAGGCTCGAGGAGGGGGAGGAGTCCGGTGGACATCCCTTGGACGAGCTTCAGCTCATAGATATTGCGAAAGCCCGAGTGTTGCGATCGGTAGAGCAAGAGGTTACGGATAGCGAAGTCGTCCAGAAAAGGGAGATCGCCCAACTCTTCGGCAGTCGCCGCATTGATGTCGACAGGATTTCGCAAGAGACGCTCGAGCCTTTCGGCTACCACTTCCCGCTCCTCTTCTCCCACTATCAGCCCCAGAATCGCTTCCACAGCGCCACTTGCCGGTTCCTGTGCCGCGAGTGGCAGGCTTACCGCCAACACCAGCGAGACAATCAGCAACCGACTTTTATGGACACTTCCCAATCTTTCACAAAGCATAAATCGGGGGGAAAATTTTGGTCTGTACCGGAAAAGTTCTTCGGTCTGTACCCGGAGAAAGGACCGGTCTGTGCGGGAAGAATTTTTTGGTCCGTATCTCAGTGAGCCTCCAACCAGTCACGTCCGACTCCGACATCAACCCGGAGGGGGACACTGAGTTCGGGGCAGACCCCCTCCATCGTCTCTTTGACCAGAGCGACAAGGCGCTCTTTCTCTCCGGACGGGCAGGTGAAACAGAGTTCGTCATGTACCTGGAGAAGCATCTTGCTCTCCAAGCCCTCTTCTTTGAGCCGCTCGGCGACACGCACCATGGCGATCTTGATGATGTCGGCCGCCGTGCCCTGTATGGGGGCATTGATGGCATTGCGCTCGGCGTTGCCCCGGGCTACGGCATTGGAGTCGTTGATACCCGGGATGTAGCGTCGCCGGCCGAGGAGGGTCTCCACATAGCCGTCTTCACGTGCCCCGCGGACAGTGTCGTCCATATAGTCTTTGATACCCGGGAATGAGGCGAAATAGCCGTCTATGATCTCTTTGGCTTCAGTTCTGGAGATGTTGAGGCGGGAGCTGAGCCCAAAAGCGGAGATACCGTAGTTGATGCCGAAATTCGCTGTCTTGGCCCGCCGTCTTTGTTCGCTCGTAACCTCCTCTTTTGCCACACCATAGATGCGGCTCGCGGTCACTGCGTGGATGTCTTCGTCGTTTTTGAAAGCCTCGATCATATGCCGGTCTCCGCTGTAATGTGCCAGGAGCCTCAGCTCGATCTGCGAGTAGTCCGCACTGACGAAAAGATCTCCATTGGAGGGATTATGCCCTGTGAATGCCTTCCTAAGCTGGCGTCCCTGTTCATCGCGGACAGGGATGTTTTGGAGGTTGGGATCGGCGCTTGACAGACGTCCCGTGGCTGCGACGGCTTGGTTGTACGTGGTGTGTACCCTGCCGTCTCTCGGATTGATGTACCCGGGCAGAGGTTCGACGTAGGTGGAGATGAGTTTATTGAGCCCCCGGTAGTCGAGAATCATCGAGACCGCGGGGTGGAGAGGAGCTATCTTTTGGAGCGTCTCCTCATTGGTTCGGTACTGACCGGTGCGCGTCTTGGAGGCATTCGATACGAGCTTGAGGTGATCGAAGAGGACTTCGCCCACTTCCTTGGGGGAATTGATGTTGAAGCGAAGCCCCACGCTGTCATAGATTTTTTCCTGGAGCGTGCTGAGGTCCTCTTTCATCTCGCGAACCGCCTCACCAAGCAACTTGTCATCAAGCCGCACCCCCTCCACCTCCATACCGAAGAGTACTTCCGTCACCGGCATCTCTATGTCGTAAAACAGGTGCTTCAGTGCCTCAGATGCCTCTATCTTAGACCGCAGATACTCGTAGAGGCGAAGTGTCACGTCTGCGTCCTCTGAGGCATAGGGTGCCACTTCCAATACCGGCACTTGATCCATCGTCTTTTGTTTTTTGCCCTTGGAACCGATAAGCTTCGTGATGGGTATGGGCTTGTAACCGAGGAGCGTCTCTGAGAGGTCGTCCATATTGTGCCTAAGCTCGGGGCTGATAAGGTAGTGCGCTACCATAGTGTCCCAGTATGGTCCCGAAGCATACAGACCATACTGGTAGAGAACTTTGAGGTCAAACTTGATGTTTTGCCCCACTTTCAGAATCTTCGGGTCGGAGAAGACCCGGCGAAACGGTTCGAGAGCGGACTCCACTTCCGCCCTCCCCCGGGGCATCGGGACATAATAGGCCTCGAAAGGCTTAATGGAGAAAGAAATCCCCACGATACGATCCCTGAGTGGATCCAGACCCGTGGTCTCGGTGTCGAAAGCCACGACGGGCGACGCGGAAAGCTTACGAACCAAGTCCTCCGTCTCTTCCTTAGTAAGGATGAGGCGGTAATCGTGCCGGACGGTATCGATCGTATCAAGGTCGGCTGGTGCTTCGCTCGGCAGGACGGAGGCGAAGGTACGGGCTTCGGTAGGTTCGTCGAAGAGTGAGCGCTTCACGGTCTGCGCGGGTGCGGCAGCCTTCTTGGGCGTATCGGTGCGGAGTTTCTCAAGCTTGGATCGGAGTTCGAGCTTGGAGTAAATTTCTTCGAGACGCTCCGTGTCCGGCTTGCCCCTCCTCAAGTCTTCGAGAGTGAAATCCACCGGAACCTCTCTTTCGATCGTCACCAGTGTCTTCGAGCGCATCAATTGATCCCGATTTTCGATAAGGCTGGCTTTGACCGCCTTTTTCTGCACCGAGTCTATCTGCGCATAGATCCCGTCAATGGTTCCAAATTCTCTCAGAAGCTCGGCCGCAGTCTTCTCGCCCACTTTCGGCACGCCGGGTACGTTGTCCGCCTTGTCACCCATAAGGGCGAGGAAGTCGATCACCTGACCCGCGCTTTCCAGACCGTGCTTCTCTGCCACTTCCTTGGGTCCGAGATCCTCGTAGATTGCGCCTTTGCCCGGCTTGAGGATGTGGACGTTCCCCGTGACGAGCTGACCGTAGTCTTTGTCCGGTGTGATCATAAAGACTTCCAGCCCCTTGTACCGCTCCGCAGCCCGATGAGCGACGGTGCCGATGACATCATCGGCCTCATAGCCGGGGACTTCGAATATCTTCACGCCCTGCGCCTCTATAATCTCGCGAATGAAAGGCACTCCGAAAGAGATGGCATCCGGAGTACGCTCACGGTTTGCCTTGTACTCGGGGTACATTTCGTGGCGGAAGGTAGGTCCCTTCGGGTCGAACGCGACCGCAATATACTCCCCCTCCGAGCGCCTCAAAATGTCGTCAAAGGTATTGAGGAAGCCGACGACCGCACTGGTGTCATCGCCTTGGCTCGTAAGGCGGGGGCGCGAGACGAAGGGAAAATAACCGCGGTAAATCAGTGCGTAGGCATCGAGGAGATAGAGTTTCATGGCAGTCGGGATAGGAGGAGTAAATCGGGAGGCAGTTATGCGGAAAAGAGCCCGGCACCGGGTTGCGCTCCGAAAAAGGGAGGCACCCTTGCCGGGCTCTTTTTGAACGGAGAGGGACACCGAAGCGTCCCCCTTAAGGGGAGGTTCAGTCGAGTTGGATGATGGACTCGGTGGGGCAAACTTCGGCGCAGTCGCCACAGTCGATGCAGGTGTCTGCGTTGATCTTGTAGATGTCGCCTTCAGAGATAGATTCGGTAGGGCATTGGTCGATGCAAGTACCGCAAGCGATGCAAGTATCTTGGATAAAATGTGCCATAATCTGTTTGGAGCAGTTAATGGGGTAAATAGTAAAAGTAGTAATAAAAACAGTCGTTGAAAGAAATCCGGTCCCTAAGAGAGCCCGACTTTCGCCCACAAAGATACGACTTTCGAGCGGAAATGCAAGAGCGGGAAATCGCTGGGCAAAGGGTGACCGGCACAGGTGCAAGTCGGGGGTGTCTCGTCTTTTGCTCCGCAAATCACCCCCGGTGGAAAAAGGGGGCTTCCTTACCGGGGGGCTTTGGGGAAGAAAAGCGAGATACGTACCAAGACAATCTCCGCGGTACGTGTCTCGTCGCTTCCTCACTCAGACCGCGGAGATTGTCTTGGTACGTACCTCGCTTAGACGGCAACCAGGAGTCAGCAGTAAAGGTCAGTGGCGGACAAGGGTTGTTTTGAGTTTACTCGCCGGATAATTCATTCAAGGCTCATTTTACGCAGGGTCTCGCATCATTTTGGTATTTTTGTACACCCGAACAAGAGCAAACGATGAGGGTGAGGACTCTTTTTATTCTATATCTTCGGAAAGACAAGAGAGTCCGTCACTCCTTATCCTTATATTCCAAACAGCGTCTTATGAGCCAAAAAGAATTCAAGCGCACCCTCGTCACGGCGGCTCTGCCTTATGCCAACGGCCCCGTCCATATAGGTCACCTCGCCGGCGTCTACGTACCGGCGGATATTTACGTCCGTTACCTCCGGATGAACGGCACCGAGTGCCTTTTCGTCGGTGGCAGTGACGAGCACGGCGTACCCATCACCCTGCGTGCAAAAAAAGAGGGTATCACGCCGCAGGACGTGGTAGACCGTTACCACGACCTCATCAAGAAGAGTTTCGAGGAGTTCGGCATTTCGTTTGACGTGTACTCCCGGACGACGAGCGAGACGCACTACCATCTGGCACAAGAATTTTTCCGCACGATATACGAGAAAGGCGGCTTTAAGGAAATCGAGAGCGAGCAGTACTACGACGAAGAGGCAAAGACCTTTCTCGCAGACCGCTACATCGTAGGCACCTGCCCCGTCTGCGGCAACGAAAACGCCTACGGTGACCAGTGCGAGAAGTGTGGCACCTCCCTCTCGCCCACAGAACTCATCAACCCACACTCCGCCATCTCCGGCGCCAAGCCCGTGATGAAACCCACCAAGCACTGGTATCTTCCCCTCGACCAGGACGAGCCTTGGCTTCGGGAGTGGATCCTCGAAGGGCACAAGGAGTGGCGTCCCAATGTCTACGGACAGTGCAAAAGTTGGCTCGATATGGGACTCCATCCCCGTGCCGTCTCCCGTGATCTTGACTGGGGCATCCCCGTACCCGTAGAGGGGGCGGAGGGTAAGGTGCTATACGTGTGGTTCGACGCGCCCATCGGTTACATCTCCAATACGAAGGAACTCCTGCCGGACACTTGGGAGACGTGGTGGAAAGACAAGGAAACAAAGCTCGTCCACTTCATCGGCAAAGACAACATAGTCTTCCACTGCATCGTCTTCCCCGCAATGCTCAAGGCAGAGGGATCGTACATCCTCCCCGACAATGTCCCCGCAAACGAATTTCTGAACCTGGAGGGAGATAAGATCTCCACGTCGCGCAACTGGGCCGTCTGGCTCAACGAGTACCTCGAAGACCTCCCGGGCAAACAGGATGTCCTGAGGTACGTCCTCACCGCCAACGCTCCGGAGACGAAAGACAACGACTTCACTTGGGCAGACTACCAAGCACGGAACAATAACGAACTGGTGGCCATCCTCGGCAATTTCGTCAACCGCGCCCTCGTCCTCACCGGCAAGTACTTCGGAGGGAAGGTTCCCTCCATGGCCGCCCAGGGTCTTACTGCAGAGGATAAAGAAGTCTTGGCTCAGATCCCCGTACTCCGCGACAAAGTCTCTACGCTTCTTGAGGACTACCACATCCGCGACGCTCAGCGCGAAGCTATGAACCTCGCCCGCTTGGGCAACAAATACCTCGCGGATCAGGAGCCGTGGAAGCTTCACAAGACCGATCCGGATCGCGTGGCCTCTATCCTTTTTGTCTCACTTCAGATCGTCGCGAACTGCGCGCTGCTCTTCGAGCCGTTCCTGCCTTTCTCTATGGAAAAGCTCCGTGAGATGATTCGCCTCCCGGGCAAAACGGACTGGAAGCGCATCGGGAACGGCACACTTCTCGAAGAAGGGCACGAACTCGGTACCTCCGAACTTCTATTCGAAAAAATCGAAGACGAAGTCATCCGGACACAGCTCGACAAGCTCGCGGCCACAAAAGCCGCCAACGAAAAAGCCGGAGCCAAAGCGCCTGCCATCGCTCCCGAAGTGACGTTTGACAAGTTCGAGCCCTTGGACATCCGCGTCGGCACCGTCACTGCATGCGAAAAGATGCCGAAGAGCGACAAGCTCCTCAAGTTCTCGATAGACGATGGTCTCGGCGGTCGCACCATCCTCAGCGGCATCGCCAAGTGGCACAAGCCGGAGGACTTGGTCGGCAAGCAAGTTTGCTTCATCGCCAACCTCGCTCCCCGCAAGATGATGGGTCAGCTCTCCGAAGGAATGATCCTCAGCGCCTTGGACGAGAATAGCGACACCCTCTCACTCATTTCCCCGATGGGCAAAATCGCACCCGGAAGTAAGATTTCATGAACGATTCATCCACAGCCCTTCTCCTCTCGGGTGGCGTAGACAGCTCGGTGGCGCTCCACCTCTTGGTCGAAAAAGGCATCCGACCCGACCTCTTCTACATCCGCATCGGAGCTGACGAAGAGGGTTTTGAGGGATGCTCCCAAGAGGACGATGAAGTCATCGTGCGGTGGCTCGCACGTAAGTACGGCTTGCGTCTCGAACTCGTCTCGCTTCACCAAGAGTACTGGGACTACGTGGTTCGGTATATGATCGACACGGTCAGAGGGGGGCGTACTCCGCACCCGGATATGCTCTGCAACCGCGTCATCAAGTTCGGGTACTTCAATGAGTATTGGGGCAAAGACTACGACCACATCGCCACGGGTCACTACGCCGACAAGGTGATAGAGGGCGGGCTTCATTACCTCGCCACTGCCACGGACAAGACCAAAGACCAGACCGACTTCCTCGCCCAAATCACTTATCCACAGCTCCGGAAGGCACTCTTCCCCCTTGGTCGACTTCCCAAAACCGAAGTACGTGAGATAGCGGAAAAAGAGGGGCTTGTGACCGCCCACCGCAGAGACAGCCAAGGAATCTGTTTCCTCGGGAAAGTGAACTATAACGACTTCCTGAAAAAATACCTCGGCACCCGGACGGGCGACATCATCGAGCTCGAAACGGGCAAGAAGCTCGGCACACATGAGGGCTTTTGGTTTCACACCATCGGTCAGCGCAAAGGTCTCGGATTAAGTGGAGGACCGTGGTTTGTGGTCAAAAAAGAAACGGACACGAATACGATCTTCGTCTCCCAAGGATACGACCCGGAGGAGCAGTACGGCGACATCGTCGAGATGAGTGAGATGAACTTCATTTCCAGGTCTCCATTTCCCGAAGGCGGGACTGAGCTCAACGTTACTTTCAAAGTACGCCATACCCCGGAGTTTGGCAGCGGTACACTGGTTCGGGAATCGGACGGGAG
>SFHG01000098.1 GCA_004555765.1 Bacteroidales bacterium
AGTCCTTCACCACCACTGCCGTTGCCAGCGCTTGTCATGTGAGCCGGAACTTGGCGAGTCAATATCTAAACGAGCTGGTGAGAGAAGGGCCTGCAATTAAGGTTGGATCTCGGCCAGTGCTCTTCCTGCATCGCAGAGATTTGGAACGGTACCTGCAGGCAAAGCTCGAGAAGAACGAGTATTCCTCAATGTCTGAGCTGCTCATGTTGGCTGGGAGAAGGGCATCAAGAGATTTCGAGCAGGCAATTGGGAGCGACCTGTCTCTTGGACAATGCGTTGAGCAGCTCAAGAGTGCCATGCAGTACCCTCCCCACGGAATTCCAGTGCTCCTCGTTGGGGATCATGGGACCGGGAAGGAATACCTATCCAGGCTCACCTTCGAGTACGGAAAGAATGCAGGAATCCTCAGCAAGAATGCCTCGTATATCTCGGTTGATGCGTCTCGGCACAGTAATGCCGGTGCGTCTCTCGAACGACTAATCTTCGGGGAAGGCAAGATACCGGGCTCCGTTGGCAATTCCCACGGGGGAGTCGTTTATATTCGACGTTTTGATCACCTGGATCCTGTCTCTCGTGATGCCATCCTCCAGAGGATTCGAGAATGCGAGACCGGTGCTCAGGAACAGGGGCGCACAGCGCGCTTCATACTTGGAACGAGTCGAGATATCGACAGCGATGCCGTAAAAGCAATCGCTCGGTCGATTCCCATCGTGATTAGGCTTCCACGCCTTTCGGAGAGAACAATGGAGGAGCGTACGCTCCTCGTCATGGATTTTCTCAAGAAAGAAGGCCAGCGAGCTGCATCTGACGCAGCAATTAGCCGTGGAGCGCTCAGGGCATTGGTCGTGAGCGAGTTCGAGGACAATGTAGACGGTCTACGAGCATGCATAACCAATTGCTGCGCCAATTCGTACCTCAATAGGAAGGATGATCGTCTCGTCATTCAGACTTACAACCTTCCTCCTGACATCATCTCGTCTCTGCAGACAAGAGTCGACGATGACCAACTTATTCCCGGTGGCACGGAGGATGCCTTTGACTCTCATCGGCGCGTTACCGGATTGTTTCAACAAATAGTTGACGCGTTCCATTCGTTTGAGGACGAGAAGCTCTCGTTTGACGAGTTCTTCTCTTCGGCAGTCGCGACTCTGAAGGCCTATGAAGACTACCTTGACTTCGACGATCAAAACGCAGATGAGCGTTCCGCATCCTACGAGCAGGTTATCGGGCCAATTGTCGATGAGGTTAACGAGTCTTACGGCCTAGACCTGACGAGGAAGACAGCTCGGTTGCTTTCGCATTTGGTTGCGTCTCAGCTATGGGCGGGAACCCCTTTGACATCATGGCGCCTGCACAATCGAGTCGCTTTCAAATCTCTTTGTGCCGAGCTCTCTCGCCGGTATCTCGTGGCCTCCTCTGCAGTGTCTCAGATTGACTCTAAGGTGAGGCTCGCGCTGGGCGCGGAGATGGACGACCTTGTACGGGCAATGCTTCTCCTCGAAATCTGTCACGTTCTCTCTTCGGGGACCAAAAGGCGAGAGGCTCTAGGGGTCGTGATGTGCCATGGGTACTCGACTGCCACGAGCATTGCGGAGGCGGCCAACAGAATGCTCCACGTGCGAGTGTTCGAGGCGATAGACATGACCTACGAGCAGCAGTTCTCGGATGTGGCAACTCCGCTTGCGCATCTGCTTGAGCGCTTCTCGTTTTGCGAATCCATGGTCATCCTCGTCGACATGGGCTCATTGGAGCAGGTCCAAGATGTGATTCCACGTTCCATTAGCAGCGACGTGTACGTAATAACCAACGTGTCGACTGGCCTCGCCTTGGAGGTGGGGAGCATCCTTGCGAGCAAAGAATGCCTGAGCGACAATCTCCCAAAGGTACTCGAGGCTGCATCCCCGAGCTATCGAGTAGCGCGGTTGTCAAAGACGGGGGAGAAGATCCTCTTCTGCTCAGAGGCGGGAGTAGGTGCTGCCGAGAAGATCAGAAGGCTCATCCAAGATAGCCTCCCAGAAAGCCTTCCTGTATCTTTTACGACCTGTGACTACAACGAGCTCGTGAGGGACGGGAACCAGTCTCTGGCCATTGAGGGCCAAAACGTTCGAGCAATCGTTGGCACGATGAATCCAAATGTCACCTCCGTTCCATTCGTTGCCTTGGAAGATCTCCTGAGCCAGGGTTACTCGGATAAGCTTGATGCTGCGCTTGCGAAGTACTTGGACCGCTCAGGCATCTCCGCATTCCACTCCGCACTCCTGAAGAACCTTACGCTGAGAAATGTTGTTGAGTCCATCACCATCCTCAACCCAGAGATGCTCTACGTTGAGGCAGACAATGCGATTCAACGGCTCTCACAGCTCAGCGGGAAGAAGATTGACTCAAGGAGAAGGCTTGGCCTCTACGTGCATCTCTGCGGATTGATCGAGAGGCTCGTGACAAACAACTTCGTTGACTCATTCTTGGGAGAGGATGAATTTGCGCGCTCGAATCCCGAGTTCATCGCCTGGTTCCGCGCCGCGTTTTCCGAGATGTGCCGACGCTATCGTGTTGAGATTCCCGTATCGGAGATAGCCTACGTGCACAAGATGCTAGAGGCCGATGGTGCTAGCGGGGAAGTGTATCGCAGCAATCAAGTTTCATTTGAAGACGAGTGACGCCAACAGAAGTGTCGAAGAGAAGTGTCGAACAGTGCGGCGCTCGCACGTGATGAGATCACCGATTGTCGAAATACCTCAGTAAATGACATTTCTCCTTTGGTGCACTGCTCTCTGCGCCTTCCCATCCCTATCTTCTATGTCGCGGGCAGGCAGACA
>SFHG01000099.1 GCA_004555765.1 Bacteroidales bacterium
ATGTCTATGATCACTCTTACTCACGACCAAGCCTTCAAGAAGAACTGCTTCCGTCGTTTGTGAGTGCAAAGATACTAACTTTTTCTTTCCCCACCAAATTTTTGACCCAATATTTTTGCCCTAAGCCCTTAATCACAAGCAAACCAGCGAAATTAGGCTCAAATTCAGACAAAGTCAAACAGACGGAGAGGAGGGAGATGACAGGGATGAGGTCTTTGCACAGGGCTGCCCTGTACCTCCTTTCTACTACTTCCTTTTTCCAAATGACGAAGGCTATTCTGGGGCAAACGAGTGCGCGGAGGGTGTGCGCAAAAGATAATCACGTTATAATTAGGATATTCGGAAGAATTTCCTCAAATTTGTGGTGCGTTTTACGCAAAGAGAACAGGTGAACAATATCTAACCCTATTTTATAGGTCTTGTTCGGTATTGGCACAAAAAACCGAGAGGACCAAAAGTAACATAATTTATTTATGGAAGTGAATAATGAGAAGCTGTTCGCGGAATTTCCCGAAGTAACCACAGAGCGGTGGATGGAAGAGGTCACAAAGGACCTCAAGGGAGTCCCGTTTGAAAAGAAACTCGTTTGGCGTACAAAGGAAGGTTTTAACGTTAACCCCTTCTACCGCGCCGAAGACATCAAAGACCTCCCCACGAAGGACAGCCTCCCCGGCGAGTTTCCTTTTGTGCGTGGTGTGAAAGCCACAAACGACTGGCTCGTACGCCAGGAAATTGTCGTTAACAATAACTTCGCCGACGCAAATACCAAACTGAAGCGGATCTTGGGTCTCGGCATTACGTCCGTCGGGCTGCACTTCAAGAAAGACCAACTTCAAGCAAAGAACATCAAAGCCGTCCTCGAAGGTGTGGACTTTGCAAAAGTAGAGATCAATTTCTACTCCTGTATGAAGCACGCGCACGAGCTCGCGGCAGCCGTGGTAGAAGCGCTGAAAGAGCTGGGTGCCGACCTCAATGAAGTGCGTGGCTCCATCAACTTTGACCCCTATCGCTATCTTTTGGTCAAGGGTGAGCGCTGGGAAGGCTTCAAGGAAGTCGGCGAGAAAGTCCTTGAGACCATCAAGCCTTTGAAGCACTTTACGGGGCTGACCGTCCAGTCGCTCCTTTTTGTAAACGCAGGTGCGTACATCTACCAAGAGCTCGGTTACGCGCTCTCCCAAGGCGCCGCAATTTTAGCAGCTTTTGCGGGAGAAAAGTTTACGGCAGAAGAAGTAGCCGGGCGCATCCGCTTCGACATGGGGGTCTCCACCAATTACTTTATGGAGATTGCCAAGTTCCGCGCGGCTCGTTGGCTGTGGGCGCTCATCGTGAAGCAAAATGCCCCCGGAGCAACCGATGCCTCTAAGGCGCTGATCCACGCCGAGACCGGCATGTGGAATAAGACGATCTATGACGCCTACGTGAATCTCCTCCGCACAGCGACCGAATCTATGAGTGCCACGCTTGCCGGGGTTCACTCACTCACCGTGGCTCCTTTTGACATCGCTTACACAGATACGTTTGAAGAGTTTGACGAACGCATCGCCCGTAACCAGCAGCTTCTGCTGAAAGAGGAGAGCCATTTCGACAAGGTGGTAGACCCCGCGGGCGGTTCGTACTACATAGAGTTCCTTACGAATTCCATCGCCGAACAGGCTTGGAAGCTCTTCCTCTCGACGGAAGAAGAGGGTGGCTTCTATAAAGCTGCTTATGAGGGCAAAGTACAGGAAGCGATTAACGCGTCCAACACGGAGCGCCACAAGGCTATCGCTACGCGTCAGGAAAAGCTGCTCGGCACGAACATTTTCCCGAACTTCACCGAAAAAATCGGTCACGACAAGGGCTCTGCACGCCGCGACCTCACCAAAGAGGGCAAAGAGGTTACTGCACTCAACTTTAAGAGGGGAGGTTCGGACTTCGAAGACCTTCGTGTGGCTACCGAAAAGACCGGCAAAGCACCTAAGGTGTTTATGCTTACGATAGGCAACCTCGCGATGCGTCTGGCACGCTCGCAGTTTGCGTCCAACTTCTTTGCGACAGCCGGATACGAACTCATCGACAATCTCGGATTCGAGACGGTAAAAGAAGGTGTGGAAGCCGCAGAAAAAGCAGGTGCGGACATCGTCGTGCTCTGTTCTTCAGATGACGAATACGCAGAGTACGGTCCCGAAGCTTACGATCTTCTCAAGGGCAAAATCCCCCTCGTCATCGCCGGCGCACCTGCCTGCATGGATGACCTCAAAGCCAAGGGTATCGAGTACTTTGTACACGTAAAAGTAAACGTCCTGGAGACGATGCAGAAATTCTCAAAAATGCTCGGCATCAAAGCTTAACCCCTTTTTTACCTGAACCAAAGAAGAAGATTAGTAAGACCAATGAATATTTCATACAAAGACATCGACATTCATCAGTCAGGTAACTGGGCTAAGACAAGTGTCGAGGAGTTTGACAAAAAGAATAACATCGCTGCCGACTGGACCACTGCGGAGCTCATTAACGTAAAGGGCGCATACACTGCAGAGGATCTTAAGGGAATGGAGCACCTCAATTACGCCGCCGGCGTGGCTCCTTTCCTCCGTGGACCGTACTCCACGATGTACGTGATGCGTCCTTGGACTATTCGCCAGTACGCAGGATTCTCCACGGCTGAAGAGTCCAACGCCTTTTACCGCCGCAACCTTGCTTCCGGTCAGAAAGGGCTCTCTGTCGCTTTCGACCTCCCCACCCACCGCGGTTATGACCCGGATAACGCCCGCGTAATCGGCGACGTGGGTAAAGCAGGGGTGTCCATCGACTCCGTGGAGAATATGAAA
>SFHG01000100.1 GCA_004555765.1 Bacteroidales bacterium
ATGTCGACCAAGTCATCGTCATCCATGGAGCGAATGCTCAAACTGACCCCCTGCCCGTCATCCGGTTCATCCAGTTCCGAGAAGCTTCTCATCAGGCGGGCCTTGTACTGGGCGACCAAGCACCTTGTGGCTTTCGTAAAGCTTTCGATCACGTAGCCGTCGGCGGCCCTTCTGAAAAATTCGTAGGACTCCGGCGTCAGTTCAAAAGTTTCCTGAACCTCTGATCCGTCGGACATCCTCAACCGCAGTCCGCCCTTTTCGCTCTTTTCAAGCGAGAGACAGGACCTTCTCCTCGCCTTGGCGTCGAGGCGGCAAACGAGAAGTTCACCCTGCACCGCGCCGGAAGACGCCCCCGAAGAGGTCACGAGCAGATTGGAGGCGTCGTGGAGATACTGGCCCGTAAAAATACGGTTCATCCCGCGAATCAGATTGTCCCCAACCTTGAGCTTCTCCTGAGTCCGCAAATTCGCGAGGCATTCGAAGTATTCACGGCCGTATGTAAAAGCCGTCAGTCTCCAGCGGTCGAGCTCGTCGAGTTCGGGAGCGAGGAAAAACATGACCCGCCGCCGCAGAAGCAGAAGCTCCTTGCGGCGCGACGCCGCCGGCAGAATATCGAGCCAAAAGTCCTTTCTCACCTGTTCCGGGAGAGTCTCGTAGAACCGTCGGGCAACATCGCTTGCCGCGCCGTCGGGGCCGTTCTCCAACAATCGGTCGTACGACCTCGGCGCGCTCTCACCCACTTCAAAGCGGTCAAGCTCCCGGAAGGGCAGGAGATTTCTGCGCATCAACGGCGTCAAATTGCGGCCGACGAGATTTTCATAAACATTCGAGCGCAGCTTGCGGCCGGTCTTGGAGGCCTTCACGGCGGCACAGTCCATCAGGGAGGCGTTCTTTTTCCCTCTCAGTTCGCCGCTCTCCAGCGCTCGTCCCAACAGATTGTTGGACGCTAAGAGAAGCATGTCCCGAATGGGGAGATGCACGTCGTTGTCGGTGACCAGTCTGATCAGTTCGGCCTGACGTTCGGCGGGCAGCGTCAGCGCGCATTCGTTCTCATTCCAGAGGGCCCTTCGGTTCGCCAACACCGGACACATGCCCGCGCAGTCACATTGGGAGCATCCCTGCCAAGCAGGATGCCCGTAGACCTCCCGGAGCAGCCCCTTGAACGTTTCGGCCGCGTCATAAACGCTGAGGTCAAAGAGGAAGATTTTCGGGATGGTGCCTTCCGCCTCTCTCTGCCAACGTGCCTTTCTTGAGAAGAAGAGCGACTCGAGCTCTTCCGCAAGGCCGAGTTCTTCGGGTCTGTTGATCTCCCGCAGACACTTCAGCAGCATGCCCTGGTTGCACGCCACGACGACGACCTTTTTCGATTCGACGCGCAGAAAGTCGCCGCGTTCCTGACGCTCACTGTAGGCTGAAAGATCCTTGATGAAGCGGATGTCATACCCATTCGACAAACTCAGCGTCTGAACGGGGCGCCTGCTGTCCCATGCACTCCGGCCGGACGGTTCCGTTCCTTCCTGGAGTTCATTCCAAAGACATCGCATGGCTCGGGTTTTCCCGTCCCCTGCGGTCCCAGTCAAGAACACCACGAACGAGTTGCCGGCCGCTGCTTCCTGTCTGATCAGATCCGGAAGCACGGCGTCCACTTCCATCGGTATGTTGATCGAAGCCAGGCCCGACCTTTGGGCATTGTTGACGGCCTTCTCATCGTAGAGGTTCGTGTTCGAAGCCGTCGGCCCGAACTGTTTGATGAATTTGATCCAGTTTTCGGCCGTGGATGGGGTTGATCCGTCCATTCTTGCTCCGTCTTGAAAAATCTTGACTCAGCGGAGCAAGTTCCATGGTCGCTGCTGACGAACGTCCCGCTCCTTTCCGTGCTTCGGACGGCACACACTTTCACCATGGAAAAGGCTACAATTCAACGCTCCCCTGGTACTTCTGAGTGCCGCCACGATCGTCCATTTTAACCACCACTCCTGCGCAATCTCCATGACGGCGAAAAAACGCAAACTCAAAGCAATCGACCTCTTTGCTGGGGTTGGCGGCATTCGCCTCGGATTTGACTACGCATTCAATGAGAGTGCCGGCGACGGCGAAGGCCTCGAGACCGTCTTCGTATGTGAGAAGAATCCCAACGCCCGGAAGACCTACGTCCAGAATTTCCCTAAACCCAGCGGTTCCGCAGGTTGGGGCTTCGATATTCGGAAAGAGGAAGTGAAGGAAGCCATTCCTTCCTTCGACATTTGCCTCGCTGGTTTTCCGTGTCAAGCCTTTTCTTATGCCGGCCGTAAAGGAGGCTTTGAAGACGTTCGTGAACGTGGATCGCTCTTTTTTGATGTCAGGGATATTTGTCTCAAGCATCGCCCTGCCGTCATTTTCTGTGAGAACGTCCGCGGGCTTTTCACCTTCGGCGGCAAAAAGGGAAAAGACGGCTACCGCCCTGTCTACCGCGAAATCCGCAACAACCTGATCTTCCTTGGTTATCAGGTTTATGAGACCATTCTCAACTCTCTGGACTTCGGTGTTCCTCAACATCGCGAACGTCTTTACATTGTCGCCATCCGCAATGATGTTATTGAGAAAGCCAAGGGGAAAGGGGTTGCTTTCACCTTCCCGACGAATAATTCCAAAGCAACGGTTTCCAAGCAATGGGAAGCCCATACGCTTCAGGATATTCGTGACGAGGGTCCCATTGCTCCGCGTTACTACATTTCCGCTCAATATTTGGCGACGCTCGTCAGGCACAAAGAAGCGCACGCAGCAAAAGGACACGGCTTC
>SFHG01000025.1 GCA_004555765.1 Bacteroidales bacterium
ATAGATGATATGGTTTACCCCGAGGCTCTGGCTGCCAATGAAATTGTGGCGGGGCTGAGACTGCCGTGGACTAAGCAGTATTGGAGCCTTTTTGACGGGAGACTCGATATGGTCGCAGTCCGTATCGGACCGTACTCTCCCCTCTCAAGTAAAAAGCTCCTCGAACTGGGACAGCTCGAGCAAAAACTCTTCCACATCCTTGCCATCATACGGGGCAATCAAACCATCATAGCCACCGGGGACGATACGATACACGTGGGCGACGTGGTTTTCGTGACCGCAGAGCCGAAGAAACTGGATATGGTCCGCCGGTATTGCGGCCAACAGGAGATCGAAGTACGCAATGTCATAATCATGGGAGGGAGCCGTATTGCCCTCAAAACTGCCGACCTTCTGCCCAATGATCGCAACGTTAAGATCATAGAGCGAGACCTTGAGAAGTGCAAGCGTCTCTCCGAGATCGTGGGCGATAATACGCTCATCATACACGGCGACGGGCGCGATGCCGATCTCCTGAAGAACGAGCGCATCAGAAATACTCAGGCTTTCCTTGCGCTTACGAGCAATTCGGAGAGCAATATGATCGCCACGCTCAACGCCAAACGCCTCGGGGTGCCACGCTCGGTCGCACAGATCGAAAACATCGACTACCTCGATATGGCCAACCAGATGGGCATCGGCAATCTTATCAATAAGAAGCTCATCGCGGCATCAGCCATTTTCCGTCATTTGCTTGCCGTCGACATCTCCAATGCCAAGACCCTCTCCCTCGGCAAGGGCGACGTCCTTGAGGTGATTGTCAAGCCCGGCAGCAAAATCACGAAGGATCTCATCAAAAACATCAAACTGCCCAAGACGATGACCCTCGGCGGGTATATGAGGGATGGAGTCGTGAAGATGGTCGAGGGGAACACCCAGATCATCGCCGGAGATTCGGTTATGGTCTTTTCGATCGAGAGTTCGACTGCGCAGATTTCCAAATTGTTTGCCTAAGAAGAGGATGTGTCCCAAATGAAGTTATTTTGGAGAAAGGAGCGGTTCAGGGAAGGCGGGTACGCCCAGAAGCGGCGAATCTTCAATTACCGCTTTGTGGCGACGGTTATAGGCGTGCTTTGCCACATACAGGTGGTCGCCCTCCTCTCTGCAGTGGCTGTTTCGCTTTACTACCATGATGAGGGGCTTCTACCCCTTACCCTCACGGCCTGTATCATGGGTCTCGTCGGTGGGTTGCTCCTGCTCTTGGGCAGGAAAAGCAGAGAGATAGAGACGGGACGGCGGGAGAGTCTGATGTCGGTCACCCTGAGTTGGTTTGTCGTCTCGCTCATCGGGATGCTACCGTATATACTCAGTGGTGCGGTACCGAGTGTGGCGGATGCTTTTTTTGAAACCATTTCCGGCTATACGACGACGGGAGCTTCTGTGATACCGGATGTCGAAAGTGTGCCTCGGAGCCTGCTTTTTTGGCGAAGTATCACGCAGTGGGAGGGCGGTATCGGCATTATCGTTTTCCTCGTGGCGCTTATTCCGATGACGGGCGAGAGTGCCACGATGGTCTACAATAGCGAGACGACAGGCGTGACTCACGACCGTTTTCTGCCGAGGGTGGGCAATATGGCCAAGTGGATGATGATCATCTATGTGACGCTGACTGCGTTGTGCATCGTCTTGCTTATCTTGGGTCCGATGGATCTTTTTGACGCGGTTTGCCATGCGTTCACCTGTATTTCCACAGGTGGCTTCTCGACCCGGAATATCTCGATCGGGTACTGGGACTCGGATGTGGTGAATATTATTCTGGATCTATTCATGTTCATCGGTGCCACAAACTTTACCCTCATTTTCTTTGCATTCACCAAGAGAGATCCGGGACAGATATTCAAGGATAGCGAGTTCCGCTGGTTCTTTGGGCTGATCGTGGTGCTTTCCATCCTCGGCACTGTGGGTCTGATGCTTCAGGGTCCAAAAGACACGTATACGCTTTGGGAAACGGTCTCTGCTGCGGTTACACAGGTCATCAGTTTGGCCACTACTACGGGGTATGCTGTGGGCGACTACAATCTCTGGGGGCCTCTTTTTGCGCTTGTTATCACCTTCGCGATGTTTGTGGCGGGATGTACGGGTTCGACTTCCGGGGGATTGAAAGCGGTGCGCTTTGAGATCCTCTTCAAAAGCCTATCCAATGAGTTGCTGAAAAGAACCCATCCCAACGCCATTCGCACTGTACGTATCGGGCGCTATGCTCTGAGCAACGATGTGGTGCTCTCCACGATGAATTTTTTCGTGGCTTACTTTGCACTCATTCTTTTTGGATCGCTGTGCGTCTCGCTTGACGGCGTGGCATTTTCGGATTCCCTCGTGGCCGCCGTCTCCTGTGTCTCCAACTCCGGCGGAAGTCTGGGCGAGATCGGTCCTCTCGTGGGCTTTAGTGCGCTCAGTGATGCCAATAAGGTCATTCTGTCTCTGCTGATGGTGATGGGACGTTTGGAGATATTCACTTTCTTGAGTATTTTGCACCCGGGTTTCTGGAGGAATTGATATGACAAAAAGACGATCAGGAATACTCGGATACCGCATTAAGTTTTGCACAGACCGAGAAGAAATTTTTGGTTCGTACCCCGTGTGTATGAGATACGGATCGGGGAAATATTTTCGGTACATACCTCCTTTTCCCGCAACCCGGGTACGAGTGGGGAGGTAAATCAGATAAAGACTATTGACACAATAAACTCATTTGCCATGGATCTAAACATTCAAGATATCAGAAGGGACTACAAGGTGGGCAGCCTTTCGTCCAAAGATATGCCCAAGGATCCGATCGAAAAAGCGGAATCTTGGATTCAGGAGGCCATCGACCTCAAAGTCATCGAACCCACAGCCGTCCTCGTGGCTACGGCAGATACCGAGGGGCACCCCTCTTCGCGTACCGTGCTCCTGAAGGAGGTGAAGGACGGCAAGTTCATTTTTTACTCCAATTACGAAAGTCGCAAAGGTCACCAAATAGATGCCAATCCCTACGTTTCCCTCACCTTCCTGTGGCATCAGCTCGAGCGACAAATCCACATCGAAGGCATCTGCAGGCATATCCCGCCCGAAGTCTCTGATGCCTATTTCGCGACCCGCCCCTACAAAAGCCAAGTGGGCGCGCGCATTTCGCCTCAGAGTCGTCCTATCCCCGGGCGTCTGTTCATCGTCACGGAGTTTGCCAAAGAAGCCGTAAAGTACCCTTTCAAGGTTCCGAGACCGGAGACCTGGGGCGGCTTTGAGGTGATACCCCATAGGGTCGAATTTTGGCAAGGGAGAGAGAGCCGGCTTCACGATAGATTTCTTTACGAACTCCAAGAGGATGGAGTTTGGACAATGGAAAGGGTCGCTCCATGAAGAAACCGCCACTGCTGTTCCTCTTCTTCCTAACCTTTGCCCTTCTCTCTTTTCCCGTTCTCGCCCGGGATAAAGAGGGGCATTTCATCGTCGTCATAGACCCCGGTCATGGCGGTCACGACGGTGGTGCGAAAGGACGTAAGTCCAAAGAAAAAGACATCGTACTCAGCGTTGCGAAAAAAGTCGGGAACAAGATCAAAGCGCTTAACCCCGATATCACGGTGTACTACACCCGATCCTCAGACCGTTTCATAGGTCTTGATCAGAGGGCGGACTTTGCCATAGACAAACATGCGGATCTCTTCGTCTCCATCCACGCAAATTCTACAAAGGGGACTTCCGCTTACGGTGCAGAGACGTATGTACTGGGGCTGCACCGCTCAAGAGAAAACCTTGAAGTCGCGATGAAAGAAAACTCCGTAATCCTATTGGAGGACGATTACTCGAGGAAATACGAAGACTTTGACCCGAACTCAAGCGAGTCCTACATCATCTTCCAATTTATGCAGAATAAGCACTTGGATGCTTCCATAAACCTTGCCCGCAAAATCCAAAAGGGGTTCGCCAAATCGGGACGTAAAGACAGAGGTGTGCGGCAGGCGGGCTTCCTTGTACTCCGCAAAGCGGCTATGCCGAGCGTCTTGGTGGAACTCGGATTTATCTCCAACCCCTCCGAAGAAGACTACCTGAACTCATCCTTAGGACAGAACGAACTCGCCTCCGGCATCGCCGCATCCGTCGTGGCATACGAAAAGGCTGTAGCCCAAAAAAACGGGAACTTCACTCCAACACAAAGCGGAGGGAATACCGCCAAGGTCTCCGAGCCAAAGACCTCCGGGAAGCCTGCTTCATACCGGATACAGGTCTTGGCCGATAAGGTCGTGCTGCCCAAGTCCCACACCCTGTATAAAAAGTACGGAGCCGGAGAGGTGAAATACTACAGGGAGGGAAGCTACTACAAGTACACCCTTTACGACACCTCCGACCTCAAAGAAGCTCATCGCCTCCAACGCGAACTTCAGAAAACATACAAGGACTGCTTTGTCGTCGGCTTCGACGGAGATGGAAATAAAGTAGGGAGCTACTACTGACTTTATGCCCTCTTTCATTCGATTTTAGGCTATCTTTGTAAAGAAAGTCAGACAAATGTATGAAACAGAATAGAACCAGCCGAAATTTTTGGATAGGACTGACCACCGTGGTCGCCTTGTTCCTATTCTATTTCGGGTTTAACTTCCTAAAGGGACGCAATATCTTTGACGACACGGAAGAGTATTACGTCCGTCTCTCCGATACCGGAGGCTTGAGCCGGTCAGCTCCCGTGATCATTAACGGCTACTCGGTCGGTAAGGTGAAAGACCTCAAGTTTGACTTCAATCATATGGAGTCCTCGGCCGCTTCTATTTCCCTCGACCACGAACTCAAATTACCGAAAGGTACTGTCTCTTATGTCGAGATGAACCCGCTCGGAGGTGCTGTCCTGGTGCTCGAAGTGGGTAAGTCGGGTGAGTATTACGCTCCGGGAGACACGATAGAGTCGAGGGTGAAACCCGGACTGATACAGGAGCTTGAGGAGGTGATAGCTCCAAAGATTGCCCGCTCTCTGAATAGTCTCGATTCCCTTATCGCGACAGTAAATGCAGTCGTGGCAGACCCCAACATCACAGCGACTCTCTCCGAATTTTCGGCTTCGGCCGCCAATATCCGTAATACCTCTGCGCAATTGAATTCTTATATGGCGGGTAAAGTGCCCTCCATACTCAATAACATCGACTCTGCCACCTACGCAGTGAACCACATTGCCAAATCCGTACCCACTGCAGAGCTCGAGCAAGCCATACTCGACTTTAAGGGCGTAGTGGCGAATCTGCAGAAGGTGTCTACCAGGCTCAACGGAGCCGACAGCTCTATCGGGCTCCTGCTTAACGACCCCGTCCTCTACCGCCAGCTTCAAGCGACCGTCTCCAGCGCAGACAGTCTTTTGACGGACATCAAGAAGAACCCCAAGCGGTACCTCAAAATTTCGGTCTTCTAAGAAACTGTTTCTACACATATATTCTCATAATCTTTTTACTCTTTTATGAAGAAAATCCTTATCATCGGCTCCACAGGTCAAATAGGATCCGAGATCACTATGAAGCTCCGCAAAGATTATGGCGGAGACAATGTCGTGGCAGGATACATCCCGGCTGCAGCTCCAAAAGGCAAACTCCTTGAGAGTGGTCCCGCCGAAGTGGTCGATATTACGGATGCCAACCGCATCGCCGAAGTAGTCGACAAGTACAAGATCGACACCATTTACAATCTCGCAGCGCTGCTCTCTGCTGTGGCCGAAAATAAGCCCCAGCTTGCTTGGCACATCGGCATCGGCGGGCTTTACAACTGTCTCGAAATAGCACGCGAGAAAGGGTTGGCGCTCTTTACCCCAAGCTCCATAGGCGCATTCGGTCCCAATACGCCGCACGATAAGACCCCCCAAGACACCATACAGCGCCCGCAGACGATGTACGGAGTGACCAAAGTTACGGGCGAACTGCTTAGCGACTACTATTTTCACCGCTTCGGAGTCGATACCCGCTCGGTGCGTTTCCCCGGTCTCATCTCCAATGTGGCACTCCCCGGTGGCGGAACCACTGACTACGCCGTGGATATCTACTACAAGGCGGTACAAGAGGGCAAGTTTGTCTGCCCCCTTAAGGCCGGCACGTTTATGGATATGATGTATATGCCGGATGCACTGATGGCGATGGAAAAACTGATGGAAGCAGACCCTTCTCGTCTTGTGCATCGCAATTCGTTTAATATCACGGCGATGAGCTTCGATCCGGAGATTATCTATGCGTCCGTGAAGAAGTATATCCCCGAGTTCACCATGACGTATGAGATCGACAAGCTGCGCCAGGGTATCGCCGACTCTTGGCCCAACTCGATGGATGACAGTTGCGCCCGTGAAGAATGGGACTGGGCACCGACTTATGATCTCGATGCGATGACTCAGGATATGATTCGTACCCTCAAGACTCGCTACAATAAGTAAGTGTCCCTCTATCTCGTCCGGTACGTACCGAAGTTATTTTTTAGGTACGTAGGACACGAAAATTTCGGTCTGTATCTCAAAAGAACGGGATACAGACCGAAATTTCTGTCTCTCTTGCGCTGGCGTAAATTTTAGCTTAAGCCCAAAAGCCCCTATAATCCCGACCTTCAATGTGAGAGAAGTCCCGAAAGAGAGCTTCTTCCAAGAGTGTAAGCGCCTCTATCGTCGCTGTGTCTTGATTGGCTTGACGCCCTTTGTCGTCTCGCTCGATGAGCTTTGCAGACGTGCCGAGCGGTGTCCTAACCCCGATCCAGACAGTTAGGGGTGGATGCCCTTCGCTCGCCGACGGTCCGGCTGAGCCGGTTGTCGATACCGCATAGTCTGCTCCCGTGAGTCTTGCGACGGCTTCTGCCATAGCTTTGGCGGTCGCTTCGGTCACAAGCCCTTGGTCCAAGATTTTAGACGAGATACCCAAGACTGCCCTTTTGCTCTCTTTGGTGTAGGTCACGACCCCTGTGTGAAACCACTCCGATGCTCCGGGAACCCCCGTGAGTGCCGATGCGACTCTCCCCCCGGTACAGCTCTCGGCCGACGCTATGTAAAACGGCTTCCCGACCTTCAGCGAGAGACGCCTCACGAGCTGTGCCACGGCAAGCGCTTTGTCAGAAATAGGCATGTGTGTAGGGGGTGTCCGATAGTTTGCTCTCATGACCTGCGGCGTATCTGTAAGCTCCGGCCATGGCAATCATCGCGGCGTTGTCTGTGGTGAATGAGAACGGTGGTATGTAGACTTTTAGTCCCTTTTCCTTGCCGTAATCGATAAAAGCCTGCCTGAGGAGTGCGTTTGCAGAGACGCCTCCTGCCACTGCAATCTCCTTGATGCCGAGGTCTTCGGTGGCTTTCCTCATTTTGTCCATAAGAACGTCCACCACAGTCTTCTGCAAAGAAGCGGCGAGATCGTATTTGTTTTTTTCGACGAAGTCCGGGTCTTTCTTTTTTTCATCCCTCAAGGTGTACATAAAAGAGGTCTTCAGACCGCTGAAACTGTAGTCGTACCCGTCGACGTGCGGTTTGGAGAAGTGAAACCGCTCCGGGTCACCCTTCTCTGCCAACCGGCTGATCACGGGACCGCCAGGGTACCCGAATCCCATCTCTTTGGAACACTTGTCGAAAGCTTCTCCTGCGGCGTCATCTTTGGTCTGTCCGACTATCTCCATATCCAGCGGGCTTCTGACCAAAATGATCTGTGAATTGCCTCCCGATACCAAAAGGCAAAGGAAAGGAAATGCCGGCATCTCCTTGTCCTCTTCCGGCATACGGATAAAGTGTGCCATGACGTGTCCTTGGAGGTGATTCACGTCCACGATGGGGGTGCCGAGGGCTTCGCTCATTCCTTTGGCAAAGCTGCCACCTACGAGTAACGACCCGAGAAGTCCGGGTCCCCGGGTGTAGGCTATGACATCTACATCTCCGGGAGTGAGTCCGGCGCGTTTAAGTGCCGTGGCTACTACGGGGACTACGTTTTGGATGTGGGCGCGCGAAGCGAGCTCGGGGACGACACCGCCGTATTCTTCGTGTACTTTTTGGGAAGCGATGACGTTACTGAGAAGCACGTTTCCGCGGAGGACGGCTGCCGAAGTGTCGTCGCATGAGGATTCGATGCCCAGAATGACCAAATTGCGGTCGATCGCGTTTGGTGTGTCACTCATATATTGTTGTAACCTTTCTTGTCTGAAATAGGGAGTTTCTCCCGGGGTAAGTCCTTAAACTTTTTCTTCCTGCAAATTTACCCATTTGCCTGCTTTCTTACTCCTAAGATCCCCGCATAAAATATTGGTCTGAGTTTGGTACGGATCGAGAAGAAAATTTTGCCCGTACATAGGACGGGACGAGATACGTACCTCGAAATCTTTTTCGGTACGTGTCTGCTTTTCTTTTGATGCTTATAGGTGCACGCCCTCGTTCCCCGGACGGTGATCGCCCCCTTTTATCTAAGAGAACGGTAGAGATCGAGATAGTTGGCTGCCATAGCGCGGTAGGAAAACTTCTCGGCTTGCGCTTTGATCCTCCCCTTGTCCGGGGTTCGGATCTTGAGCGAACGCACAGCCTTGTCGACCTCCCACGGTGTGGTGTCTTTGAGATAAACGGCAGCGTCGCCTCCTATCTCCGGCAGACTGCCGTTTCGAGACAGAATGACGGGCGTGCCGCAGACCATAGCTTCAACCGGGGGGTACCCGAAGCCCTCGATGAGACTGGGGTAAACCATAGCAGTACTCCGACTGATTAAGGCATACTTAACCTCTTCGGGGATGCGGGCATAGATATGAAGCCTGTCCGCCACATTCATATCGTCGGCGCGCCTTTTCAAAAAACGGGCGTACGCATTCTCGGGATCGTTGACGACAAGGACGACATCAGAGTCCATTAGCGGCATCGCTTCGATGATGACCTGCTGGTTCTTTTTGGGATTGGCGACACCGATATTGAGTATGAAGTCCTTCCCTTTCAGTTCCTCGGGAAGATTTCGGTCGATTGCCTCTTCCGTGAGCGTCGGATGTGTGTCAAGTCCGTTATAGATCACGTGCACCGGTTTGCCGGACAGCCCCGGAAATAGTTCTTCGCGAGAGAGGAGGTCGTCTTTCGTAAACTCGGAGATGCACACGATGACGTCGGCCATTTCGATATTGCATGCCACCTGCTTGATGAACTTCTCCCTCGTCCGCGCGTCTGTCTGAGAAACGTGGAGGTAATTGAGGTCATGAACCGTGAGCACTCTCTGCTCTCCGAACTTCTGCGGAAAGTAGCTTTGGTTTTGGTGCGTGATGTGGACAATGTCGTACCTCTTGGGTATCGGATTGTAAAGCTTATGGAGCGGCGAAAATTTTTCTACAGGGAATCCGTACGCTTCCCTTGGACCATAGATGGAAATATCGCCGGGGGCAAGCTCGGAAAGACCACGAAGGAGATTGTCGCAAAAGAATTGCAAACCGGATGGGGTGTATCTCTTTCTCTCGGTATCGATTAAAACGGACATCCTTGACAAATTGTACTAAAGCGAGATTGTTATGTCGTACTTGAGGTGCTTCAAAGTCGTTATTTGGTGTCGGGCAAAAGTGCGTGTATTCTTTTTGATAAGGTCTGCACACTCTTGATGGTTTACTGCACCCGCAAGATACCTAAAAACCTCCTTATATCCAATTGTGCGAAGAGCGTTGGTGTCTTTATACGGCAAGAGGGACTTTACTTCTTCCACGAGGCCGTGCTCCATCATCCGTTCCACACGGGTATTTATTCGGTCGTAGAGGGCTGCACGGTCTCTCTCGATGCTTATGACGGTGACAGGGAAAGGAAGCCGACGTTTGGTTCCGGTGTGGAATGAGGAAAAGGGTTTCCCCGATGCTTGATACACTTCGTATGCCCGTAGGAGGCGGCGGTGATTATTGGGATCCACGCGCTTGAGGTACCCGGGGTCTACTTTCCGCAGCACGGCAATGACGGGGGCAAGACCCTCGTGTTCGTAGAGCAGGCGTACCTCTTCCTTTATCCGATCCGGTACCGGAGGAATGTCGTCCGGCTCATAGAGTAGCGCCCTCAAATAGAGGTAAGAGCCGCCGACCACAAGAGCGGTACCCTTTCCATCCACTTCCTTATCAATGACGGGCAAGGCATCCTTGGCGTATTCAAAAGCCGAGTAGTCCTTGTCCGGGCTGAGGCAGGAGACAAAATGGTGCCTCACGCGAAGCCTTTCTTCCTCCGTGGGTGCATCCGTCCCGATCTCCATACCTTTGTATATCTGTCTGGAGTCGGCGGATATAATGTCGTACCCCCGTCTCTCGGCGTAGTCGAGGGCGAGGGCAGATTTCCCGGCACCGGTAGCGCCGGTCAGTATGACGAGACCGTCAATGGAAAGACTGTCGAGCGGGTTCTCCACTTTCTTTCTTACAGATCTTCTTCCGTAGTGATGTCGAGATCGGAGAGGTCTTCTTCGTTATACCCGCCTTCGGAAGAGAATCCGTACTCGTCTTCCTCCGTATTTGTGGTTGTCTTGGTGACGGGAGTGGCGGAGAGAAAGTCTTCTATATTCGTTACTTGGGCGGGTGGAACCCCGCCGGAGCGCACGACTTCGGCCTTAGGGAGATCTTCGCCCAAGGTAATCTCCCGAAGCTCCATATACAGAGAGCGATTGCCGACCAAGTCAAACGTGTAGAGCAATCTCTGCTTCTCTGTGTCGAGAAACTCATCCAAGTAGGTGTCGCTCATCACACGTACATCCTCATCCGATGAGCCGTATCCCATATCGTAGAGATAGATATCCGTTTCAGGATTCCAGCGCTCGTCCGTGATGCGGAAAACGGCAGGCTCTTTCGGGTCGTACCCCAAGGCTTCTGCCAAGCTCTCGTGCAACGTGGCGAAAGTTACGGTTCCGCTGATGCGGAGGTCGCGACGAAAGTCTTTTACTTCATTCGATATAATGACAAAACGGTAAATCATAATTTATTACGGTAAAGGAGACACGTAAAAAAGGGTTTGCTAACCCCTGAAATCATATTTCTTCCCGGTCTTTTCCTCCGGAGTTTCTTGTCTCACAAACCGGTGCCTCTTGTGTACAGACCGAAAATGTCGCGAGATACGGAGCAAAAAGTTGTCGAGACACAGACCGGGAAAAGTGAGAGATACGAACCAATTTTTTTAGTCGATGGCGCCCCGGACGATACCCCTGTCGGACGTGCGGATGAAGTTGAGGATAAGGTTCCGCTCTTTGGATGGTTCGTTCTCTTCCTCCACGACGCGAATGGCATCGGAGATATTCAGACCACTGTTGTAGACCTTGCGGAAAATGTCGTTAATCGTAAAGATCTGGTCGTTGGTGAACTTTCGTCTCCTAAGACCGACGATATTTATGCCGCAATAAGCTGCGGGATCCCGACCAATGAGCGTGTACGGAGGTACGTCTTTCGTGATGCGGCTGCCCCCCTGAACCATACAGTGTGCGCCTACGCGGACGAACTGATGCACCAAGGTGCCTCCGCTCATAATGGCCCAGTCGAAGACTTCCACTTCTCCTGCCACTTGACAAGCGTTTCCAAGAATGATGTGGTCGTGAAAAACGCAGTCATGGGCGATGTGTGCATAAGCCATCACGAGGCAGTCCGAGCCGACAATGGTCTGACCTTTTGAGGCCGTCCCCCGGCTGACAGTGGCACACTCACGGATCACGGTGCGGTCTCCGATTGTGAGTATGGTGTCCTCTCCTTTGAACTTCAGATCCTGTGGCGTGCAGGCGATTACGGCGTGGGGATGGATCTCACACCTTGAGCCTATCCTTGCCCCGCTGCGGATAATTGCCCCGCTGCGGATAATCGTGCCATCGCCTATTTCCACGTTATCGTCGATGACCGCAAACGGTTCGACGACGACACCGGAGCCAAGTTTGGCACCCGGATTCACCCCCGCTAATGGGCTGATGAGGTTTTCTTGAGACATAATTTTCTTCAATAAGGGAGTTAGTCCGAGACGACAATCTGTGCCAAAAGGTCGGTCTCAAAGACAAGCTTATTTCCCACGAAGCCTACACCTCTGATACTTGCTGTGTTGCGTCTGATGGGACTTGTGAGTCTTATCTTGAAAATAACCGAGTCTCCGGGACAAACTTTGTGTCTGAAGCGTGCATTCTCCACCTTCATTAAGTACGTGGAGTAGGTCTTTTCGGACTCCTTGTTTTGACTGATGACCATAATGCCCGCAATCTGTGCCGCCGCTTCAATGAGGAAGACACCCGGGACAACCGGCTCATCGGGGAAGTGCCCTTGGAAATAGGGCTCTCCGATCGAATAGTTTTTTACCCCGACGATAGACCCGGGTCCGAGTTCGATGACTTTGTCGACAAAGAGCATCGGGAAGCGGTGTGGCAAGAGCTTTTTAATCTGCGTTACGTCCAAGACCGGCGTGGCATTGGGGTCGTATATAGGCGCCCGTTCCTGGTTTAGGACGATGTCCTTGCGGATCATCTTTGTGAGCTTGCTGTTGATCGAGTGACCGGGGCACGTCGCTATCACGTGACCTCTGAGGCGGCAGCCGATAAGCGCGAGGTCTCCGATGAGGTCGAGCAGTTTGTGCCGGGCAGGCTCATTGGGGTAAGCGAGCGGGCGGTGATTGAGGTACCCGAGCTCCTCTACGTTAGGTACGGGCGACACGCCCAATGAATCGGCAAGAGTCCGGAGCTGCTCCTGCGGTATCTTACGGTCGTAGATGACGATGGCGTTGTCGAGGTCACCGCCTTTGATGAGATCCTGTTCCAGAAGCTTCTCTATCTCGCGGACAAAGACAAACGTGCGTGCCGACGATATCTCCGACGCAAAGTCGTCCGTATCGTCAAGCGTGGCATATTGGTTGCTGAGAATGGGCGAGTCGAATGAGATGAGAACCTTGGCGCTAAACTTGTCATCCGGCAACACGGTAATCTTCGCACCGGTATCAGGGTCGCTTACTTCAATTCGCTTGGTGACGATGTACTCGTCCCTTGGATGAGATTGGGAGACGATGCCCACTTCCCGGATTTTCTCCACATACGCTTTGGCACTTCCGTCGAGTATGGGAAACTCCGGGGCGTCGACCTCAATGTGGCAGTTATCCACCCCCATACCATAGAGTGCCGCCATAGCGTGCTCGATGGTTGAGACGACCATATCTTTATTAGAGAGGACTGTGCCTCTCTCCGTCTTCGTGATATTCTCCGCGAGAGCCCTGATGGTCGGTTGGCCGGGAAGATCTACGCGGGATATGCGTATGCCGTAATCATCGTCCGCGGGTAAAAATTTAATCAGTATGTTCAGGCCGGTGTGGAGGCCTTTGCCGCCGAGCTCAAACGGGGCGGCAAGTGTCTGCTGTTTGGTCATTGGTTGGTCCCTTTCTTCAAGAGTTCAAGCTCTTTCTTTAGTGCTTCTAATTCTTGTCTCAGGTTATAGAGTTCCTTGTCCATCTCGGGGAGATGCGGGAAGATGGCTGAAGATTTCATTGCCGTCATGTGCGGATAGGCAGGGTACCCGAAGTAGGTGCCGCCTTCTTTCTTGATATTGCCCAAGACACCCGTTTTTGCCGCAAGGGTGACGCGATCGGCTATGGAGAGATGTCCCGCCACGCCTACCTGTCCCGCTAGGACATCCCACGAGCCGAGTTTGGTGGAGCCGGCTATACCGGTTTGTGCAGAGATGACGGTATGGGCACCGGTCTCTGTATTGTGTGCAAGCTGGACGAGGTTGTCTACTTTTGCCCCTTTGCGGACGATGGTCGCATCGATGGCGGCACGGTCGATGCAGGTATTCGCGCCTATCTCCACGTCGTCTTCGATGATGACATTTCCCATCTGGGGTATCTTCTCGTAGCCCTGCTCTGTGGGCGCAAAGCCGAAGCCGTCTGCGCCAATCACTGCCCCGGAGTGTATGATGCAGCGTGCGCCGATCTCGGTGTTGTCGCTAATGACGGCCTGCTGGTAGATCTTCGTCTTCGTACCGATTTCGCAGTTCTTGCCTACGAAGGCCTGGGGCAAAACTTTTACGCCCGAGGCCAATTTCGTACCCGCACCGACGTAGGCGAAGGATCCCACGAATACATCGGGTGCCAGCTCTGCAGTATCGTCCACAAAAGCCAAGGGAGAGACTCCGGTGTCTGAAGGCGAAGTCTCTTTGATCATCCGGACGAGTCGGTTGAGTGCCGTGTACGGGTCGTCCACCCGTATCAGGGTACTGTGTACTTCGCCTTTGGGCTCGAAATCTTTCCGCACAAGCACTGCGTCAGCTCCCGTGGTGTAGAGAAAATCTTCGTACCGTGCATTGCCGACGAATGAGAGGTCTCCTTTCTCGCCTTTTTCGATGCTCGAAAATCCCGAAAGCAGTACCTCTCCGTTGCCTTCTACGGCTCCGCCGAGGAGTTCGGCCACTTGGTTTGCGGATAAGGTCGGGGTCTTCATGCTTTTGCGTACTTGTCCAAAAGGGTTGACATTTTAGCTTGCAGTTCCTTTGCCGCTTCGCCTGCTTTCTGGGCAAAGTCTGCCTCACGGCTTGCGAAGATGATGCCTCGTGACGAATTGACCAAAAGCCCGCAGTCGCGATTCATTCCGTACTCGGCCACTTCTTCAAGGCTGCCGCCTTGTGCGCCGACGCCGGGAACCAGTAGGAAATGTTCCGGGACAATAGCCCGGATGCGCTCGAAGTACTCGGGGTGCGTGGCGCCTGCCACGTACATCATATTCTCCTCACTTCCCCACTTTTTGCTCGTCTCGAGTACCTCTTCAAATAGCTCTCTCTCCCCTACGCGCAGGTGCTGAAAGTCCTCCGAGCCACCGTTGGAGGTGAGGGCAAGGACTGCCACCCACTTGCCGTCGTATTTAAGGAAGGGAGAGACGCTGTCATTACCCATATACGGTGCTACCGTGAGTACGTCTGCATCCAGTTCCTCAAAAGCCGACCGGGCGTAGAGGGCGGACGTATTGCCGATGTCGCCCCTTTTCGCATCGAGGATTACGAGGATGTCCGGGTAATTTGCCCTAATATAGCGGATGGTTTCCTCCAAGGCTTTGATGCCCTGCCACCCGAGTGCTTCGTAAAAAGCGGCATTTGGCTTAAAGGCTACTGCATACGGAGCCGTTGCGTCGACGATGGCTCTATTGAATGAAAGCACCCCTTCTGCGTCCGGGGTAAATTGTGCCGGAATCTTTTTGGGGTCGCTGTCAAGTCCTACGCAGAGGAATGAGCGCTTGGAGCGAATATGGCGGATGAGTTCTTGTTTATTCATAAACTGACGGTGTAATGAGATTTTTGATCAAAATCCCGTAAGAGGTGCAGGCACCCTATCTTCGCAAAGGTACATTATTCCCCTTAAATTTGCCTCATCTAAAAGGGTACAAGAGAAAAACACTCGCGATACACCGTGATGCATCGCGAGCGTTGGAACTGATTTCCGGAGCGGTAAGCGGGGGTCGAACCCGTGACCTTCGGCTTGGGAAGCCGACGCTCTACCAACTGAGCTATTACCGCGCATAGACATCGATCTCCCGATCGTGTGGCAAAGATACGCATTTCCTCCGATATTTCCGCCTACTCATCCATCGGGATTTCCTCGTTAATCCGGGTACGTACCTTCCCTTTTTCTCTGTCCGTACCTTTTATCCGTTTCGATCTGTGCCTCGTCTCCTTCTATGTCCGTGCAAAAAAATAGTCGGCAGTCTTATCGGATCTTCTTGTCCGATAAAACTGCCGACTGTCGGTTACAGGAAAGAGACCCGCTTATTTGTGCCCGGGGAGGGTGATGATGCCCCGATAAGTGAGGGACTCGGTATCCGTCGAGAGCATAGTGACGGTCGCGCTTCCGTTGGTGAATGCAGTGATGTAGAGCGTGATCGTGTTTTGGGGCTCTTTGCGGGTCACAAGCTCGATGACGGCTTCTCCGGGGTGCGTCCCTGCCTTTACGTCATACGAAACAATGGGCGCTTCAAAGTTCAGAGGACCTTTGTTGTCCCCATACAACGGTGCACGGTAGCTGATACCGAAGAAAGGAAGGTAACTCACCAAGGAGTCTCCTTTGACCTCAAAGCCGAAACCGTAGGCGTTAAAGGTTGAGGGGACATAAGATCCGGAAACGTGTTGGAGCTCAAAGTTCCAGTCGTTTCCTTGTAGGTAAGCGACCAAGTCTTCCCGGCTCTCAAACTTATGCCCGGGGACGTATTCTTTGGAGAGAATGCCACATCCGGAAAGCAGAACCAAGGACAGCAAAAACGGTAGAAACTTTTTCATAGAGCTTGTCGTACGGTCTAAAGCGGTTACTTAATCTCTTGTCTGAGAACCTCTACGGCTTTTTCGATCTGAGTGTCGATGCCGGAGAGTGCTTTATTGAAGTCGAGACGTACCACGACATCGGGATTCATCTGGTGGTTTTCGAGATAATAACCCTCTGCCGTCTTGTAGCCGACAGCGGGGATGCCGAAGTACAGGGACGGGTCTTGGAGCGTGACCCAGTTCACGCTCGTCATGGTGCCGGCGACCGGCATACCCACTACTTTGCCAAGTTTTTGGTGCTGGTAGACCCAGGGCGTGCCATGGGCGTTCGAGTAGTCCGCTTCGCAGGTGACCATCACGCTCGGCTTCGTCCACCTGCGGGACGGCATATCGCAGTAGTACTTACCGCGTATCTCCTGGGTGAGGTATTTCTCTCCGGAGAAGAGGACTTCGATGTCTTCGTGGAGACGACCGCCGCCGTTATAGCGCACGTCGATCACGATACCGTCGCACCGGTAGTACTTGCCGAGGGCTTTGGCATAGACCCTGCGGAAACTTTCGTCATCCATAGAGGCGATATGCACGTATCCGAGACGACCTCCGGAGAGTTTTTCTACCTCCTTCTCACGCGCAGCGACCCAGCGGTCGTAGAGGAGACCGCTCAGACGACCGGCGGAAATGGGCTTAATGACTTCGTCCCACTCGTTGCCGTCGGCATTGCGGAAAGAGACGAGAACCTGCTTGCCGGCTTTACCCTCAAGGAGGGGGAAATAGTCGGTGTCTGCCGTGATTTCCGTCCCGTCGATGGCGGTGAGATAGTCTCCGGCTTTTACCTTTGAAGAGTAGAGATCAAAGGGACCGCCCACTACGACTTCCTGCACAAGGAGACCCTTGTCGGAAGGATGTGTCAAGTCGAGGAAAAGCCCGAGCTCGGCCGTCTGCGGTGCACCGCTTCCGCTGCGGTAGCCGGATCCGGTGTGGGAGACATTGAGCTCACCGAGTAGTTCGGAGAGCATTTCGGAGAAGTCGTAGTTGTTATTGATATAGGGGAGGAATTTCCGGTAATGATCCGTGAGCTTAGCCCAGTCGACCCCGTGCATGTCTTTCACGTAGAAGCGGGCCGCCTCTTCGAGTTCCACGTAGTTGAACATCGCTTCCCTCTCCTTCTCTTTATCGAGACTGTACTCTGCGGCGTAGATGATGGGGGTAATTTTGCCGGAAGAGAGATCCAGTTTCTTCATATCGTTCCCGCTGATGAGGAAAAGGGTCTTTCCCTCTTTGTCCGGAGTCATCGAGTAGTAGTCTCCGTCCATCTTATTGATGAGCTTGGCGTGTCCTTCCCTCAGGTCTTTTTCCCAAAGGTCGTACCCGCCTTCAAAAGCTGCCATATAGTAGAGCTTTTTGCCATCCGGAGTGATGTAGGCATCGCCGAGATCCGAGGACGCAGGTGTGAGACGCATAATGCGGCTCTCGATATTTCAAGCTCTACGCGTATGGGCTTGTCCGCATCTTCGGCTTCCTTTCCGTCCTTGTCTTTAGCTTTTTCCGCTTCTTTTTTGGCTTCCTTTTCTTCTTCGGTGAGGAGTTCGTACTCCTCTTTATTGAGACGGAATTTGTTGTAGGCCTCGCGGTTGAGGAACATAATCATCACGTCGCTCATCGATCCCCAGGACGCGTGGTTGCGCATACCATACTGCTCGGAGGAGTAGATGATCGCGTCGCCACCCATGACGAAGCGGGGATTCATCGCGAAGTAACCCGTGTTCGTGAGGTTATGGAGCTCGCCGTGTGTCTTGGTGGCATCGACGAGAACCACGTCGGCATAGGGCTCGTGATGGTTGGTGGTGATGTTGAGTGCAAGCCACTTGGAGTCGGGCGACCACACGAAAGGAACGCTCCCATCGACTTCGCTCGTGACGGATCCGTCGGTGACTTCGTGCAGTTTGTGGGTCTTGATGTTGTAGACGGCTATTTTCTGTCGATCAAGCACAAAAGCCACGTCCTCTCCGTTCGGTGCGAAGTCGGGGTTCATCTTTTCGCCTGCGACGTCCGGGATGAGCTTTTCTTCCCTAATCAGAGTGGCGTTGGGGAATGCTTTCTCTCCATCCCGTTCTATGGTCGCGATATAGAGGTCGCTCCGACCGTCGCGACGAGAAGCATAGACGAGACTGCGACCGTCACTTCCGAAGGAGACGGAGCTTTCTTCCGCCGGTGTATTGGTAATCCTTTTGGTCGTCTTGTAGTCGGAGCTCGTGACGAAGACCTCGCCTCCGGTGATGAAAGCGATCTGTTTGCCATCGGGAGAGACGGAGGCACCTCTGATCCTTCCCCTCGTTGTTGTGACGAGTGTCGGCATCCCGGATCCTAAGTCGTTTTGGATGGAGATGTCTACTTTCTCGGCTTTTCCTCCCGGCGTGAGCGTGTAGATTTCGCCATCGTGACCGAAAGCGAGCTTCCCGGTGCGGGATACTGAGAGAAAGCGTACCGGGTGATGTCGGAAGTCCGTGAGCTGAACTATCCTCTCAGGGTTGGAGAGGTCGGCTTCGAATACGTTGAAGGTGCCACTCCGCTCGCTGAGGAAGTAAAACTTGTCCCCCGTAGGTGCGAGAACCGGATTACGATCCTCGCCCTCCCACATCACGAGCGGGGTGAACTTTTTCTCCTTGAAGTCGTAGCGGAAAATATCCTTGGCGGCCGCACTCTTTTGGTGCTTCCTCCAGACATTTTCCATACTTTTCTCGTCCTCGTAGAGCATAAAGTCCCCATTTTGCGAGAGTGAGGGTGAGGCAAGCGGCGTGCCGAGTACGAGCTCTGTCCTCCCGCCCGTCACGGGTACTCGGTAGAGCTCACTCATACGCCCCATGGGGAAGAGCGCACTCGCCGCGTCGTCCTGTATGTGGGCGATGAAGTAGATGTACTTCCCGTCCGGGCTGAAATAGGCCGGCGTTTCGCTTGCAGAATGGGTGGTTACTCTTCGTGCCACACCTCCATCCGCGTCCATAATATAGATGTCCTTCGAGCCGTAGGTACGGGTGCTTACGAAAGCCAGCGTCTTACCGTCGGGTGCCCACATAGGCATCGTGTCGTAGGCTTCGTTCGTGGTGAGCCGAACGGCTCTGCCGCCCGAGGCCGGCACCTTGTATATGTCGCCTTGGAAGGTGAATGCAATCTCAGAGCCGTCCGGAGATAAGGCCGGGTAGCGCATCCAGGTGGGGTTGTCGTAGTCTCCCTGAGCAAAGACCGTGGCTCCGAGAGCCAAGCCGAGACCAAAGGTCAGTATCGTTTTTGTCATTGCGTTATTTCTTAAGGTATTTGTTCATCCAGTCGAACCAAGTGCGGTAAAACAGAATACCGTTTTGAGGCTGAAGTATCCAATGGGACTCATCCGGGTAATAGACCAAGCGGGCAGGGATACCCCTCATCTTTGCGGCATCAAACGCCTGCATTCCCTGGGTGGAGACGATACGGAAGTCGCGATCACCATGGGAGATCAGGATCGGCGCAGTCCATTTGTCGACGAAGCGGTGTGGGGAGTTGGCGAAAGTATTCTGTGCGACCTTATTGTCCTTGTCCCAGTAGGCACCGCCCATATCCCAATTGGCAAACCACTTTTCCTCTGTCTCAAGGTACTGGGCTTCGAGGTTGAATATACCGGCGTGAGCCATCAGAGCCTTGAAGCGTCCTTCGTGGTGTCCGGCAATCCAATAGATGGAGAATCCGCCGTAGCTTGCACCCGTTGCTCCGAGGTGGTCTTTGTCCACGTACGGTTCTTTGGCCACATTATCGATGGCAGTGAAGTAGTCCCGCATATTTTGACCGCCGTAGTCTCCGCTGATTTGTTCGTTCCACTTGTGTCCGAAGCCGGGGACACCGTGGCGGTTGGGCATCACGAAGATGAAGCCTTCGCTCACGAAGGTGCGGATATTCCACCTGTAACTCCAGAATTGGCTTACCGTGCTTTGCGGACCGCCTTGGCAGTACAGTATCGCAGGATATTTCTTCGTTTCATCGAAGTTGGGAGGCAGGACGACCCATACGAGCATTTTCTCGCCATTAGTCGTCTCCATCCATCTCTCTTGAACCGTGATTTGTGAGAAACCGGAAAGGAAGTCGTCGTTTTCGACCGTCAGTTTGTTCGTTTTCCCCTTCTTCAAAAGATAGAGGTCTGTCGGAACCTTGAAAGACTGTTGGCCGAAGAGGATCACGTCGCCGCTTCCGCTGAAGGAGGTTACGTCGGCCAGATCCGGGCGGTAGATGCGCTTCACGTTACCCTTGAGGTCTATTTCAAAGAGTGCGTTCAGTCCGTAGTCGTTGGAGAGGAAACGGATGCCCTTGCTGTTGTCGAGCCAAGAGTAGGACTCGACGTAGTTGTCGTAGTTTTTGCTGAGATAGGTTTTCTCACCGCTCTTTGTGTCCATAATAAAGAGGCGTTTGAGATCGGCTTCGTAGCCGTCACGCTCCATGCTCACCCACGAGATATACTTACCGTCCGGCGAATAGGAGGGTAGGGTGTCATAACCCATCATACCTTCCGTGAGGTTCTTCGTCTCTCCTGTCGTGAGGTCGTACTGATAGATGTCTGTGTTGGTTGAGACGGCGTATTCGAGACCCGTCTTTTTGCGACAAGAGTACAGGAGCTTCGTGCCATCCGGACTCCACGCAAAGTCCTCCGAGCCGCTGAAGGGCTTCGTGGGGGCTTCAAAGGGTTCGTCCGACCCAAGTACCGGTGTGACTTCCTTGGAGACGGAGAGATTGCCGGACACGTTTGCAATATAGGGTTGATTGGTGTAGTCGTTCCATTCGTCCCAGTGCTTGTACATCAGGTCGTCGAAGATTTGTCCCGTGGCTTTGTCGAGGTCGGGATATTCCTGCTCCCTAATGTTGGGAAGCGGGTTCTTGCGGTAGACCATCACTTTGGAGCGGTCTGGGGAAAAAAGGAAGCCTTCCACATCGAAATCGAAATCCGAAAGGACTTTTTGCCCCGATCCATCCGGGCGAATCACCGCGATTTGTGCGTGTGCGCCTTCCGTGGAGATGTAGGCGATGGTCTCATTGTCGAGGAAGACGGGAGAGTGTCCTTTTTTGCCTGCGACGATGACTTTGGCATCCCCCGTCTTGTCGGTATGTCCGGTGAGAATTTCGGAAGTGGAGTTGTTTTCTTTGATATTCGGGAGCGAACGGGTGTAGACGTACTGTTTGCCGTCGGGTGAGAGATTTTCCGAGCCGATGCGGTACACGCTCATCATTGCCTCGGGCGTCCACTTCTTAAGTGCTTCCCGATTTCCGGCGGAAGCGGTTCCGGCTCCTGAGACCGTCAGTCCGGCACACAGTGCGGCAGTGCCTGCGATTCTCATAAATAAATTGCTCATTGCTTGGGGAAATTTGTTATGTATTTCTTGGTTTTCGTAAAAGTCTTCATTCGGGGGATAAACTTTTTTCTGTAAGACCTTCGCGAATGTACCCAAAATAACCGAAATCCTTTCTTCTCTTCCTGCTTTTATTTCCCGGACGAAAACGTTATTTTTGTGCCAACAAATGAAACTATACTTCCTTGACCCACTGATTAAGAGTCAAAGGTCTTATTATACACGTAAACGTTATGAGAGTCATCTTTTCTTACGGCAAAACCATTGATGCCGGTGAAGCCCGGTTGCCTTAATTCGATGGCACCCTTTGGCGGGGACAAAAACGGCGGACAGGACTCCGCGCGGCTCTCTTTCGACTACTACGCACCCGGATGCAGGAAGGTGTTCAAAGTGTACAGTCACTACGAGACACTTATAAAAGCAGAGGTGGAACGCGTAATCGGTAAGGAAGCGGAGACCGGTTTCTCCAAGACAAAGACGGCATCGCGCCTTCCTTTTCGGGGCGCGCGGGTTTTGGAGTGTCGTGTCAACGTGGGTACGATTCCGCCGATACGGTCTGCTTTTGTCCTCAAACAAGGTGTGGTGACGGTCGTTTTCCTCTCCACCGATATTCAGAAGTCCGTCTTCACCAAAGAACTCGATCTCTTTCTCCGCTCATGAAATCCCTGCCGCTTCGCCAGGCCGAGAAAACACTTCTCTCCGCCGCCACCTCATCCGTGGAGCGGCGGGTATGCGCCTATACGTTCAAAAAAGACCGATTTATTTCCTTACAGGTTATGTCGGACGGGATGATAATCGTGGAAGAATATGGATTTAGGAAAGAGACTTCAGCCTATCCCGCCACGGACAAAGGTGCGATCAAGAAAGCGTTAAAGGAGGCTTTCGCGCGCGAATTTCCGCGGAGCCATCGCATCTACTGCGAAGAGCAGTAGATAGGCCGTAGTCGGCAGTGAATGGTTAGAAATCTGCAGTGCCGGCCGGCGACTATTTTTGCCCGTACCGGGGCGAAAGGTTTGCCCGTACCGACGATGTGACGAGACACGTACCGGCGAGATATTCCCGGTACGTGCCTCTTTCCCTTATGGTCTAAACCGACAAGTCATACGAGTTTCAGGAGAAAGTCATACGAGTGTAATATAGCAATCGGTCAAAAGGTATATAGTATTTGGTCAAAAGGTATATAGTATTTGGAGAAAAGGTATATAGTATTTGGAGAAAAGGTATATAGTATTCTAATGGATGTAATTTGTGTCCGTAAAAAAGCTCCGGGACTCGTTTCCGAATCCCGGAGCTGACTTGGCTGTTATGTGGGGTCAATCAAATGTCTTTGGGGCGCAAAAACATCTGGGCGCTCCCTTTCTTTCCGCGCGGTCGAAACTCAGGCTTCGACGAAATGTACCCAGTTGTGGGTGTCTTCGATGTCTCCGTATTGGATGCCGCGGAGATGGTGGTAGAGCTTGGTGCAAACGGGACCCGGCTCTCCGTCTTCTGCGAAAGAGAATTTCTTGTGGCGTTCGATATCGTCAATGTACGAAATGGGCGTAATCACGGCCGCGGTGCCACAAGCTCCGGCTTCATCGGCCGTCTCAAGTTCTGCTTCGTGAATCGGACGTTGCTGCACCTGCATACCGAGGTCACGCGCGATCTGCATCAGACTCATATTGGTGATGGAGGGCAGAATCGACGTGGAGAGCGGAGTGAGGTACTCGTTGCCGCGGATCATAAAGAAATTGGCGGGACCGCATTCGTCGATGAATTCCTTTTGTTTGGCATCAAGGTAGATGGCGGCAGAGTAGCCCTGTTCGTGTGCGATTTCGCCACTCTTGAGGCTGGCAGCGTAGTTGCCACCCACCTTATAAGTCCCGGTGCCGAGGGGTGCGGCGCGGTCATAACCGCGCATAATAGCCATAGGCGTGGGCTTGAACCCATTTTTGAAATACGGTCCCACGGGGCTTACGAAGACAACGAAGAGGTATTCTTTCGCGGGTCTCACGCCGACTTGCGGACCTACACCGATGATGAGCGGACGGATGTAAAGCGAAGCTCCGGTCTCATAAGGAGGCACGAAGTCGATGTTTTTCTTCACCACCAGGTCAACTGCTTCGAGGAAGAGTTCTTCGGGCATGGGCGCCATCATAATGCCCTCGCAAGAGCGACGCATACGTTTTGCGTTTTCCTCCGGGCGGAAGATACGTATTTTGCCGTCCTTTCCGCGAAACGCTTTCATCCCTTCAAAGGCTTCCTGACCATAATGGAGACAGGATGACCCCATGTGCATAGTGATGTTTTCGTCCGTATGGAGCTCAAGTTCGCCCCATTTTCCGTCCTTGTAAGCGCATCTGACGTTGTAGTCGGTGGGGTAGTACCCGAAGGTCAGTTCTGACCAATTGATATCCTTCATTTTGCAAGCAAAGATAAAGATGATTTTTGTGAGTTATAA
>SFHG01000101.1 GCA_004555765.1 Bacteroidales bacterium
AGCTAACCGTATTACTGTGGTTAACGATAACCGTATCCTCAGACAGAATCAAGCACAATCTTTGGTTAGAAGAAACCATGAATGAAAAGTGTATCGGACGGCCGCTAATGAAGCCGCTCGCCGACAGCGTGAGAATAGCTATGATGCGGAACATCGCTCGCGTAGTGGCCCCGGCCGAATCCGGCCGGGGCTAGTCGTTCGAGCCTATGCTCATGAGGGGACCAAAGAGACGACTACAAGCAGCATGCCGCTTGCGGTGAACGCCCAACGTGGCTTGGCAGCGGCGGGTATCCAAGAATGACAGCCATCAAAGAGAGGAGACGGAAGACATACGATGGCAGACGAGAAGACCGTGGTGATATAAGGCGGAACCGAAAACAGAACCCTTTTGTGGGGTGTCACGCCCGAGGGAAATGCCTTCGTGCGCGAGGCGAGCAAGGGCGTCCTCACCGAGATGATGTTCGACGCCACCGAGCGCGAGATGACCGTCACGTTCGAGCCGACTGACGACTACTCGCTCGCAGACGCGGCGGACATTGTGGAGGGCCACGCCGACGACTGCTTCATAACCGACTTCGAGGATACCCTCACGCTCTGGGGCATCCCGTATACCCGAGACGAGAAGGTCGTGCCGCTCGCCGCATAGAGGCCGGCTGACAAGGACAACGATGGCGACGCGTCGTGCGGAAACGCACGACGCGCTTTCGTATGGAGAGAAGAACGCTCGAGCCCGCAGCTCATACGGAAGAGCGAGGAGAAGAACCTTCTCACGCACCACCGCCCGCCGCCCGCTCGACGGGGGATCCGGCATCGCCGGCAGGATGGTCCTGCGGTGCACCTGGTAGACCCGCCCGAACCCGTCGGTGTCCCCGCAGTCGTAGAACTCGCCTACCGCGCGCATCCAGCGGTCCCACTCCCGCACGTGCGGCTCCATGTCCTCCAGCGCCCTGGTCGAGTATCCCGTACCCCTCAGGTACGCCCTCGCGCACTCCGGCACCCAGTACCCGTCCCCAATCCCGTCTCCCGCCATCTGCCCTCCGCTCTTCTCACATCAGGTGAGAAGAGTGGTCGAATGTCCCCATCTCGTCGCATACGAGCAATCACCCGATGACTGCGAGCTCAGCGAGAAAGGTTAGCATGCCTGAAGCTAAACGCAGGTAACCCCACGAGTCCATCTGCCACGCCGCTCGCATCGTTTGGCGGATGTATCATCCGCACGCTATAATAAAAACATAAAGCAGATGGTGTAGACCATCGACCTTCACAACAGCACCATTGACCCCGCTTAGAGAAGGAGAGCTCTTGAATATTCCCAGTCGCAGCCGCCCCAAGCTCGACTTAACCCCGATCTACCAAAACCTCGCGGACATACAGCCGCGTATGCCAGATATGCGTCCCTCCTGGCACCAGCTCGTGGTCATCGGTAACGGCTTCGATCTCGAATGCAAGCTAAAGTCGAGCTTTACGAGCTTCATCAGCGCCCGCAACAAGGCCCTCGAGCAAGAAGAGAATAGCGAGTCCAATTCACTAGGCTTCAAGAGGAACCTATGGGACGTCATCCTCGGATCTATGGATGGCGATCATTGGGCTGACGTCGAGGGTGCAATAGCACGCTGGGTGGTACCGACGGGCTGGAAGGATACCAACTCCGAGTTCTGGCAGTCGTCTCTTGACGAGACCGTAGACGTACTCCGAGACATTTCGAGGGGCAAGAAGAGCGCCTTCGGTTCAAAGAGCATTCCGGGCAAGGTGGCCTCGTACCTCAGCGAAGGTTCTTCCCAGAAGGCTAGGCAATGGAACAAGGAGAAGCTGCTGGAACTCACGCGCAACGATCTCGAATGTCTTGAGAAAGAGTTCTCCGCCTATCTCGCGCAGGCAGAGAAAGACCAGCCCGATTACCGTGAAAACGCGCGTAGGCTCATGTGCGAGCTCATCCTCCAGGGTCGCCCGAGAGAAGAGGACTACGACATCGAGGAGAGCGTACTCAGCTTCAACTACACGCACCCCATCGAGAGCCTGCATTCCGAAGAGCATGAGACGAGCTACATCAACATCCACGGAAGGCTCGGCGGCGAGATCGTGTTCGGCATAGACGGTACGGGACGAATGAACGACCCCACAGTGACGCCCTTCACCAAGACCTACCGCCTGCTGTCCCTCGACGTGTCCGATACCCGCTCGCTCGTGCACGCAGCATTCCCCATCGGCTACCAAGACTACGGGACGGCGCTCATATAGTTCTACGGGCACTCCCTCGGTTCCGCCGACTACTCCTACTTTCAGGCAATATTCGACTCCGTACACCTATATGAGGGACAGACGCAGCTGATCTTCTTCTACCGGAGGCACGGCGACAAGACTTCCGAGGAGGTTAGGGTCGAGACAATGAGCCAGGTGATTAAGCTGCTGGATGCCTATGGCAGGACCCTCGACAACAAGGACCATGGGAATAATCTCATACACAAGCTGCTCATAGAGGGGCGCCTCGCCGTCAAAGAGCTTCCTGACACGGTGAGGAGAAAATAGCTCAGCCGTTTCTTATTGTCCGCATGATAAAGAAGAGCGCCAGACAATCCTCTACGCCCCCTCAGCACGTCGTCCATGACGGCGTAGCGCACCGCGTCGATGCTGCGGTTGTTCCCGTCCGGGATCTCGTCCACCCACGTGCCGTCGCAGTCGCGCTCGAACTCCTTCAGCCGGAACTCCTCGTAGGC
>SFHG01000026.1 GCA_004555765.1 Bacteroidales bacterium
CACATCTCGCAGAGTCAAGCCGGCTTAATTATGGAGACGTGACGATTGAACGCTTTAACGTCGTTGCTTTTTCCCCGGATTCGGCTTCTGTAGTAATAGACGTGACGGACTTTTTGACAAAAGACAATCGCTACTTTGATTTTAAGCCCAGAGCAGCGGTCGGCACACCCGTTTCTACCGAGCCTCGTCCAAACCTTGACCGCATCACGGAAATCAAGGCATTTAAGGACAACGCAACGGTGAAGGTGTCCCGTACATATTCTATTTCCACGAATGGATCGGATGGTCGCAAACTCTTGGATAAATACCCCGTGACGTATGAAGCTGTCCTGAGTTTCTTTAAGCTGCCGGAGGATCAGATGACTCCCCGGCTGAGCGATGCCCGAATCGGTGTCTTTCAGAATTCCAAGATGTTGGTCGATCCGGAGACCGGTCTCATCAAAGAGAAGACTTTTGTTAACCGCTGGGACGTGACCCCGTCAGATGTTGAGGCTTACAAGAGGGGGGAAGCGGTCTCTCCCCGAAAGCCCATCGTATTCTATGTCGATACCGTTATCCCCAGGGATTGGATTCCCGCGATCAAAAAGGGAATACTGCGGTGGAATGCGGCGTTTGAGAAGATAGGTTTCAAGGACGTGGTCAGAGTGAAAGATTTCCCCACTCCAGAGGAGGATCCCGAGTTCGATCCGGATAACCTTAAGTATTCGTGCATCCGCTTTATTCCTGTGGAGATTCAGAATGCAATGGGACCGTCGTGGACGGATCCTCGCACAGGTGAAATCATCAATGCCGGAGTATTCGTCTATGGGAACGTGCTTGAGCTCGTAGACAACTGGCGCTTCGTCCAAACCTCCCAGGTGGACGAGAGAGCGCGTACCGGGAGAATGCCCGACGAAATTCGGTTTTCGACTCTTGAGTATGTCATCGCACACGAGATAGGACATTGCCTCGGCTTTATGCACAATATGGCCGCTTCATCGGCCTTCCCTACCGATTCGCTGAGGTCGATTCCTTTTACCCAAAAGTATGGTACGACTCCATCCATTATGGACTACGCTCGTTTTAACTACATCGCGCAACCGGGGGACGAGGGGGTAGCTCTGGAACCGCCGTACTTGGGCGTTTATGACTATTTCCTTGTAGATTGGACTTATCGATACTTTCCGGATCTGAATGGAGACTTCATCAAAGAAGATCGGGAGCTCCGAAAAATGGTGGACAGTCATGAGGGAGATCCGCGTTTTCGCTACGTGATGCAGCAGCTCGAACAACGCGTGGATGCAAGCGCGGTGGAAGAGGATCTTGGCGATGACCCGGTTAAGTCCGCCGAGTACGGATTAAAGAACCTTAGATACATCATCCCTCATTTGTCTGAGTGGGTCAAGGATGATGAGACGAGTCAACGGAAGCAGTCTCTTTACTTGGGGATAATGGAGCAGGCTTATCTTTACCTGAACCGTGTGGCTATGAACATTTCCGGTATTCGTCTCAACCAATCTTCCGAAAAATCGGGTATTCCGAGGTATTTTGTCATACCGAAGGAAGAGCAACGTCGCTCCTTGATGTGGCTGTTGGAGCAAGGGCTCACCATCGGGTCTATGTCAGACCCGGTTTTGGAGTCCAAACTTTATGGAGCGGGGGGCAAACCTTTCGACACGCTCGAAAAGTTAACTCGAAAGTTGGCCGTGTCTCAAGTTAATAAGGTTTATATTTCCCATCATCTGGATCCGGAGTCTTATTCTCCGGAGGAGTACTCCGAGGACGTGTACAATTTTGTCTTTCACAAGACTCTTTGTGGAGATGAAAGTTTGACAACTGCCGAACGCAATTTTCAGAGAGAGTATGTCAAGAGTTTCGCGAATATTCTCAAGTCTTCAAAAGCACCTTCAATGCCTTTTGCTCTTTCCAACGGGGAGACAAATGCGAAACGTTTCTGTACGCATTCCGGATGTCACCCGGATGCCGGGACTGCATTAGGGTTCGGTACCGGCTATGGCGAGAGTGAACACTTGTGGACGAATACGATTGTCGGAGGAGAGAAGTTTTTCGTGTACTTCGGTCAGAAGGCCATTGACCTCCTTTCGGATGCGCTTAAGGTGACCGCCGATGCCGAGCTTAGGGAGCATTATGCATACCTCCTTAGGGAACTGAAAAGAGCCGCTAAAACCAAATGACAGTTTTTCTGTATACCCCGGGATAAAAGAAATATCCCTTTACAACGTTAGATGAAAAGGCTTCTGCACGAAGATGTGTGGGAGCCTTTTTGCTTAGTGATGGAGGGGATAAGACAATCGTGTGCAGATACGCCGAAGAATCTTGGGCAATACACGCGAAAAATCCCGACCGATACACGCCAAAAGTTTTGACCGGCGTACCCGAAAATCTTGGTACGTGTCTCGCATTTGTCCCGGTCTGTATCTCAATGAGGGCGCGGTCTGTACCTTTTACTTATTTCGGTCTGTACCTCATCCGGACGGGTGTATTTACCGGATGGGAAGGTAGGGCGAGAGGCGGAGCGAATCATCGCGAGTGAAGGATCCGGACTTCATCAGAAGGGGCCAGGTGAGCGAGTCCCCTTTCTGAATTAGGCGCAAAAGTGCGTCCCTTTGCCTGAAACTAAGGTAAGGGTGCCGCCCGATGCTGTCGGGGGAGAGAAAAATGGAGCGGGGTGCGGAGCCGACGGTGAAGTAAGGTGCGATCCCCTCGTACCGCTCCCGATCCATCCCGTAGACCTCTTGAAGCTGTTCTTTGGCATAAAAGCCGCCAAGCATACAGCGGTACTTCCAGATGCGTCTCGAAAAGGAAGGTCCTATGCCGGGGACTTTGACCAAGTCTAAGGTGTCGGCAGTATTGAGGTCCAGAGTTTGCCCCTTCGAGAGTTTGACAGAAGCCTTCTGCTCCGTCATCCACTGCGGGGGACCGGGGTAGCGGTCGGTGGTGAGGAAGCCTTTTTTATGCGCCCGAAGTCCTTTTCCTTCGGGCGTGGTGAGGGTATCTGTGGAGGCCTCGAAGATAGTGTCGTTTTGGTCGGAGGACAGAGATTCCGGCGAAGAGGCATAGCGATCCGGCCGGGTGGCACTGTAGAGGGCAAAACTGCCGAGGGCGAGTGCCAAAAGGAGCAAGAGAACCCTATCGCTCTTCGTTAGTTTCATGGCGTTCTTCGGAGATGATGCGCCCGTCGCTGAGCCTGATTATCCTGTCGGAGATGGCAGAAATGGTGTCGTCGTGTGTGACGACGACGAAAGTCTGTCCGAGCTCCCTGCGGAGGGTGTCGAAGATATGGTGCAACTCGAGCTTATTGGCGCTGTCGAGTGCGCCTGTGGGCTCGTCTGCGAATATGATGTCGGGACGATTGACGAGTGCCCTCGCTACTGCCACACGCTGTTTCTCTCCTCCGGAGAGTTGATTCGGGCGATGCTTGAGACGCTCTTTCAGCCCCAACTTCTCCAGAATATCCCCTGCCCGGGTCATCGCATCTCTTGACTTCAGACCGGAGATCATAGCGGGTATCGCGACATTCTCTTGGGCGGTAAACTCCGGCAAAAGTTGGTGGAACTGGAAGACGAAGCCGATCCGCTTATTCCGAAAATCGGCCACCGCATCGGGAGAGAGCCGAAGCACATCCTGTCCCGCGATCTCGACACTCCCGCGGTCCGGGCGGTCGAGTGTGCCGAGGATCTGCAAAAGCGTGGTCTTGCCCGCGCCACTTGCGCCGACTATGGCGACAATCTCACCCCGGTGCACTTCGAGGGAGATGCCCTTCAGAATCTCAAGGTTGCCAAAGCTTTTGGTGAGTCCTGTGGCTCTTATAACCGTCTCACTCATTTTCCCTCCTTGCGCTCCGACAGCGCTTTTTTGAGCCGGCGCATCACTTCCTCCAGTACGGATCGTGAGGTACCTACGTTAAGGCGCATAAAGAAGGCTCCCCCCTCCCCGAAGGTCGATCCTTCGTTCATAAGGACGCCTGCTTTGCGGATAATGAACTCGTGGAGTTCGGTAGGGGAAGAGAATCCCGCCCTTCTGAAGTCAAGGAAGACCAGGAACGAGGCCTCCGGGCGGATCATCCCCACTTGCCCCTGCAACTCATCCCTAAGGAAATCTGAGACGTAGGCGACGTTCTTCTCGCAGTACGCAGAGGCCGCCTTTGCCCACCCTCCGGCGTGACGGTACGCGGCGATGACGGCATCGAACGTGAAGCAGTCTGCAGTAGAGAGATGGTTGGCTTCGAAGTAGCCGAAGACCCGTTTGCGGAGATCGGGATCCGGGATATACATATGGGAGGCGACAAGACCCGGCATATTGAAAAACTTGGAGGGAGCCATCAGGCTCAGCCCGACCTCGCGCGCCTCCACACCGATGGAGGGAAACGGTCGGTGCTTGTGGGCGGGGTATGTGAGATCCCCGTGGATTTCGTCACTGATGACCGTGACGCCGTATTTTTTTGCCAAAGCCGCGATGCGCTCCAGCTCTTCTGTCTCCCAGACGCGACCTCCGGGGTTATGCGGGTGGCAGAGTACGAGTACTTTGCTCTCCTTTAGCGCATTCTCGAGCCTATTCCAGTCGATGTAGTACCTTTCGTTTTTTATGAGTAAAGGGGCGGTCACTTCCCGTCTGCCGCTGCCGTTGATGACGTCGGCGAAAGGGAAGTAGACGGGAGGCATAATGGCTACGCCGTCGCCTTTCTCGGTGAGGCACTCCAGAAGCTTGTAGAGGGCGGCGACGACTCCGGGAGTGAACTCGATCTCGGGCAACTCTATCTCGAGACCATACTCCGAGTGAAACCACTCTTTCAGCGTCTCATAGTATTCTTTCGGGGGAACGGAGTAGCCGAGGACGGGGTGATCCGTGATGTGCTTAATGACTGCGTCACGGATTACTTTCGGAGTCTCAAAGTCCATATCTGCGACCCAAAGAGGGATAATCTCTTCGTAGTCGCTCATAAGTCCCTGGGTAGCGGCATACTTCGAGCTATGGCTTCCTTTTCTGTCGACGACGCGGTCGAAGTCGTATATCTCCTTGCTTGTATCTGTCATATCGGGGGGAAGTTCATTATCGGTGAAACTCTATGTTTCCCACAAATATACCTTTATTTAATAAAAGGCTTCGACCCTGTGCTCCGGATCTGAATGACTCCGGATATAAAAAATAACGAAGTAGATGATGTGTATTTCCAAAAAATTAGGTAATTTTCTCGTGACAAACGGAACGTACTCTGACATTAAACGGTAAAAAGTTGCACCTGTCGCACCAAGTGAAGAAGAAAAACAGCCTCATAGTACCCCTCTGCTTTCCTCGCGCTCAAAAACTGCCCGAGGAGGGGGGTTCCGTGGACTTCGCCACCGTCTATGCCGAGTGCCGTCCGGGTATGATACAGACCGCTATGCGTTACCTCGGGGACTTGGCGGCTGCGGAAGACGTGGTTCAGGACACACTCTCCGAGCTGTGGGAGAAGCCGGAGATACTCTCCGACGTTGCCCGTGTGGAGGCTTTCCTCAATCGCTGTGTCATCAACCGCTCACTCAACTATCTCCGGGATCATCACAAAAAACGTCTCTCCATCGAGGACGAGGCTCAGAGGGAGAGTCTCTCTATGAGAAGCATCCTTGAAGCCCGAGAGGTGGAAGAATCCGCCGACAAAAAAGAGACTTACGACCTCCTCTTCCGGGCGATAGACACCCTCCCGAAACGCACGCGGGAAGTGATCCTCCTCAAGCTCGACGGGATGACGCTCCCCCAGATCGCTCTCGCTTTGGACTTAAGTCCGGAGACGATCAAGACGCATGTCAAAAGGGCTTACTCCTCGCTTCGCGCATTCCTCAAGTTGTGAACAAAAAATGGTACAGACCGGGGCTTTAGCTTTGGTCCGTATCTCGGTGATATTTGGTACAGACCGGGAGAAGTCTCTCGGTCCGTATCTTTTTCGGAAAGGTCTCAGTTAGGAAGGTTTATCCGGTCACGCCCTAAGCTCACTTGTGCAAAGGGGGCGGAAGCGGGACAATATCCGATCCGAAGAGACAAAAGAACCGTAACCTTGGCAAACCTTTTACCGGACAGCAATGTATTCATAAAAGGGGTACATTTGCAACCGAACCGCGACAAACGTCACGGAAGAAAATACGGCACTAAGATTTTTCGCATATAAAATGAAAATATTAAGGACCCCATCACTCCACGCCGGACACCGCAGCCTCATCAAAAGGTCGGTTGGCGAATGCGATCTCACCGTGGTGAGCGTATTCTTGAACCCTACTCAGTTCAATAACCCCGAAGACCTCCGCACTTATCCCCACAACGAAGCCGACGACCTCCGTTTGCTCGAAGAAGCGGGAGTGGACATCGCTTTTTTGCCCACTCCGGAAGTGATGTACTCGGAGGGTGAAAAAGCCCCTGAGCTTCCTCTGGGCAGGGTGGCCGAAGTACAAGAAGGCGCTTTCCGCCCCGGACACTTCCGGGGCGTCGTCTGGATCGTGGGCAAGCTCTTCCGCCTCGTAATGCCCGACAAAGCCTACTTCGGACTCAAGGATTTCCAGCAAATCGCTGTCATCAAAAGGATGATCGAAGTCTCCGAGGACCTCCAAGGCATCGAAATCGTCTCCTGCCCCGTGGTGCGCGAAAAAGATGGTCTTGCGATGAGCTCACGCAACCGCCGTCTTTCTCCCGAAGAAAGGCAGGCAGCTCCCCTAATCTACGCTATGCTCTTAGAGGGCAAAAGGCTCAAGGGAGCGGGCAAAAGCGTGCGCGAAGTCCACGACTTCGTGGTTCGTGAGCTTAATGCCAATCCACTCCTACAGGTAGAGTATTTCAGCATCTGTGACGGCAAGACGCTCGAAGAGATCTCGGACTGGACGAACTCCGCAGAGCCCGTGGGTGCCATCACCGTCTACTGCGGAGAAGTGCGCCTCATCGACCACATCTCTTTCAGTTGACCACGGCGATGAAAAAGCTCCTTTTTGCTCTTTTTCTCACCCTTATTGCCTTTGATTTTGCGCCCCTTTCGGCACAAATATCTGCCAAGAAATACGAGACACGCGCGGCATGGCTCACGACCATCTACGGACTAGACTGGCCGAGCTCCACAAGCCCCTCTTCGCAGAGGAGGGAGCTTAAGCGTATCCTCGACCATCTCCAAGATCTCGGCATCAACACGGTATTCCTCCAGGTGCGGGGACGGGGCGATCTGATCTACCCCTCCGAGATCGAGCCCGTAAATCCCTACTTTTCGGAAGACGGACACTTGAGCTACGACCCTCTGAAGTTCGCCATTGACGAGTGCCGGAAGCGGGGTATGAGCATCCACGCATGGGTCGTGGCGATACCGGTCGGCAATAGGCGCAACAAGCTCAAGCTCGGTAACCGGCATTTTGCAGCCCGTCACCCCGGCGGTGTCCTCACCTACAACGGCACCTACTATATGGATCCTGCCGACCCGCGTACCACGGAGCACCTCAAAGCCATCTCCAAGGAACTCCTGGATAATTACGACCTCGACGGCATCCACCTCGACTACATCCGCTACCCGGAGAACACCCTCGGCAAGATCGACCGCAGGGACTATGACCGGAAGCAAACGCCACTCTCCTACGAAGCTTGGCGGAGGGACAATATCACGAAAGTCGTCAAAGGAATCCACGACACGGTTCACGAAGCGGACTCACTCGCCCAGCTCTCCGCTGCCGTCATCGGCACCTACAAAAGTCGGGTCCCGGGCTACGACGAGGAGATCGGCTGGAACGCCTTCGGAGCCGTACAGCAAGATCCCGTACAGTGGGCGAAGGAGGGAGCCATCGACTTCATTGTCCCGATGCTCTACCGCAGAGGGGAGAGTTTTTGGCCTATCATCAAACAGTGGAAGAGCGTTATGGACTCCATCCCCGTGCTCATAGGCATCGGTGCCTACCGTGTCCTGCCCAACGAAGGAGACTGGCCCGACCGCGAAATCCTCGACCAGACCACTCTCGTCCAAGCCGACAGCACGCTGATGGGGATGTGCTACTTCCGGACAGATCAGATAGAGCGTCCCGGCACCGTCAGATACAGGAGACTGAGAGACGAAAACTTTAAGAAAGATGCCCTCCCTCAGCGTCCCCTCTCCGGGCTTCTCGACACCGTCACACTCGAGACCGCACCAAGGATCACCGAGCTGAAGCGCGAGGCGGACGGGTTGAGGATCAAGTGGGAGGCCGATATGGAGACCCCTCGCGGACTCTTCGCCGTTTACGCCTCCACGAAAGCCGAAAACATCGACCTTGCCAATGGCTCAAACCTCGTCCTGACGACTAAGGAACACGAGACCGTCCTCCCGTGGAGTGCGTTCGGGATAGAATCCGTCGACGAAACCAAAGACTACCTTCTGACCGTGAACGTCACAAGCTACGACCTCCACTCGGGAGTCGAGACAGCACTCGGCAAAGGTCAGGTTTACTTCATCCACGCCACCCTGCCGGAGGCAACCGCACCGGACGCTTCCGAGATCCGCACCGGTCTTCCCGTACCCGTCCCAAAAGACAATTGATTTCGGTCGTACCGAGACAATCCCGAGACACGTACCGGGACATCCAAGAGACACAGACCAAGGAGAACCTTCCGGTACGTACCGGATTTCAGGGATCGTCAGAACATCATACGGAAAGTGAGAACCACCTCCCTCGGTCTCAATGTGACAGAATGGACTCTCATCACACCCATTCCCGCCGTGACGGATGAGTACGTACCGTTCCCGGTAAGGTTATTGCCCGAGAGCCGGATCCGGTATTTACCTTTTGACCATCTCAAGAAGGCCTCTGCATTATTGAAGCGATTAAATCCGTTGTGGCGATTGCCTACCCAGTCTTGAGAGAATACACCTCCTACCAGCCAGTTATTCAAGAAGCTGAAATTAAGCCGGATTTTGTAGCCGAATAGGGTCATATCCGTTTGTTCTATACTCGGGAAACGGCTGCCCATGTAATTTCCTTGGAGTTCGACATTCATCCTGCGACGCAGGAAGTCGGAGCTTAGGACGGTTTCGATGTTCCAATTCAGCAACCTATGCGAAAAATCGTGTCCATTCCTCATCAGAGAGAAAGACGAATTGGAAAGTGCCCCATTGAGGCGAAGAATCGTATTCTGCTCAAAGAAGTTTTTTTGAAAGATCAGATTCAGACTTTGGGTTCCGAATCGGTTTCTTCCTGCCGCGATACCGCTTTGAGCCGAATCCTCCGTGATTTGGTCACTGACTACTTGATCACTTCCTCCGGTAAGCAACACGCCGAGCAGAGTAAGGTGAAGACCGTTCAATACATCCTTGTGGGTCCAGTTGATCGTACCCCGGTAGGTGCGACCTTTTTTAAGCGTGCCCGCACCCAGCGTACGTCTCTCATAATAAGAAGTATGGATGGGTTGCGTCAGAAAATCGAGTAAAGTACCGTAAGTCTTCGTCGTGCCACCGGTCACGGATATTTTGTCCGAACGGGTAAACTCATAGGAAACGCTAAGGTATGCATTCGGGCTGAAGTAAACACCCGGATTGGCACTCTCTCCCGTCAAATTGCGAAAATAGAGCAGTTGCAACTCCATAGGTGTACCAAGCTCACAAGATACCCGGGAAAAGGAATACCTAAAGTAGGGCGACGGTGAGACAAAAAGAGAAAAACCGGAGAGATCGTTTTCCCCGATGTCGCTGCCGGTCTTTAGGGTATCGAAAGCTCCTCCAAGGTCTCCTTTGACTCCGAATGTCCAAGCTCCTCCCAAAGGCAACACATAGGAGCTGCTCCAAGAGGTACTCAGCCGTTGGGACTGCACCTCCTGCTCGGAACTGCCATTGCCACTTGCGATACTGAGCATCTGCCCGGGAGCGGACAAAAAGGAAATCCGCCCACTTACCCCTTGGACACGCAAACCGTTACGAGAGAGCAAACGGGTGTCATTTTGAACACGGAGATAGGGCGCTCTGAAGCGTTGGGTAAACCGCTCTTCGTTCACCCGCCGGGAAATGACGTAGGCGTTGTCAGAAACTTCACCCACAATGGAGGTGCGGTTCTTTAGGTACCTTAGAGAGTCATTGGTCTCGTACTCGATTCCGGCATCTATGGACCACGCTCCGATCGAAGACTGCACGGCATCATCAATCGAGATTAGAGGGACATTTTGATCGGGCAAGAGATAGGATTCCCTGCTGTACTCCATAATATCCTTTTTACTGTAGCCCACCGAGAGATTGAGAGAGAGCTCTGCATCATTTCTCAGTTTGGCTATGCTGTGGTAATCGCCCAGTGCCCCATACCCTTTTTTGTACCGCTCGGGAGGGATAGGAGGACTATAACCCGTTATATTCTCGGGTATGACTCCCCGAATAGGCAGCTCTTCATCATCTCCTGCGAGGGTTATACGGGGCATAAGTTCATCTATGAGGTTCGTCCCTAAGTTGTCTCCTTTGAGTTCGTACAGTTGCTGACTGCCGGGAGACACTTTTAGCGCAAATCCGCCCAGCCTGAAGAGGAATCCCTCGCCAATGCCTGCCCCGGTCTCCAGATAACCTACGGGTCTGAGCTTGGCATTCTCTTTGAGCTTTATGTCGAGTGCGGCCGCATCCTGGTTGGATAGACCTCTAAGCAGTCTGACAGGTTCGTGATTCTCGTACACGGAAATGGAGGCCACATCGTCAGGATTGATGTTTTTTGTGGCAATCGTGTATTTGTTCTTTAGGAGATCCAATCCCTCGATGTAGAACTTATTGATCGGCTTCTCGTTGTACAAAATTCTACCGCTTGCCTCAACTCTTACGCCGGGAATGCGCCTGATGAGATCCTCGAGTGCATTGTCCCCCTTGGAGGAGAGAAACAGGGCATTGTAGTTGATGGTATCACCCTTTTGGTTCACCGGGACTGCTTTCACGGTTACTTCTCTCAGGGTCACGCTACTTTCCTTCAGTACAATATCCAAGTGAGAGGGAAGAGGGGCAAACCGGCCGGAGTAATCTTTATATCCGAGAAGTTTGCATCTGACGACGACCGCTTCGCCACCCGCGGGGATTCTCACGGAGAGGGCGTACTTCCCGTCTTTAGCGGATAGGTCATACCCGTAGAGCACCTTGCCGTCGGGGCTCACGACCTGTACAATGGCATCCGAGACAGGCGCTCCCTGCTCGTCGCGGACGACTCCCGAGAGAGAGACGGCACCTTTCACCTGCGAGAAGGCGGGACGGGGAAGGAGCAGAGTGAGCAAAAGGCAAAAGAAGACAAACTTGCGTACATCCATACCGAGAGACGACTTTGTCCGAAAATAGGGACGAGGATCAGTCATTGACGCGGAAAAGTCTCAAGAAGTCTTCCGGCAAAACCTTTTCCTCAGGATTCCAGAAAAGCGTGTGGAGCTTGGTACGTTGCTCCTTTGGGAGATCCTTGACCATATCGCCGACCGAAGAGAAAAAGTCCCAACGGTGTCTGGCGATCAGCTTGTGCCAGTTGAGCAAAGAGAGGTAATTCAGTTTGTTCTCGTCCTCGAAAAACATCCCGTTGCCGCCCTTTCTGATCACCACGGCACGGTACTTAATCTCTCCATCTTGGCTGTCGGCACTAAGGATCACACCCGGAAGCCCGCGCAGTTTCCAGGGACCTTCACTGACCGGTATCTCTTCGGTGAAGTACGCTTTCCACTCCCTTCCCCTGAAGTTTGCCGTAGCCGCATGACACTTATAGTCCGCGACAGAGAGGGTATCCTCCGGGTAAAGGGTCCAGGGAATGGCTGCATCGGAGAGCGGTTCGCTGTAAAAGTAGGTTCCCATAGCGAAAGCGTGCTCTTCCCAGATTTCCTGCCGTTTGTCCTGATGTAGGGTGCCTTTCTTAACAGGATTGGCTCCGATGGAGTCATTCAAGTTATTAAACCGACCGATTGTAACCCTGAAGTTTAAGAGACTCAATACAGAATCCATCTTAAAATCTTCGTAGTCCCGGAAGAGGGTGTGGTCATTCGACACTTGCAGGATGAAATAACCCGTTTTCAGATTACGGGACTTATTCCTGAACTCGGGATCCAGCACCGTACTCTCGTAGATGATCTCCAAGTGGTCGGTTCCCAGATCCTTTACCGGATCAAGGTTGGCTATTTCGTTGACCATATCCTCGTTGCCGATCACCCGAATTTGGGCAAAAGACGGACAAAGGGATCCGGCTAAGAAACACAGAGACAATAAGAAGAGCTTGTGGACGGAAGTGTTCGTACGCATATCTTTATTATGGGGCAGAATTAAAATTTAGTGGCATCAAAAAGAAGAGAGTCCACACGGCTGTTATTCAATCTCCGTCTTAAGACTCAGTCGTGTCTTATTATCCTTTTGTTCGTAATCTTTAAGGTTTGTGATATACACTTAGCCTTATGGACTCTCTTCTGTTTCACAAATATACTTTCTCCCGAGAAAAAGCAAAACAAACAGCATTTGTTTTAACACAAACAATTAAAACGCCACATGATGAGTACCGATAATCGTTAAGACGATCGACACCAAATCCAAAACCATGTCGCACTTTGGTACGTACCAAAAAATTATCCTTGGTACGTATGTCGTTTCTTAATGGGTTCGGGCAAAAATTTCTCTTCGGTCCGTACCAAATTTTGGTGCAGCTGTCTTCAGTCCGAAATGTCCCCACAGGGCTCCTTCTTTCAAACAGTGAGGAGGGCGCAGAAGCGGGTGTCGGGGGTGACGGGCGTAAGGGGATAGCGCCCGGGAGACAAAGAATCGCCGAGTGCCTTTTGCCCGAAATACAGGGGTTCCTTCCCCGAGAATACCCCGCAGTCGCCGAAAAGGATCTCGAAGCGGGAAGCCTCAGGGAATAGTTCCTCGAGCTTCAGAGCCAGGTGCCCCATCGTCCTTCGGATATTGACTTCGATGAGGGGGACGATGCAGAGCCTCCCGTCACTCCGATAGGTCAGCGTATCGACGCCTATCAGTCCCGAGTATCCCCTCAAGTCGAAACCCCGGAGCGCTTCCGTAAGGAGCGCTATGTACCAGCCGAAGTACGCTTGCATCTCTGCTTTATGGGGGGCGTTAAGCCGGTTACCCGCATACCGTCCCGTCTCGGTCTCGAAGAGACTCGTCCCGAGGAATCGAACCGTCCCATCTCCGGAGAGGTAGAACTCGAACCCCAAGTCTTCGACCTTTTCGTAGTACGGCTCCGCAATGACCGGCATCCGACCGCCGTTCACCTCCTGTGGAGTGCTTCCTTTGGGGAAGAAAGACACTCCCCTACCCGAACTGCCGAACAGCCCCTTCCTAACCTGCGGATACGTGGGGAAAGGGGCACCGGGGCGGACGACCAAAGGGTGAATGACTTCGGGCGAAAAGTGTCGTCCTTCGTCCAAAAGAAGAATCCTTTCAAAAAGTTCGGGAGATCTGAGCCGATTACCCCGGAAGCGCATTTCTTCATCCGAGTGGGAGACCGCCCCGAATCGGGCGAGCTCCGGCGCCCACCCCCAGGGTTCAATCACGTCATCCTTAGCAGGGCAGGTCACAAACGAGGGGAGGGGAAAGTCCCGGAGCTGTGACTCCGGCACGAGGATTCTCTCACCCTCTTCCGCCCAATAGACCGGAAGCGTAGCGAGATCCCGGCGGAGGAGACGGACGTTTTTCGCAGGAGTGAAGCCGCGTCCTTTTTCCGAAGACAAGAGGAGAGAGGCTTCGTACCCGGGATTATAGAAGTGTACGCGTGCCATAGACGCGGGGACTCAGGAAATGCGGAGAAATTTGTGCATCTGCACCGAGAGCCGCCACCGGGGGTCTTTGCGGATGAGGTCCATACATAGGGCGAGATTGTCCTGTGAGAAGAGTTCTTTCCCGCTATCTGCTTTGCCCTCGAAAATGGGAGAGAGGAAGTAATTTCGCGCCAAGGGCAAGTCATCGACGGACGGTATCTCAAGCCCATTCGCGACGGGGTAACGAAACTCGCCCACCTCTATGCCGTCAAAATTTTTCCACAGGGTCGGGAGATCCACCTTGGGCGAACACGAAATGTAGTCCAGCCCCTTGGGCGGACGCATCGTTCCATTGGTCTCGACAGCCTGCCGGTACCCGAGGCTCTTGAAGCGGAGGACGGTTTCTTCCGTAAGCTGCAGGAGAGGCTCGCCACCTGTCCAGATAAGGAAAAAAGTCCCTTCCTTCCGAACCTCTGAAACGAGCCTGTCCAAGGTGTATTTTTCGCCAAAACTAAAGTCCGTGTCACAGAAGTCACAGGACAAATTGCACCCCGACAGCCGTACAAAAGTCGCCAGACGACCGAAGTTGGCGCCTTCGCCCTGCAGAGAGGTAAAGATTTCGCGAACAATCATAGAGATCTCTGTCAGAGCGAAGCCGTTGCGGAGCACTTGCGCGTCTCTTCAACGCGACACGACACGAGCGAGCAAGGGTATCCTTTCAGAAGTCCGGGTCCGACCTCGTGGAGCAAGAAAAGAGCCATATTCTCAGCCGTGGGGTTAAACGGCACCGTCACGATACTCTCCGGAGAGAGTGCCGTAAGCACAGGGAGGTAAGGGTCTTTTTCCCAAAGCAGATACTTGTGATCCCACTCCTCCTCGAGCCAAGAGCAGAGCGTCTCTTTGATTACGGAGAAGTCGACCACCCGACCAAGAGGGTCGAGATCGTCGGACGTGACACGGAAGTAGATTCGGTAATTGTGTCCGTGCAGATGCTTACACTTGCTCTCGTGATCAACGACGCGGTGGCCGCAAGAGATGTCGTGGTAGCGTTCGATTTCGATCATTTGAGAAGTCCGTTGTCTCTAAGCGCCTGCTCGCGTTCGCGACAGGTGGCACATTCACCACAAGGCTTGTCGCCTCCCTTGTAGCAGCTCCAAGTGGTATCGTAATCTATGCCGAGCTTTACGCCGATGGCGACGATATCCGACTTCGAAAGGTGGGTGTAAGGTGCGTACAGTCTGACGTCGTTGTAGGTACCCGCGAGGACGGCATCGTTCATCGCGTCGATGAACTGTGGCGTGCAGTCGGGGTATATGGCGTGATCGCCCGCATGGTTCGCGAGCATCACGGTCGTCGCTCCGAGCGACTCGGCATAGCCCGCCGCTATGGCGATCATAATGCCGTTGCGAAACGGCACGACCGTACTCTTGAGGTTATCCAAGGCATAGTCTGCGTCCGGTATCGCGTCTGCACCTTCGAGGAGGCTGCTTTTGAAGTCCGCTTTGATAAAACCCATCGGTATCACCCTGTGGGGAATGCCGAGAAGCTCGCAGTGGTACTTGGCCCACTTAATTTCGTTTGCGGCATGGTTGGCACCGTAGTCGAAGGTGATGGCGAGACGCACCTCGTCCGCGTAGTCGTGCAGCAGGGTGACACTGTCCATACCACCGGAGAGTATGACGATCTTGTCTCTTGATTTATCGTCCGCCACGGACGGCAGACCGAGATCTTTGGTACTTTTTTCTTCCATTTGTCATTGAAGCGCCCTTCCCCGGGCAGAGAAAAATCTGTCGCTAATTTTGTGCTATTCTTTCTAAATCCGGGTACAAAGATACCCCTTTTCTCACTTATGGGGAGGTGGGGCAGCAGGTCGCACTGCTGTGCTCTTCCGTCCTTCTTTGTCTCCACGGAGAGGAGGAAATTTTGCACGTACCGAGACGATCTCGAGACACGTACCGGGGAGAAAGCGAGATACAGACCGGGAAGATCGGCCGGGTCTGTACCTCCCGGTTTCCGGGGCTTGGACTGTGGGAGACTCCGGGCGGGCGAAGCGCCGTCAGACCTGAGGGTAACTGCAGAAAAATCGTTACCTTTGCACGAACTATCCGATGGAGCCCGAGAGCCCCAAATAGTGCATACCGTTTGAGATGACAGTTATGATGAGAAAAAGAGCCCTCTTCCCCGTTCTCTTGGCGTTGACTTTCTTCCTGGGAAGTTGCTCCGAGTATATGAGGGTGCAGGAGAGTACCGACGTGATGGAGAAATACTCCTACGCAAAGAAGTACTACAATAGCAAGGATTACAAAAAAGCGGCAGAGCTCCTCGTCGTGGTGGCTCCGTATCTCCGGGGTACCAAAGACGGAGAAGAGGCGGCGTATCTCTTGGCTCAATCCTACTACGGGGACAAGTCCTACGAGGACGCGTACCGCTATTTCGTCCAATATTACAAGCAGTACCCGAATGGCGAATACGCCGAGTTGGCGCACTTCTACGCCGGGTACGGTCTGGCTCTCGACCCTCCGGATCCCCGCCTCGACCAGTCTCAGACCTTGAGCGCCATGAAGGAGTTGCAGGGATTCATCGACAGCTATCCGAAGAGCGAAAAAGTACCCGAAGCCCGTCAGAAGCTTTTTGACCTCCAAGATCACCTTGCGCTCAAAGAGTTGCTGAACGTAGAGCTGTACTACAACCTCGGCAACTACCTCTTCAATAACTACGAGAGTGCCATCGTAACCGCGAGGGAAGCACTGAAGAGCTACTCGCTCACGAAGTACGCGGAGGATCTCCACTACTACATCGTGGCTTCCATGTATCAGGTAGCCAAAAACTCGGTTCTCTCCAAACAGCAAGACCGTCTCCGCGAGCTCCGCGACGAATACTACAATTACATCAACGAATTTCCCGAAGGCAAACACCGCGCGGAGCTGGACAAGTACTTCGCGTATGCCGAGAAACACATCAAAGACGATCTCAATCAATAACGTCCCATGAATAAGAACAAGAAGAAATCCGTCCCCCAGACGACCATAACGCGAGACCTTGGCGAATTTAGCCAGAAGACCGGCAACCTCTACGAGTCCGTCGTCATTATGGCCAAGCGCAGCAATCAGATTGCGGCAGCCACGAAACAGGACTTGGAGACCAAACTCCAAGAGTTTGCCACCTACTCCGACGGTGCCGACGAGGTGCAGAATAACGAAGAACAGATAGAGCTCTCCAAGTTTTACGAGAAGCTCCCCAAGCCCGTACTCGTAGCCGCAAAAGAATTTCAGGACGACGAGCTCGTTTTCTCGAACCCGATGGAAGAACCGGGTGACGACGACACGGAGGACTCCCTGTAATCACACTCCGCCCTTTCCGGCACGGCGACCGGCCACAAAACGAGACACGTACCGAGACGATCCCCCGGTACGGACGTAGCGCCGAAGGAGACCCGTACCGGGAAAAGGACGAGACACGTACCGAAATTTGAGACAAGGCTTCACGTATCCACTCTTATGATCCAAAGAATCCAGACCCTCTACCTCCTGCTATCGGGACTTTTGATGCTTATCCCTTTGTTCCTGCCGGTTTTGGCCGTCGTCGTTCCCGACCTCGGTGCCGTCTACCGGATGGGGTCGGCGGGAATGGAGTCACCGGACGGTTCCCGGAGTATTCTGTACTCGACTTGGGCGCTTTTCGGACTCAATATTCTCATCCCGATTCTGAGTTTCGTCGGCATATTTCTCTACAATAAGCGCGGCTTGCAGATGAGGGTGACGATGTTCAATCTCATTCTGAAGGCGGGTTTTTACGCTCTTCTTGCGTTTTACGTCCTGCAGTTCCAAGGCTCCCTTGACGCAGTCTCGGAGATCTCGATCCGTCCGTGGGTCGCCGTCCCCCTTGTCTGTATGATTCTCGACTACCTCGCGCACCGCGGCATCGCCATTGACGACCGCACGATCCGGTATATGGATCGCCTGAGGTAAAAATAAGGTTACTTCGCCATGACCCTTCCCGCTGTCATTCTTCTTGCCGTGCTTCTGGGCGCGGTGCTTGTGGCTATCCGTTATCTCGGGAAATACCGAAGAGAGACGGAAGGCACTCCGGATGAAGTAAAGATGTGCGAAGTCACGGGAGACGCATGCTTCGGGGGAGAATACTGCCACGTACGCCGTCACCTCAAAGCGGAGCGCAACCTGCCCGAATACTACGAGGACGAAGAGTTGGATCGCTTCCGTGGCAAGAAACCGGACGACTACACGGAGGACGAGACATCGGAGTGGAGAGAGGTTCTCGCCACACTCAGACCGGAAGAAGTCCTCGGCTGGGTAGGCAGCATCCACCGCAGGGGGTTGCACATCCCGGCGGGACTCCGCACGGGGCTGAAGTCCGTACTCTCTGCGGACTGAGATCGCTTCCTTTTGCCCGGATGAATCCTTTCGCATACGATTTTTTCCTCAATGCCTTCAATGCGGTCATCCTGACCGGCATCATCACGGGCATCATAGGCAGCTATATCGCGACGCGAAGGATGGTTTTCATCGCGGGTGGGATCACGCACAGTTCGTTTGCGGGGCTGGGATTCGGATTTATGACGGGTCTCTCGCCGCTTTTCTTTGCAGTGGTGACCGCGGTACTCTCAGGGCTCGGCGTAGATGCGCTATCGAGACGGGGCACCGTCCGCGAGGACTCTGCCATCGCCGCGGTATGGAGTCTCGGTATGGCCTTGGGCGTCCTCTTCATCTTTATGACCCCGGGGTACGCGCCTTCTCTGTCGGCTTTTCTCTTCGGGAATATCCTCCTTGTCTCGGGTGCCGATCTCGTCTACCTGGGACTTTTTCTCGTCCTCTCTTTGGCATTTGTGCTGAGCAAATACAGGACGTTGCTCTATGTGTCGTTTGATCCGGAGTTTGCCCGGACGCGGGGCGTGAACGTACACTTCTACCAGACGGCTATGATGATCTGGTTCAGCGTCGGTATAGTCTTGAGCATACGCGTGATGGGCATTATGATGCTGATGAGTATGCTTGCGCTTCCACAGATGACCGTCGGGCTCTTCACGTCGGACTTCCGCCGTCTCCTCGTCGGCTCGTCTCTCCTCAGCGTCTTCGTCGTCCTCCTCTCGCTCTTCGGCAGCTTCTACCTCAATCTTCCTACGGGCGCGCTCTCGGTCGTCGTCCTGGCACTTCTTTTCTTCATCGCCAAGGCGGCAGGGGGACTCCGTTCCTCCAAATCGTAGTTCGGACAGGGTATGGGGGAAAAAGTAGGGACAATCCTTGCCGCACTTGCCTGCCTGTGTGTGCTGTCGTCGTGTGCCTTGACGGAAAAAGCAAGGGTCTCCAACGAAAGGCTCTTTGCTGACCGAAGGCTCTCGGAGATGGAGAACGAGGCACAAAGACAGTTTGGCACGCTTCAAGACCGCACACCCTACCCTGTGCTCACCAAGAAGCCGGACGACCTTGGCGATCTCGCGGGTACGCTTATGAGATCCGGCGATGCCGCCGAAATCGTCCGCTATGCCCGCCTGATGGGTGACGGACGTCTGATGCTCCGGTATGCGCCGGAGAGCGACACCCTTTTGCAGGCAGAGGGTTTTCTCCTCTCCGGGAACGGCGGGGAGGCACTCCGGCTATTGGGTGGGAAAAAGGACAGTCCCCTGTACCCGTATGCCCTCTTAGCCGTCGGAGACACCGTGCAGACCGTGGGCGCGATAAGGGCACTGCTCGCACCCCACCTGAAGATGAAGCCGGGGATCCGGCTCGCCCTTACCCGCACGCTCTCCAGACTCCTGCCCCGTGACCGGGACATCCTAACCGCCCTATCCCGCGAGGCGACAAACGAGGCGGAGAAAAATTACCTCTCGCTCAAAGAGGAAATCCTCTTCGCGGAGCCCGACAGTGCCACACTAAGGGAGTCCGTTTCCCTATTCCTCACCATGACCATCCCCGGGGACGCACGCGACGAGCTGGGTACGCTGCTTATGCCCCGACTTTTGGCCTCCGGGCTTCTTGTCGAGCTCTACGATGTCCGCCGCACCCTGAGCCGGGAAGCGGGGGACGCTTACCCCTACGCTCAGCTCGAATGGCTCACCGACGAAATCGAAACCCTCAGAGCATACGAAAGAGCGGATGAGACGACCTTCCCCGACACTGACACAGGGGGCGGATCGTTTAGGGAGCGGTATGGCGACGTCGCCCGCATCACCAACTGGGGTATGTCCTACGCCCTCACTTCCGCACGCGCGGCTCCGCGTCCGAAACCCTCCCCGGCTCTCTACCTCCAAGTGAAAAAGCGGGTGCTGCACTTGCTCGAATTTCCCTGACCTCTATCTGTAGGCATCAAGGTACCGAACGCTCCGGGGGTACAGGCCAAAGAGATCTTGAGACACAGGTCGAAAAGAGGAAGAGACACGTACCCGGAAGATCGTCTCGGTACGTGTCTCTTTTGGGCTTTGGTACAGCCGATTTTTTGTACCTTTGTGAAGAGTCCTACCTACGGGTCTCATAGAGAAGCCCCGAAAAGGATCTCAAGGAAAAAATACTTACCCACAACCCTAAGGAGACGTCGAATACTACCCGGGCGATCTCCAAGGGAAGAAACGAAAAAGTACCGTATGACGACTTTTCCCAAGTCAAAAATAGCACTCCTGAGCCTCTGCCTTTCGCTCATCGTCCTCATTCTCGGCAGTTGCCAAAAGCGACGCATCTCCTACGTGGAGATGATCAACAGAGAGAACGGCGAAATCACCGATTTCTTCAACAAGCAGGGATTCAGCCAAGCGGACGAATTTCCCTCCGGTCTTGTCACGCCCGAGAAGACATTCGTCAAAGTCACGGACGGGCTCTTTGTCCGTGTCGTAAAGGCCGGCACCAAAGCTCCCGAGAACGGCAAGACGATCGTGGCCACACGGTTCAACTTCGAAAGCATCTCCCCCAGGGCGACATTCTCCCACATTCTCTACGGGCCACAGTCCGGAGGTACGGATCCCCTGCCTTTCGTGTACTACGACACGCCGGAGCGCCTTGAGCTCTCCCCGAAAGCTTCGCCCGGAGAGGTCGTCAATAAACCGCTGCTCTGCCAAGCACTCCTCAGAGCAGTCAAAGTGGCGGGAGGTGACGGAGCCATCGTGCAAATCATCTCCTCATTCCGCTACAATCCGTCACTGACTGCACAGGAAGGGATACCCGTGTATTTCAGCATCGTGGAGTTCAAGTTCGTCAAATGACGCGGAGCAGCCGCCCCCACCGAAGACCATAAAACATTCTCTAAATAACCTCAACTGATTATGAGCCTTTTAGCCTCTATTTCCGGCATACGCGGCACCATAGGCGGTGACGCGGACGACGGACTTAATCCCCTCAATATAGCAGCATTCACGGCGGCTTTTGCCGAGTTCTTGAAGGTTCACTCGCCCATCAAGAGCAGGAAAATAGTCGTCGGACGCGACGGTCGCATTTCGGGCAAAATGATCCAACGCATCGTCGTCGGCACCCTGCAAGCCCAAGGCTTCGATGTCGTGCGTCTCGGCTTTGCGACCACCCCCACGACAGAGATCGCCGTCGATCACGAAAAGGCCGACGGCGGTATCATCATCACGGCAAGCCACAACCCCCGGCACTGGAACGCGCTCAAACTGCTTAACCACAGAGGGGAATTTCTCTCGGCAGAGGAAGGCGAGGAGGTTCTGAGGATTGCGGGAGAGAAAGCGATCTCCTTTGCCCCCGTCGATAACCTCGGCAGCATCGTCAAACGGGACTACACGGATCGTCACATCCTCGATGTCGTCACCTTGCCCGCTGTCGACGTGGAAGCGATACGGGCTGCAGGCTTCACCGTGGCCATAGACACCATCAACTCCGTAGGCGCCGCCATCCTCCCCGGACTCCTCAAGTCGCTCGGCGTGAAAGAGGTCTATATGATCAACGGGGACATCACGGGAGACTTCGCGCACACGGCCGAGCCTCTGCCCGAGAACCTCACCGATCTCTCCAAGACAGTGGTCGGCAAAAAGGCGTCGGTGGGCTTCGCCGTCGACCCGGACGTAGACCGCCTCGCCATCATCAACGAAGACGGCACGCCTTTTGGTGAAGAAAACACCATCGTGGCGATAGCCGATTACCTTCTTTCCCTTAACCCCGGGGCGACGACGGTCTCCAATCTCAGCTCATCGCGCGGCCTCAAGGACGTAACCCTCCGCCACGGTGGCAAGTACTATGCCTCCAAGGTGGGCGAAGTCAATGTGGTCGAGAAGATGAAAGCCGTAGGCGCCCTCTTCGGGGGCGAAGGCAACGGAGGTGTCATCTACCCCGCCGCCCATTACGGCAGGGACGCACTTGTGGGTATCGCCCTTTTCCTCACCATTATGGCCAAAAAGTTCCTCAAGCCGACACAGATCTTGAGTCTCTTACCTCAGTATGCCATGGTCAAAAAGAGAGTAGATCTGAAACCGGACACGAATGTGGACGAGATACTGAAGAAAGTCGCCACCGGCTTCAAGGACAGAGCCGAAGTATCCACGGAGGAAGGCGTCAAGCTCGACTTCCCCGAGGGCTGGGTACACCTCCGCAAGAGCAACACAGAGCCCATCATCAGGATTTACGCCGAGGGCAAGGATGCGGCAGCAGCCGGTGCCCTTGCGGACGAAGTCATCCGACTGATGTAACCGCTTCGGGAGAGCCTGGCTCCTACTACAACGGGGTACGTACCGAGAGCGATGCGCAGGTCTGACCGAAAATAAAATTCCGACCGTACCGAGAAAAGACGCTCGGTCTATACTAAAAAATAAAAGCCATGAGAATAAGCAAAGAGCGCATCGTAGAGCGCTTCAAGAGATACATAGCCGTCGACACACAATCCGATCCCGAAAACGCCGACCATACACCGAGTACGGAGAAACAATTCGACCTCGCCCGTCTGCTGAAAAAAGAGATGGAAGAGCTCGGACTTCGGAACGTTACCCTATCGGAGGACTGCTTCCTCTTCGGCACCCTGCCCGCGAACGGACTCGAAGGTCAGCCCGTCATGGGCTTCATCGCCCACATGGACTCCTCGCCCGATATGAGCGGCAAGGACATCAAACCCCGCATCGTTCACTACGAAGGCGGCGACATTCCTCTGGACGAAAAAGAGGGCATCACGCTCTCGGCGAAGACCTTCCCCGAGCTTGAGAGGTACAAAGGCGGGGACATTATGGTCACGGACGGGCATACCCTCCTTGCCGCCGACGACAAAGCCGGCATCGCCGAGATTATGGAAGCCGTGGAGTACCTCACAGAGCACCCCGAGGTCAAGCACGGCGAGATAAAAGTAGCTTTCACACCGGACGAAGAGGTCGGTACCGGAGCAGATCACTTCGATGTCAAAGCCTTTGGGGCAGACTTTGCCTACACGATGGACGGCGGGGAGATAGGTGAGCTCGAGTTCGAGAACTTCAACGCAGCCTCTGCCGTGATCCGCTTCAAGGGACGCAACGTCCACCCCGGATACGCCAAAGGCAAGATGGTCAATGCCCAGCATCTCGCCATGGAGTACCACAGCTATCTCCCTACCGCCTACCCCGAAAATACTGAGGGTTACGAGGGCTTTTACCACCTCACGAATATGAGCGGCACGGTCGAAGAGGCCGAACTGCACTACATCCTCAGGGATCACGACAGGGAACAATTCGAGCTCAAAAAGAGCTCTGTCCTCGAGACCGCCAAGATTTTCAACGAGAAATACGGCGAAGGGACGGTCTCTGCAGAAGTCAAAGACCAGTACTTCAATATGCGTGAAGTGGTCGAGCCGAAGATGTACATCGTGAACCACGCCGCGGATGCGATGCGTGCACTCGGCATCACACCGAAGATAGGCGCAATCAGAGGCGGTACCGATGGCAGCAAACTCTCTTTTATGGGTCTGCCCTGCCCCAATATCTTCGCCGGAGGACACAACTTCCACGGTCGGTACGAGTACCTGCCCCTCAATAACCTCTATATGGCGGCCGAGACGGTACTCCAGATCGTCACCACTCCCGTGAATACCAAATAACGAGCATTTACTAAAAATCACACTATACTTTCAATCCCTTTCTACCTTATGGAAGAACAACTCAAAGTCACGCCTTTCCACGACATCCACGTGTCGCTTGGCGCAAAAATGGCTCCATTTGCGGGCTACGATATGCCCATCCAATATGAGAGCATCAATGCGGAACATATGGCCGTCCTCAACAGTGTCGGCGTCTTCGACGTCTCCCATATGGGCGGTGTCACCGTCAGCGGTCCGAAAGCCCTCGAATTCCTCCAAAAAGTCTGCTCCAACGACATCTCCAAGCTCGTCCCCGGCAAGGCGCAGTACAATTATATGCCCAACGACCACGGTGGCATCGTCGATGACTTCATCGTCTACCGCTTTGAAGACCACTATATGCTGGCCGTAAATGCCGCAAATATCGAAAAGGACTTCGCATGGCTCCAGAAGAACGCGTTCGAAGGCGTGGAACTCGAGAACAAATCCGACCGGGTCAGCATCCTTGCCATCCAGGGTCCGAACGCGAAAGCCACGATTCAGAAGGAAGCAGACGTGAACCTCGACGAGATTCCCTATTATTGCTTCAAAGAAGGACATTTCGCAGGTCTCGACGCCATCTTCTCGAACACGGGCTACACCGGTGCAGGCGGCTTTGAACTCTACTTCTTCGACCTCGGAAAGAACGCCGAAAAAGTGTGGAACACGCTCTTTGCAGCAGGCAAGGAATTCGGCATCAAGCCTGTAGGTCTCGGTGCCCGCGACACACTCCGTCTCGAGATGGGTTTCTGCCTCTACGGCAACGACATCGACGACACCACAAACCCCCTCGAAGCAGGCCTGGGTTGGGTGACCAAGCTCATCGACTCCAAACCTGACCTCAATAGTCGCGCCATCCTCGAGAAGACCAAAGCAGAGGGACCCAAGCAGCGCCTTGTGGGCTTTGAGATCATCGGCAAAGGCATTCCCCGTCACGGCTACGACCTCGTGGATGCAGAGGGCAAGAAGATAGGACACGTCACCAGCGGCACGATGTCCCCCGCCCTGAAGAAAGGCATCGCTCTCGGGTATGTGGATGCCGCCTACAAAGACCCGGGCAGCAAGATCTTCGTCTCCATACGGGACAAAGCCGTGGAGGCCGAAGTCGTCAAGCTCCCCTTCCGCAAATAAGCGAGATACGGACCGAGAAGTTATCCCCGGTCTGAGCGAAAATCCAACGAGACCCGTACCGAGATCCTCCTCTCGGTACGGGTCTCTTTTTTATCTCCAAAGAGCTCCGTATCACCAAAATTCTACATCCCGAACGCAATCATTAAAGAAGCGTCAAGATGGCATTTGCGGGTAAAGCCTCCTGGAGGCAATCGGCTCCGGCGGAGCCGGATCCCGGTAGTCCCACACGAAGATGCCGAAGGCGTCGATGTGTGGGTGGGGAAGAGGCGCGAATATATCCCCACAGCCCCGCTTAGGGGCTGTACAGCCTCGGCACCGTAAATCGTCCCCTTTCCCCACGTCCGCGAGACCTATGGTCTATCTGCCGTGGACTACCAAATTTGGCACTCCGTGACACCTGCCCCTAACGGGACGTTATTCGGGTGTTTTGCGCCAAAGCCCTTTCTAATGGCGTCAGCCCTGCTTCGCATCCCGAGCTCCGACCTTCTAACCAAAAAAGCGGTATCTTTGTAAAGAGTCGTATTGACGCAGGACAGGTTGTCCAAACGGGTACGCTCCACAGAAGACAAACACGATATGGGAAGAAAGTTATCCAAAAGCGCCGGCAAAAAAGACAAGAAGCAGGACAAAGGCGGAGCCTCAGCCAAAGACTCCTTGGCACGCAGCGTAGCGCAGATCCGTGGTATGATCGTTCGTTTCTTTAGAGAGAATCCCGATCAAAACTTTCGGGCAAACGACGTGGGCAAAGGCATCGGTGCGACTGACGCCCTGGCCTATGACCTTGTCGATCAAATCGTCAGAGACCTCTATCGCGAACGTATTCTGGAGAAAGGCACCCGTGCCGGCACTTACCGTTTCAAGCCGAAGGACAGGATTCTTTTCGGAGAGTTTGGACGAAAAGCGGGAAAAGGGCATAACTTTTTCTATCCCGAAGACGGCTCGGAGCCCATCCGCATCGCTGAGCGCAACTCCCGCCACGCCCTTAACGGCGACAAAGTAAAGATCCAACTGATGGCTATCCGCCCCGGGCAGGAACCGGAGGGTGAAGTCCTTGAGATCACCGAGCGCGCGACAAGTACCTTTGTGGGCGTGATGAGCATCTCCAACGGGCTCTCTTTCCTGCTCACGGACTCCAACAAGCTCTCCAACGACATCCTCATCCCCGAACGGAACCTGAATGGAGCCAAAGACGGCGAAAAAGTGGTCGTCCGCGTCATCGAGTGGCCCGAGAAAGCCAAAAACCCCGTGGGCGAAGTCCTTGCCATTATCGGCACTCCGGGAGATAACGACACAGAGATGCACGCAATTCTGGCGGAGTTCGGGCTACCCTACGTCTATCCCACAGAAGTCTCCGAAGCCGCCGACCATCTGGATCCGGAGAAAGCTTTCGGCGAGAAGTTTGTCCGCGAAGACTTCCGAGGGGTCACCACATTTACCATAGATCCGAAGTCCGCCAAGGACTTTGACGATGCCCTCTCTATCCGCAAAACAGCAAACGGGCATTGGGAAGTGGGCGTACACATCGCCGACGTCACGGCGTATGTGGAAGAGGGCGATATCATTGACAAAGAGGGAAGCGAGCGCGGCACCAGTGTCTACCTCGTAGACCGCACCGTACCGATGCTCCCCGAGCGTCTCTCCAACGACCTCTGCTCGCTCAAGCAAGGGGTAGACCGCCCCACCTATTCCGTCATTTTCGAGCTCTCCGACAGCGCCAAAGTCCTTGACTACAGGATTACACGCGCCGTCATCAACAGCGACCGCCGTTTTGCCTACGAAGAGGCTCAAGCCGTCATCGAGACCGGCGAAGGCAACCTCAAGGAGGAGATCCTCACCCTGAACCGTCTGGCGCAAATCTTACGCCAAGAGAGGATGGAAGAGGGATCCGTGGACTTCGACCGCACGGATATGGAGTTTGAGCTCGACGAAAGCGGCAAGCCGATTGCCGTAAAGCGGAAAGTGAGCAAAGAGGCCAATAAGCTCATCGAGGAGTTTATGCTCCTTGCCAACCAAGCCGTGGCACGCTTCGTCCACCACATAAGAGAGGGCGCCAATCCGCCCGCTTTCGTCTATCGTGTCCACGACCGTCCGAGCGAAGACAAGCTCCACGACCTTGCGGAGTTCGTCGGAAAACTGGGCTACAAACTCGACTACACGGGCGACAACCGTACTTTGGCTAAAAACATCAATAAGCTTCTCGCCAAAATCAAAGGAAAACCCGAGCAGAATATGCTCGAAGTACTCATCATCCGGTCGATGGCTAAGGCAGTCTATCAGACCGACAACATCGGTCACTTCGGTCTCGGATTTGAGGATTACACCCACTTCACCAGCCCTATACGCCGACACCCGGATATGATGGTACACCGGCTCCTCACCCGTTATATGGCAGGAGGCAGATCGGTCGACAGCAAAGAGCTTGACGAGATCTGTCGCTACGACTCCGAGAGAGAGAAGCTCGCCGCCGACGCAGAGCGCACCAGCCAGAAGTACAAGCAGGCGGAGTACCTCCAGGCCCACTTGGGCGAAGAGTTTGACGGAGTTATCTCCGGAGTGAAAGACTTCGGCATCTTCGTCGAGCTCACCGACAACGGGTGCGAAGGACTTGTCCCCATACGCGACCTCGACGACGATTACTACGAGATGGATGAGAAGACGTATGCTCTCGTGGGATACAACAGACACAAACGCTATGCCCTCGGCGACTCCGTTCGCGTCAGAGTGGCCCGTACCGACCTCGGTCGCCGTCAGATAGATTTTGAACTCGCAGACTCCGCAGAATGAGAGACGACGAACGAATCATCGACGGCCTCGAACCTTTTGATATCAGAGGCGTGGAAAACTATGGTGCGAAAGAAAAGAGCCGCTCCGCAGGTACCGCTCCGGATCCGGACAGGCTTTTGCGCCCCCTCACTTTTGACACCTTCCAAGGTCAGGACTCTGTGGTGGAGAACCTCAAGGTCTTCGTCCAAGCCGCCAAGCTCCGCGGAGAGTCACTTGACCACGTCCTCCTACATGGGCCTCCCGGACTCGGGAAGACGACCCTCTCCCAGATCATCGCCAATGAGCTCGGGGTCGGCTTCAAAGTGACGAGCGGCCCCGTCCTCGACAAAGCAGGTGACCTCGCGGGAGTACTCACTTCGCTCGAGAAGAACGACGTACTCTTCATCGACGAAATCCACCGTATG
>SFHG01000027.1 GCA_004555765.1 Bacteroidales bacterium
TATCTCCGGGAGGTGTGTTTCTATGTACTGAAAGTCGATGGCTTCCAAAGCCCCCGTCTCAGGGTTCTCGATCATACCGATGGTGCCTCCTGTGTATATGAGGAGGATGGCGGTAGAGGAAGCGGTATTTGTAGTAGGTGCCAAAGCGAATGACGGATAAGGGTTGATGGTGTGGTTGCGGGCGGTGTCCGTGGATATTAGGAACCTCGGAGATACCTTTCCCTCTGCCAAAGTTACCGCTTTTTAGGCTATTGAGACCTTTGAAAAAGGGATCGGATGCGTAAAACGCCGTTTTCTCGTGTGAGACTTTGTAGAATGCCTTAGATGCAAGGCGCTGAGGTTGAGGGCGACGGGAGCGTACCCTTGTTACGCGGCCAAGCCCGAATGCCGAAAGCAACGCAGCAGATGAGGTGTTATGCAAAGGGATCCTATTATCGGTACCCCGATTTCGGTCCGTATCTCGTCTTTTCCCCGCTCTGTATCTCGTCCGCTCTTAGGCCTGTACCTCGCATTCTTTTTGGCCTGTATCTTTTTTGACAAAGGTTTATGTCATCGAAAAAATAAAGGTACGGTCGCTATCGGTGAAGCAACCGTACCATAATAGTTTTCGGGGGTGGAAGTGGATCCTTTAGCGCTCGTTCTGGACGAGGAGTGGGTTTTTGAGCATAATCTTGCCCGGGATAGGGAGGACGAGACGGGGATCACCCGGGGTGATTGTCCAAGTCTTTTCGCCCAATGTGCGCGTGAAAGTGACGGCGTTTTCCGGATCTTTTGCCAAGCGTTTGAGGTCGATAAGACGGAAAAGTCCCACTTCTGCAAACTCTCTTCTGCGCTCTTCAAGAACCCATTTCAGGATTTGGGACTTGTCAGAGGATGCAAGTGGCGTGTACTTACTGAGCCTGTTTTTCCTGAGCGTGTTGATAAGCTCAAGCGCTCGCTGCGGATTGCCGACTCTTGCCTCACTCTCTGCGGCTATCAGGTAGATCTCCGGAGTGGTCACGCCGAGATTGATTTCCCAGCCGGGCATATAGATGGGCTCGGGTGAAGTGTAATAGATTTGGAATTTGTGGGCGAAGACGTGTTGCCACCTCAGGTCGTTTTCCTTGTCAAAGATGCTTTCCAAAGATTGAGAGGGAAATACGCCGAATGCATTGCCTAAAGAATAAGGAGCCGTGCGTGCGTATATTGACTCGGGATTATCCTTCGGAACCGGCATATCGACCATATTCATCCCCAGTGCTTCGGGATTTGCAACCAAGGTATTGTAATCCAAAAGTGCGGCATTCAGCTTGAGAACCTCGTTCGCATTTTTGAGCGCTTTCGCATAATCTCCCATATACAGGTACGTACGGGCGAGAAGACCGTAAGCCGCAGGCTTGGAGGCTCTGAAAGCATTAAGTACCGGTCTTACGGGTAGGTCGGGAATTGCCTTGTCCAGATCGGAGCGTATGAGATCGTAAACTTCTTGTACCGTGGCGCGAGCCTTGGGAGGTTGGGAGGCGAGATCTTCGGTGATAATCGGGACGGCAAGATCGCTTCCTGCCGTTTCGGGGGTGTAGTGTTTCCCGTAGCCGTTCACAAGATAAAGATATTCCAAAGCCCTCCCGACAAGTGCTTCAGCACGGATGGACTTGCCTTTTTCGGAGAGGTCGGAGGAACCGTTTGCCCAATTGATGACGGTATTGTAGTAATAGAGCCTCTGGTACGAGTACTCCCACAGAGGATCTACGTCGGAGTCCGCAAAAATGTCCTTTTGGAAAGAATAAGCATTTTTCCGGTCGGGTGTAGAGCTATTGAAGCCTTGCAAAACCATATTCGTTGAGGTCAGTGGCAGGTAGGCATCGTCTGTGAGAAAGGTCGGGTAACTCTCGCCCGTTTTCAGCAGTTGGGCGTAGTTGAGCATATATTCGAAGTCTTTGTCGGACTCCGGAATAAGCGAGCCCTTGGGCTTGATGCCAAGGAAGTCATCGCAGCCGGAGAGCAAAAGAGCGAATGCAATCGGAAGAAAAATTCTCTTTTTCATAAAACTTGTGTTTGGTGGATGCCATGATTAGAACCCGACAGAGAGCCCGACGGAGAATACTCGAGAGGGAGTGTACACATAACCGTAGGCTCCATAGCGGGTATTGCCCATATTCGAGTAGTTATCCGGATTGACTCCGAGCTTATTCAGACCCACGGTGAAGAGGTTCTGCCCTTGGAGTGTAACGCGGACGCTTTCCGCGTGAAGCAATTCGAGCCAATCCGATGGAAGTTCGTACGAGAGAGTGAGGTCGCGCAGTTTGAGGACATCCCCGCGGAGTACAGAGGTGTCTGTGTTCTGCCAAGCTTGGTTGTAGGTGTAATGAACATCCTCTCCCGTATATGCGGGTGCCGTGGAGATATCTTTTTCGTCACCGGGTTTCTTCCAGACTTTGAGATGTTCAACGGACAGATTGGAGAGGGAAGGAACGCTGAGGTATGCAGGTACTACGTTTCGGAAGATATGACCTCCCGCGTAGGTGAGCATAAAGGAGAGTGAGAGACCTTTGTACGAGAAAAGGTTTGTGAGAGCCGTGTTCGTGGTGGGAACAGTGGTGCCGGAGTAGACGAGGTCGTCTATTGTCATACCGTAGGAAATGACCTTACCCTCCTTGTCGTAAAACTGGGGAAGACCATTCTTCGGACTAAGACCGGCGCCTCGGTAACTGTAAAGGCTGTTGGCAGGTTTGCCGGCGATGTCAACGGGACGACTGGAGCGTTCAAACGCACTTGTGGCATCGTCTTCCACGTCAAGAAGTTTATTGGCGTTGTAGGAGACAATCAGGGACGGGCTCCAAGAAAAACCGTTCCAATCAAAATTGCCGTACAACCCCACTTCTATGCCGCGGTTCCTGAGTGATCCATAGTTCAGCAGCTGTGAATCGAAACCGTTGGTGGGGTCTATTTGGCGAAAAGCGAGGAGGTCTGTGGTCTTTTTGTAATAGAAGTCGATCGATCCGTAGACCTTATTGCGGAAGATGCCGAAGTCGACTCCCACGTTCGTCGTGGCCGTCTTTTCCCATCTGAGTGTGGGGTTGGGCGGGTTCTTTATCTCAGAGCCAAAGTCTCCGATGAGTCCGTTGTACTCAGGGGCATAGAGTGTCAGGAATGGCCCCGTGTTCTTAGGTACATTACCACCGATACCGTACGTAAGTCTGATTGTGAGCTTGGAGAGCCAGCTTTTGGCATTCCCCATAAACTCTTCTTTCCCGATGTGCCAGCTGCCGCCGAGAGACCATAAGGGACGGTACTGGAACCTGGGGTCTGTTCCGAAAAGGTTCGACTGATCGATGCGGATGGATCCGGTTACATCATACTTCGAGAGGTACGAATAGGACGCGTTGGCATAGATCGAGATGAAGCGGTCTTCCACTTCTGCGAGATAATTATTCTTCGTGTATTCCCATGAGAAGAACCCTTCCCTGGATTCCGTCCCCTGGATGTAATTGAGATCGTCGGCATTGATGCTCTTGTGTCCGAGACTCGTGTCATCGTAACCCATAAAGTATTGGTACTGGGAGGTGTACTTTACGCCTCTGACTTCGGCGCCGGCAAGGGCAGTGATGTAGTGATTGTCCGTGTCGAGTCTGTAGTTCATTTGGGCTCTGACGGTATACGCACTCATATTGTCTCTTCCTTGGCTCATCTGACCGCCGAGTGGGACGTTGTACGTGATTTCTCCCGTTTCGCGGTCGATTGTGGCGGCATTATTGATCATATTCTTTGCGTGCCAAGAGTCTTGGGCATAGAGGTCTTTGGTCTTATTGTATTCCCATTCGCCTTGGTAACGCAGATCGAGATCCAGACCATGGGTGAGGTCGAAGTTGAGCCCGATATTTGCCCGGTAGTTGGCGCCGGTGAAAAGTCGGGTCTCTTTCCCTGCGTTTGAAACGGGGCTGTAAAACTCGTCAAGAAGCCCTTTTTCCTGCAACCTTTTCAGTTCATGGAGAGATTTATTGTCCATCGCTACGTAGGTGGGCTTTCCCGTCTCCGGGTCTCTTAACGGTTGGAAGGAAGGTATTTGTCGGAGCATTGACTCGAGTGTGGAAACGCCCAAGTCATCGGTCATGGTGTCAAACTGTCCGTAGAGACCGGCGTCGGCTTTGAACCAGTCGAAAAACTTGATGTTGTTGCGCAGCGAAAAGCCGAGGTTATGAGCGTTTTGGAAACGGTCATTAGGGGCATCCTTTTCGTAGTCTATGCTGGCCACGTAGCCGTATCGATCCCCACCACCGGAGACGGAGAGCGTGTGTTGTTGGTTAAATGCAGGACGGTAATAGAAGTCCGACAGTTCCTCCCAGTTATTGTATGCCGAGAGACGGTCAATTTCTTTATCCAAATCCGTTTCGGTTACCTTTTTGTCTCTGTACCGAAGAAGCATCAGATCGAAAGGATTGGAGTAATTCCTCGGATTGATCTTATCTGAGGGTGAGAGGTCAAACTGCACGCCGTATTTGTTGAGCTCGAGCATCTCTCTTGTCCCCATCAGGTGGAGGTCATTGAGGTTGGGCTTGGTGGAGAAAATGAGGTTCCCTTGGTAAGCCACGCGTGTCTTTTGGTTCTTTCCGCCCTCGAGTGTGCGGATGACGATGACGCCGTTGGCGGCTCGTGCCCCGTAGATGGATGCGGCGGCGGCGTCTTTGAGCACGGTCACGTCTTGGATGAGGGCGGGGTTGAGGTCGGTGAGTTTGCCCTCATAAGGCATCCCGTCCACCACAAGCAGAGGAGAGGTGACTCCCTGCAGGGTGCTCTGACCGCGGATGGCGAGGTTCCCGGTCTTGTTGATGACGAGTCCCGGGACTTTCCCCTCCAGTTGTGGCAAAAGATTATTGGCCACTTTGGCTTTCAGATTATCTCCGTCGAGCATCGCAAAGGATCCCGTGGCGCGCTCTTTGGAGATCGTCTGATAGCCGGTCACAACCACTTCGTCGAGCAGTTCGATGTTGTCCTCCATAACCACATTTACGGGAGCTGTGTTTCCCGAAAACTTCACCGTGACTTCTTTTTCTTTCATTCCGATGAAGGAGAAAACGAGTGTCCCCTGTGTCATACTTTGGGGTACGGTCAGTTTGAACGTCCCGTCCGCGCCGGTCATGGTTCCGAGGTTGGTTTCCTTGAGCCGGACGGTGACACCGGGGAGAGGTAGTCCCGAGGCATCTTTTACGGTACCGGATACGGTCAGCCGATTTTGGGCGGAGGTGGCAAAGCTTGTCCCCGGCGCGGTTTCGGCGAAAACGGGTGTCCCGTACCCGAAACCCGCCATTCCGGAAACGGAGAGAACGAGACTCCCTATTGCCAAGGTTGTGAGGATCGATTTCATGCGGTATATGGTTTGGTGATCTGGTAAATAATCTTTTGATGAGGGGCTCAAGCGACAGCCAAAGCAAAAGCAGTGACGGCATAGAGTGCCCCGAGACTTCTTGTGTAGGCTGCGAGCCACTTGTAGGTCACGCCCAAGTGCTTCCTAACCGGTTCTCCGGCGATTAACGCCAAGAGTCCAAAACCGAAAGGAAGCGCCCAGATGAACTTACTGCCGCCCTGTTCCGTGGCAGCATAGGCGGCAAACGTGAGCGCCACGTAGAGTAGTAATGCGACAATGGGAATGCCTTTGAGCAAAAAGTAAGTTCTCCGGAAGTAAGTCATCATCTGTGTGCTAATAAATAATTTTGAAAAGCGTCCAAATTTACCATTTTTCTTTCGTCCTGTGCGGTTTTTTGCAGCCCCTCTCGTGCATCCGGTGGGTGGTGGTGCCTTTTCGGGCGCGCATCCCCAAAGAAGTACGGCTAAGCCCGAAACACGAAAGCAACGCTACAGAAGAGTGTCACGCAAGAGCGGGTTGTCCTGTGCTCCGGCTCCGTATTTGCCGGGCAAAAAGAGATACAGACCGAAAAGTTTTCCCCGGTCTGTACCATTTCGACAAAAGACACGGCCCGAAAGAAACTTTTCGGTCTGTACCCCCTTCCAAACACTGTCGTAAGCACCGAGTAAGAAGAATGCCGCCTCCCCACCCACCTCGCCTATGGCAGCCCTCCGTCACAACCTCACCGTTATGGTCCATTTCCCCTAAGTATAAAAATAGGAATCAGCCTTTTTGTGAGATTAGGTTCGGGTCGCGAGTGGTTGCTGCGTCAGTCGTGTCTCGGAAAAGGGTATCTTTGCGTCCGGATGCTTTTGAAGGGGGGGCGTGTTGCTTTTCAAGTGCGTTTCCCCTCCATAAACCCCGGGGAAGTTTTTCCACTTTTCTCTTTTGTGTTACCCCATAATTATATATACGTAAGACCGAATGTTTCCCAAAGAATACTTTCTGCTCAAGTCCTCTATATTTTGCACTCTCCTCTCTACTATCCCGATGCTCTCTGTCGCTCAAGATACGGCTGCGGTTTCTGTCCGGACTACGTTTGAGAGAGACAGTGTGGTCACTGCGAAAGCAGACCGTTATGCCGACTCGGTTCTCATGACGCTTTCGAGCGGGGAGAAGTTGGCCCAGCTGATTATGCCAATGGTTTATCCCAAGCGGGATGCCGATAATCTCCGTCAGTGGGACAGAATGGTAAAGGAAGCCCGCTTCGGCGGCGTCTTGTGGCAAAAAGGGAAACCGGAAGATGTCTGCTACCTTACGAACCGGATGCTCGAGTGGGCGGAAGTGCCTATGTTGACGGCTATGGACGGCGAGTGGGGACTGTCGATGCGGCTGTCCGGCACCATCGGTTGGCCGCGAAACATCGTACTCGGGGCTGCGGATGACGAAGTCCTCGCCTACCGCTACGGACGTGCTACTGCCCAAGAAGCCAAGAGGCTGGGCATCAGAGTGAACTTCGCTCCCGTCATCGACGTGAATAATAATCCGAATAATCCCGTCATCGGGACACGGGCCTACGGGAGTGATCCGGATCTCGTGGCACGGCTCGGCATCGCCTATGCGCGCGGTCTTGAGCGCGAAAAAGTCCTCTCGACAGCGAAGCATTTCCCGGGTCATGGCGATACCGACAAGGATTCGCACAAAACGCTCCCCGTTATCAGCAAAAGCCGCAAAGAGCTTGAGGCCTTGGAGCTGCGCCCATTCCGTGAGTATGTAAAGGCGGGGCTTGGCGGCGTAATGGTCGGACACTTGACGATTCCCGCCCTCGGTACGGGATCCTCCCGTGCCTCCAGTGCCAGTCCCGAGGTGGTTACCGACCTTCTGCAAAAAGATCTCGGTTTCACAGGGCTTATTTTTACCGACGGCTTGGGTATGCAGGGCATAGTGACCGGCGCCGGATCCGGAAGGGTAGGGGTGGAAGTTTTCAAGGCAGGCAGCGACATCCTGTTGGCTCCGAGTGATCCTTTCGGGATGCTCAGGGAGCTGGAAGCGGCGCTCAAGAGTGGCGAGATCCAACAGCCCGAAGTCGATCGACGCGTGCATAAAATACTTAAGTACAAATACCTTCTGGAGCTTGCCAGACCGGACTTCCTATCCGGAAAGAATCTCAATAGGGATCTGAATAACCAAGAGGGCGAGGCTCTGATGAGGGAGATCTACGCAAAAGCGATGACTTTGGCGAAGAATGAAGACGGAGTCCTCCCCCTCAAGACCGCAGGCGCCGCTTTTCTGCGCTACGGCTCTACTCTGGCCGGCGCCATTACGGGGCAGATGAGTGACGGCATCTCCATTACCAATATGGGGACGGGTGCATCAAGCGCCGAGCAGCAACGTGTCCTCGGAAGATACGGAAACGGACAGACCGTTATTGTGGCGGTGACAAGTGCTTCCGTACAGCCGGATCCCGTCGCTTTCTCCAAGCTTGCCAAAAGATCCAAGCTTGTCCTTGTTTTTATGACTACGCCCTACACATCGCTTAAGTTTGGCGAGGTGCTCGGAGATGCTGCCGCGGTGGCTTACGGATACGACAGTTCGATAATGGCTCAGCGGGCCATGGGGGCAGCTTTGACCGGAGCAGCGCCTTTCCAAGGGCGGCTTCCTGTGGAATTGGCGCCCTATTTCCCTTTCGGCACGAAAGCGGAGTAAACAGATCATAAGAAACGCCGCGCTTGGGAATTTCCAAGCGCGGCGTTTCTTTTCGGGGAGGTACCTGGCGGAATCGAACCGCCGTGAACGGATTTGCAGTCCGGTGCATAGCCACTTTGCTAAGGTACCGAGGTGTGTCCTCTCTGTTAAGGTTCGACAAAGGTACCAAGAATTTTCCGCTCTGCCAAATGAAGTGCGTCGGGTCTCGTGCCGCTCCGTGTTCGGGAGCGGCGCTCTTTGTGTCTTTTGGCGGCTGTGGCTGCCCCGGGGAAGGGGTTACGGAAGGAAGATTACCCATCGTTGAATAAAGTCTCTTTTGGAGGCTGTCGCGAGATACAGACCGAGACAATTTCCTCGGTCTGTATCTTTTTTCTTTTTTATACGGATCGGGGAGATCGTCCCGGTACGTACCAAAAGTTGGTTCCGGATCCGGAAGAAGATGGGTTTGGTACAGACTTTGTCATTCGGAGAGAAATGGGTATCTTTGCGAGCCAGATTATTATCAAGATTGTACAGAGATACTTGCGGCATAAGGAGCGCACCCCCTCTCACTGTACTCGGGAAGGCAAGAAGTTAATCCGGGCTTCGAGCTCTCCATCAGACGAGGAAAAGAGGGTCAGAGATTTGATTAGCACCAAAGGTAAGTTGGCTCCCATTTTGAAGCAAAAGCTTGTGTCTCGGTATATGCTTGTATGTGACATAATTAATTAAAAGTAACATCCCCCTAACAAAAAGAAAATGGATACTTTAAGCTATAAGACCATTTCTGCAAATAAGGCAACCGTGACCAAAGAGTGGGTGGTAGTAGATGCTGCCGGCCAGTCTATGGGACGTCTTTGCAGCCAGATCGCGATGATGCTGCGCGGCAAGAATAAGCCCAACTTTACGCCTCACGTGGACTGCGGTGACAATGTCATTGTCATTAACGCAGAGAAGGCGCTCCTCTCCGGCGACAAAATGACCGAGAGAGAATACACCCGCTTCTCCGGCTATCCCGGCGGTCTCAAAACTTTCAGCCCCAAGGACGTGATCGAAAAACGCGGCTATGCCGAGCTTTTCCGTCGCTCCGTTAAAGGTATGCTTCCCAAGAATCGTCTTGGAGACAAGTTGATCAATAACCTCTATGTCTACGAAGGTCCCGAGCACAAGCATGAAGCTCAGCAACCCCGCCTCGTTGAAGTAAAGACTAAGTAAAAGTAAAGAGACACCATGGAAGTAATCAATGCACTTGGTAGAAGAAAAGCTGCTGTCGCTCGCGTTTACGTGAAAGAAGGCTCCGGCAAAATCACTATCAATAAGAAAGATATCAACGACTTCTTCCCCAACCCCCTGCTTCAGTATGTAGTGCGTCAGCCGCTTGCTAAGCTTCAGGTGGAAGACCGCTACGACATCAACATCAATGTGGATGGCGGTGGTTATACGGGACAGAGCGAAGCAATCCGCCTCGGTATCGCTCGTGCACTCGTGAAAATCAACCCCGAAGACAAGCCTGTCCTCCGTGCCGAAGGCTTTATGACCCGCGACCCGCGTGTCGTTGAGCGTAAGAAGCCCGGTCAGCCCAAGGCTCGCAAGAGATTCCAGTTCTCCAAGCGCTAATACCCCGGTCGCTTCGGATACTGCATCTCACGAGTATCGTTTAGCATCTAAACCTCTCGGATGGGGCATCATAAGTAACTGCCCCCTACCGAAAAAAGCGTCCAAACGTGTACGCCGGGGTTGGGAGAGTGAACGGATCAAAGAAAAAAGACACTTTTCTTGCACTGCTTTTGACAAGAGTGCGTAAACGACAAATCCAGACAAACAGAAAATATTATGTCAAGAGTCACATTTGACGAACTCCTTGAAGCAGGCGCACACTTCGGACACCTTACCCGCAAGTGGAACCCTGCAATGGCTCCTTATATCTTCATGGAGCGTAACGGCATCCATATCATCGACCTCCACAAGACGGTTGCCAAGATCGATGAAGCTGCCGAAGCCCTCAAAACTCTGGCTGCAGAGGGCAAAACCATCCTCTTCGTAGGGACAAAGCAGCAGGCTCAGGAGAGCATCGCCGAGCTTGCCAAAGACGCCCAGATGCCCTACGTGGTAGAGCGCTGGCCGGGTGGTATGTTGACCAACTTCCCGACGATTCGTAAGACCGTAAATAAGATGGGCAACATCGACAGGATGATGTCTGACGGTACTTTCGAAAACCTCTCCAAGAGAGAAAAGCTCCAGATTACGCGTCAGAGAGAAAAGCTCGAACTCAACTTCGGCTCCATCGCCAATATGAAGTCGCTTCCCCAAGCTGTCTTCGTAGTGGACGTGATGAAAGAGCATATCGCGGTCAAGGAAGCTCAGCGCCTCGGAATCCCCGTCTTTGCCATCGTGGACACCAACTCCAGTCCCAAAGGCATCGACTACGTGATTCCCGCAAATGACGCATCCGTTGATGGCGTGAGAATCATTCTCTCCGCAGTATGTGACGCCATCAAGGAAGGTCTGCAGGAACGCAAGATCCAGAAGCAGGACGAAGACAAGGATATCGAAAACGGCGAAGAGGGTGGCGAAAACACCGGACGTCGTCGCAGAGGTGTCCGCCAGCGTATCCGCCGTGCTTCCGACAGCGAGGAAACCCCTTCTGCAGATGACGCTGCGGCTACCGCGCCTGTTAGTGACGAGAAGGCTTCCGAGACTAAAGAAGCCGCTGCCGAAGAATAAGCCTTCCGGGCTACTGAACCTATCCGGCAAAGGGAGTGAGCGATGCTCCCTCCCTTTGTCTCTTATATGGCTTAGGCGAAGCATTTGCCGCCTAATGCCGAACACTCCGAACATTTATCACTTAAATCCTCATAAAGAAGATACTACATTATGGCTATCTCCATGGAAGACATCAAGGCTCTGCGCACCCTCACCGGTGCGGGTATGATGGACGTAAAAAAAGCACTCGAAGAAGCTAACGGCGATCACGAGAAAGCAGTCGAACTGATCCGCAAACGCGGTCTCGCCATTGCCGCAAAGCGCTCCGAACGCGCAGCCGAGCAAGGCTGTGTACTCGCAGGGAGAGCTGAAGGCTTCGCGGCTATCGTCGCAGTTAACTGCGAAACGGACTTCGTGGCCAAAAATGCCGACTTTGTGGCAATGACCCAAAGCATCCTTGACCTCGCTCTCGCTAAGAAGGTCGCAAATAAGGAGGCACTCCTTGCCGAAAAACTGCCTACCGGCGAAACTGTGGAAGAGATCATCAGTCTCCGCTCCGGTGTGACGGGAGAGAAGATGGAACTCGGTGCCTACGAAGTGGTCGAAGCTCCTGCAGTAACGCTTTATATGCACCCCGGTAACATGCTTGCCGCCATTGTCGGTTTCAACGAAAAGCCTTCCGAAGAAATGGGCAAGGAAATCGCGATGCAGGTTGCTTCCATGAACCCCGTTTCGGTAGACGAAAGCGGTGTCCCCGAGGAGATCAAGACAAGAGAGCTCGAAATCGCCAAGGATAAAGCACGTCAGGCAGGTAAGCCCGAGAATCTTCTGGATCGCATCGCAGAGGGTTCCCTCAATAAGTTCTATGAGGAGTTCACGCTCCTGAAGCAGGCCTCTATCCTCGACGGCAAGAAGAGCGTGGCAGAGGTGCTTAAGGGCGAAAGCAAGACCCTCACCGTTACCGCTTTCAAGCGCGTTAACCTCAACCAAGATTAAGCCTCAATTTCCTTTTCTATAAAGGAAGAGACTTTTCCTTGGATTTACGCCGCAGATCGTTGTCCCCCCAAGGGCAAATATCTGCGGCGTCTTTCGTTTTGAGTCATTTGTATTTTGGTCTGTGTCTTGCGAAGTCGAGATACAGACCGAAGTCTTTGCCTTGGTACGGGCAAAAAAGTTTTTTTGGTCTGTAGGTCTGAACCGCCTACATACAGCTCTGAATCTTTCTTCGTAAGATATAGGAAGAGGGCTGATTTCTGTCCGGGAAACTTTTGTACTTAGGGATTGCCCGCTTGGGATGAATGAAGCGAAATCTCCGCAAGACCTTCTCCGATGATAATATTTTTGTATCTTTAACAAATAAAGGCTTGCTGTGTGAACCTTCTGTTTCCTAACGTGTTACATTTTTGTTTCTTCCTCTAAGGTGTGATTCATAGCCGGTTAGGGCTAATTCGTTGTACCTTACGCACATCGACAAAAACAAGAGTGAACGCATTTTTTTCTTTCACTTTGTTTGGTAACCTTTGCACCACGGACAGGCGGAAGATTGCTCCTTTGATTGGGTTCCGGACTTACGGAGCCCTTTTCTTACCTCCTCTTCGGTCCGGCTTACGACGTAGTTAAGGTCGTTTCCTTTCCGGCTTACATTACGAGACCACAGAAAGGGAAGGCTCATAAAAAGGTAAAAGCGCCAAAACGCTTTCATTAAAGAGTAGATTGACAGTATGACATCACCATTATCCACGAAGTGGAATACGTTCCTTGAGGTGGTACAGAGTTACCTGCCACGGGAGGGAGAGGACTACCAGAAATGGTTTGCTCCCATTATGCCTATTGCTTGGGAAAATAACATCCTTACGATACGCGTACCCTCTTCCGATGTCTACAAGACCATAGAGCAGACCTATCTGGATGTGCTCTCCAATGGTCTGGTCAAAGCTTTTGGTCGTGATATTCAGCTCAAGTACCAAGTCCCTTCGCCGGAGCAAAAGCGGTTAAGCGCGTCCCGCAAGAGAAGTACACAGGAAGAGGATAATGATGCGCCCGTCTTTCAGACCCACCTTGATTCGCGTCTCTCTCTTGATGCTTTCTTGCCGAGTGATTGCAATCGTCTGGCGTACGCGGCAGCGGGCGAGATCATAAGGGAGCCGGGGAAGAGTGCCTTCAACCCCCTTTTCGTGCACGGTGCATCGGGTGTCGGCAAGACCCACTTGATGCATGCCATCGGGAATCAGATAATGTCCGATAACCCCGACGCAAGGGTGGTGTATGTCCCTACTCAGACGTTCAAAAGGCAGTTCGTCACCGCTACGATTGTCGACAAGAATACGGATCATTTCTTCGGATACTACCAGAATATAGACGTCTTGCTTCTCGACGACGTGCAAGAGCTGAGCGAGGCCGTGGCCACGCAGAATGCCTTTTTCCAAATCTTCAATCACCTCAAACTTCTCGGGAAGCAGATCGTCATCACAAGCGACCGTCCCCCTGTCGAACTCAAGGGGATGGAGGATCGTCTCTTCACGCGCCTCAGGTGGGGACTGACCGTGGAGATCAATCGCCCGGATGTCCAGCTCCGCAAGCAGATATTGACCAGAAAGGTAGAGGAGGCGGGAATCAAGCTACCGAAAGACGTCTTTGATTTCATCGTCAAACACACGCCGGATAATGTCCGCGATATTGAGGGTTCGCTCACTTCGCTGATGGCGCACTCGCTTTTCAGCAATCAGCCTCTGAACCTCGACCTTGCGAAAAAAGTGATGACACAGACGGTGGGTTTGGAGGAAAAGGAAGTGACGGTGTCGGATATTATTAAAGTGGTGACCGACTTCTATAACGTCTCCGCCGAAGACCTCGCCGGCCGTAAAAGAACCCGCATCGTCACCACAGCGCGCCAATTGGTGATGTACTTGTCCAAGAAATATACCGATACGCCTCTGAAGGTAATCGGTACGAGCCTCGGGAAGAGAGACCACTCTACGGTAATCTACGGGATCAAGAATATCGAGGACTTGCTCTCCATTGATCTCAAGCTCCAGAAGGATGTCTCTAAAATCACGGAGCGTTTGGGTTTCTGATACCGGCACCTCCTTACTTTTGAGCCCGAAGAGGTTGGCGTGTCCCAAAAACGAAGCGGAGTGCGTCCGGTCTTTAGGTCGGACGCAGCCACTTTCTCTCAAAATCGATCTCCATCCGGGCTTTCTTGCCAACTTCGGCTCCTGGAGAATTGAGGAGGGGAGCGGCCGGGGAAAATGGTACGGACATAAAAGGAGGGGAGAGTCCGAGCAAAAATTTCCCGTAGGTCTGTACGGCACACCCGTCTCGGTACGTGCCAAAATCAGCCCGATTTCCACACCGCCAGGGGTTTCAAGCAAGGGTGTGGGGGAGAAATTACGTCGGGAGCCGGGTAAGCAGGCTTTTGCGCCCAAATTCTCGGTACCTTTGTGTGAGAAATAGCAAAAAGGTAAGCATGGAGATAAAAGAGATAGGGAAAGAGGGGCTTGTCGAACGCATAAGCAAGTTATTCGGAGAGGGGCAGGGCGGAGGTCACGCTGATTTTGGAGGTTACGGCGTCGCATCGTCTCTCGGAGGTCGCGGGCTTTCGGCATCGGTGCTACTGATGGAGGGCGTTGATTTCGATCTCGTGTATTTCCCGCTCAATTATCTCGGCTTCAAGACCGTCACGTCCGCTGTGGCAGGTATTTACGGCAGCGGAGGGAAGCCGGATCATCTCTCACTTGTGTTGGGGATTTCGCAACGCTTCCAAGTCGAAGATGTCGAGTTTTTTATGCGGGGCGTGTCCGAGGCCTGCCGTTTCTATGGAGTCGACTTGAGCTTCTTTGACCTCACTTCTTCGCTCACGGGATTTGCGATAAGCGCCACCTCATTCGGTGAGAGTGCTTACGGTACCACCGGACAACAGGCAGATCCGGGAGAGCTCATTTGCGTCACCGGAGATCTCGGCGCCGCCTATATGGGCTTGCAACTGATGGTGCGGGAGAAAAAAGCGTTTGACGCCACGATAGACTTCCATCCCGACTTCGGAGGTAGGGAGTATCTCCTGGAGAGACAGCTTAAGCCGGTGTTGCCGGTACCCGTTTTGGAGGCTCTCGGGGAAAGTCGGGTGCATCTTACTTTTTTGTCCGTGCTTAGATCCGGACTCTCGGATGCACTTGTCCGTATGTCCCGGATCTCCGGAGTCGGCTGCCGCATTTACGAGAAATCGCTCCCCATCGACTTCCAGACCGTCCGTATGTCGGAGGATTTCGGACTTGACCCGTCTCTTGCGGCTATGCACGGCGGTGAGGACTATCAGTTCCTTTTTACCGTCCCTTTGACCGACAAAGAGCGAATTGACGCATTGACCGGAGTGACGGCCATAGGATTTACCACCGAGACCTCCGAAGGGCTGTCCCTCGTGGGACGATCGGGCGGGACGACACCCATCCGTCCCGATGACTACGCAACGAAAGACTGAAAGATGAAACAATACTTAGACCTGCTCCGCTATACCTTGGAGCACGGCATCAAGAAAGGGGATAGGACGGGCGTGGGGACGCTCAGTTCCTTCGGCCACCAGATGCGGTATGACCTTTCGGAGGGTTTCCCGCTTGTGACGACGAAGAAGCTGCACCTCAAAAGCATCATTTATGAACTCCTGTGGTTCATAAAAGGGGATACGAATGTAAAGTATCTCCAAGACCACGGTGTACGCATCTGGAACGAATGGGCGGACGAGAACGGGGACTTGGGACCGATCTACGGTACACAGTGGCGCCATTGGATGGGCAAAGACGGCATCGCGCACGACCAGCTGCAGGAGGCTGTGAATACGATCAAAGAGAACCCGGACAGCCGGCGGATCATCGTCAGCTCCTGGAACGTAGGTGAGATCGCAGAGATGCACCTGCCGCCCTGCCATACGCTCTTCCAATTTTACGTCGCTGACGGCAAGCTTTCCCTCCAACTCTACCAGCGCAGTGCAGACCTCTTCCTCGGAGTGCCTTTCAATATCGCAAGCTACGCACTCCTGGCGATGATGGTGGCTCAGGTGACCGGCTTGGAGCCGGGGACGTTTGTGCACACTACGGGGGACACGCACCTTTACCTCAATCACCTTGAGCAGGCCAAGCTCCAGCTGTCGCGCGAACCGAGACCTTTGCCCCAAATGATCCTTAATCCCGAGGTAAAAAATCTCGAGGACTTTGTGTACGAAGATTTCAAGCTTGAGGGGTATGACCCTTGGCCCACGATAAAAGGAGAAGTAGCCGTATGAAACCGAGTGTGAGCATCATAGTGGCCATGACGCGCCGGAGAGCCATAGGATTCAAGGGCGATATGCCGTGGAAGATGGAGATGAAAGCCGACCTCAAGCACTTTAAGGAGGTGACGATGGGACACCCCATAATTATGGGACGAAAGACTTTCGAATCTTTTCCCAAGGGACCACTGCCCGGGCGGAAGAATATCGTCGTCACGAGAAACGCGAACTATAAGGTCCCGGACGGTGTCTCTGTTGTGTCATCCATCGAAGATGCGCTTAAGGAGGCGGAGGGAGCCGGTGAGGTGTTTGTCATCGGCGGGGCCCAGATCTTCAGCCAGAGCCTGCACCTTGCGGACAAACTCTACCTCACGATAGTGGAGGGCAACGATTTCCCGGGCGCAGACACGTTTTTCCCCGAAATCGACCCCGACCTCTGGATCTTGCAAAGCAAAGAGCACCACGAGGCCGATGAGAAGAACAAATACCCGTATTCATTCACCATTTGGACAAGGAAATAAATTATGACGCTTTGGAATCTTTTCAAAACTGTGGTATGGTGGATCTTCGGCGGTCTGCCTGTGGCGTTCGGTTACGCCGTATCGGGTGCCGTCTGGTGCTTGACGATCATTGGCATCCCTTTCGGTCTGCAGGCTTTTAAGCTCGCACTCGTGGCTCTGTTCCCCTTCGGGTCGGATATTTCGGACGCGAGAGGAGGTGCGATCGGCTGTGTGGGTAATGTGATTTGGATCCTTTTCTTCGGGTGGGAGATAGCGCTTACCCACATCGTATTCGGGCTTTTGCTCTGCATAACGATTATCGGCATACCGTGGGGCAAGATGCACTTTCATATGGTAGGCATCTCTTTTTCTCCGTTTGGAAGGGACGTGAAGGTTCTCACTGATTGATGAAGAATCCGGGTTCTTTTTCTGCTCCGATAGGGGTTTTTGACTCCGGGTATGGTGGTCTGACGATCCTCGAAGGTCTGTTGGAAGCCTTTCCGGAGTACGACTACCTCTACCTCGGAGATAATGCACGCTCTCCTTACGGGCAGCACTCATTTGAGACGATCTACCGGTACACGCGCCAGGCGGTGAACTATCTCTTCTCCAAAGGCTGCCCGTTGGTGCTCTTGGCGTGCAATACGGCCTCGGCAAGGGCTTTGAGGAGCATACAGCAGATCGACCTTCCGAAGAGCGAAGATCCCTCGCGCCGTGTCCTCGGCATCATCCGACCCACCGTCGAAGTCCTTGGGGAGGCTTCACGCAATAAGCACGTAGGGCTTCTGGCCACCAAAGCGACCGTAGAGAGCAATACGTACGGCATTGAGGTCTCGGAGTATTTCCCCGAAATCAAACTCTCTCAGCATCCCGCACCGATGTGGGTGCCTCTTGTGGAGCAAGGCGAGTACACAGGTAATCCCGGGGTGGATTTCTTCGTGGAGCGGGAGGTAAAGACACTCCTATCCAAAGACCCCGAAATGGACACCATCCAGCTTGCCTGCACACACTACCCGCTGCTCTTGCCCGTAATCCGGAAGTTTGTCCCCGATCACATCAAGATCCTCGGGCAGAGCCGTATCATGAATAACGCGACACAAGACTATCTGAGACGTCACCCCGAGATGGAGTCGCGTCTCTCACGAGGTGGAACGTGTCGATTACTTACCACAGAGAGCGACGCAAAGTTCGGCGAAATGGTCTCCCGCTTCGCCAAAAGTCCCCACTTGTCACAGGCTCCGGTGGATCACATTGTTTTAGAGACCTCATTATGACATTCGAAGACCTCGGCCTCATTAAGCCACTCGAGGAAGCTGTCAGGGACATGGACTTTTCGCACCCTATGCCGGTGCAGGAAGCCGTCATCCCTCTGCTTCTCGGCGAAAGAAAAGACATCATAGCGCTGGCTCAGACCGGCACAGGAAAGACGGCTGCTTTCGGGTTGCCCCTGATCCAAAATATCAACCCCGGTGAGAGCTTCCCACAGGCACTGATCCTCTCTCCTACCCGTGAACTCTGCGTCCAGATCTCGCGCGACCTTATTCAGTACGCCAAGTATCTCCCCGAGGTGATGATCACCGCCGTGTACGGCGGGGCGAACATAGAGGAGCAGATCCGTAAGATCCAAAAAGGCACCCATATCCTCGTAGCCACACCGGGACGTCTCTTGGATCTGATGCGCCGGGGTGCTGTAAAGCTCTCCACGGTTACGGAGGTCGTCCTCGACGAGGCGGACCAAATGCTCGACATGGGTTTCCAGGAGGATCTCAAGGCGATCCTGTCCGAAGTGCCGTCCGAGAGGCATCTGATGCTTTTCTCGGCCACGATGCCCGCGGAGATTAGGTCCATCTCGGAGCAATATCTTCACGACCCGGAGGAGATCACGATAGGGAGTCGCAATTCCACGAACGAGAATATCCGGCACCAATACTTCCTCGTACCCGCCAAGGACAAATATCTTGCCCTGAAGCGCATCTGCGACTACTATCCCGACATCTACGGGATCATCTTCTGCCGCACCCGAAAGGACACCGGGGAGGTCGCCGATCTATTGATTCAAGACGGATATAACGCCGACGCACTCCACGGGGACTTGAGCCAGTCGCAGCGGGAGTATGTGATGCAAAAGTTCCGCCACAGGGGCATTCAGCTTCTTGTAGCTACCGATGTGGCAGCAAGAGGACTTGATGTCCAAAACCTCACCCACGTCATCCATTATGCTCTGCCGGAGGACGCCGAGATCTACACGCACCGAAGCGGGCGCACGGCGAGGGCGGGGAAGAGCGGTCTTTCGATAGCCATCTGCCACGTGCGGGAGCAATCGCGTCTCCGTCTCATCGAAAAGACTGTCGGGATCGAATTCGAGTACCGCAAACTGCCGACCGGAGCCGAGATCTGCGAGAAACAGATCTTCAAGATGGTTGACGAGATCGAGAATACCGTCCCCGTTGAGACGGTCGTCGCCCCGCTCTTGTCCGTCGTCTCCAAAAGGCTTTCCTGGTTGGATCGGGAAGAGCTTCTGTCCCGTTTTCTTTACACTCAGATGTCCGAGCTTCTCCACTACTACGAGCGGGCGGTGCCCATCGAGGAGATCAGTCCCAGGCAGAAAAGGGAGAAGACCGAGCGCCATAAGGGTGGGGCAGACGGCTTTGCCCGGCTGCAAATCAACTTTGGTCGAAAAGACCGTATCTACCCCAATACCCTCATCGAGATCCTTAATCGCTCACTCGGTCACTTCGTGGAAGTGGGCAAGATCGTCATACAAGACCGGCGTACAGTTTTCGGGGTAAAACCGGAGGACGTGGAGGAGGTCGTCGACGCACTCGGCGCGTACGACATCAATGGGCAAAAGGTTACGGTGAAGCAGGTTCGGGATGATGAAGTCGTCGTTGAGGATTTCTCCAAGAAAGGACGTAAAGGAGCCCGAAAGCCCGACCGCAAAGGTCGCGAGAAGCCCCGCAGAAAAGGACGATTTTAGGCTCTGCCGCGCGACAGCTCCTCAGCGTCTGACTAATTCCAGAGTGTGGGATCTGAGGCGTGCCGCGATTTCGGAGAGGGAGGACTCTCCCTCGAAGTCTTTGCCCGTAAGCGGCTCTCCTATCGTGACGTGTATCACCTGTCCTTTTTTATTCAGGATCTCGGCCGGAAGTCTGAGCCCGTGGAGGGTGTCCGCTACGGTCTGTAAGATGTAGAAAGGAATCGAGTTACGCCCCGAAAAGGCCACGGGATACACCGGAACCTGCAAAGCCCTAAAGATCCGCATCGAGCTCTCAGACCAGCTTCGCTCGATGGGTTTCCCTTTTCCGATGTGGTACTTGGCCACTGTCCCGGAGGGAAAGAACCCCACGGGATGTCCCCCTTTTATCCGACGGGCGACTTCGATGATGGGTGAGATGTTTCTCCCGGCCTCATGATTTATGGAGCGGGAAGGGCTTACGGAGATCCAGCTGTCGCGGAGCGGTTGGACGCGATCCAGGATGTCGTTGACCACGACCTTGAAGTCTTTGCGTACTGCGCCGATTATCGAGACGAGCAGAAGGCCGTCCAGACCGCCGAAGGGGTGATTGCTTACGGTGATGAAGCTCTCTTCCTCCGCCATACGCCTCAAGTTGGCTTCTCCCTCGATGTCGTAACGTATCTGCACGGCGGGATCTTCGAGTACCGCCGAAGCGAAATCTGCACCGCTGAGCGCGCCGTGTCGCCGGACGAGGTTATTGATCTCCTCTATTCCGAGGGCTTTGAGAAGCCATCTGCCTATGTTTCTCCCCCACTTGTGTCCGAAGAAACCGCAATGCAAGAGCTCCGGTAGCTCCGAGACATCTATTACGTTCCGAATTTCTTCCATTAAAAGAACGCGTTAAGTGTGCGGAGCAGTGGCGGCACTTCTCCAAGTTCCTTTACCTCGTATACCGGCTTGAGAAACTCGCTTCCCCTTTTGGCTTTTTCCCCGTCCGGATTGTACCAGACGGCCGGGATGCCGGCTGTGAGTGCGCCCTCAATGTCTGCAGCCCAACTGTCCCCCACCATTACGGACTCGGAGGGACGGGCACCGCTCAGAAGAAACGCGTAGTCAAAGATTCCTTTGTGGGGCTTATTAACCCCCGCGTCCTCGCTCAGGACGATGAGGTCGAAGTACTCCATTAAGCCGGCACTCTTTATTTTATTCGTCTGTACCTCTCTGAATCCGTTGGAGAGGACGACGATTTTGTAGTCTTTTTTCAGCTCCCGGAGCATCTCTTTTGCCCCTTCCACTACTTTGTCTTTTTGCCCTACAAGGTCGAGAAAGAGGTCGTTCAGACCGAGAAGCTCGTCGTCGCTCATCGTGCCGAGACCGGGTTCCAGGGGCTCGCGGAGACGCCTTAGGATCAGCTCGGGCTTCGTGACCGTGCCCTTCCGGTACTCGTCCCACAGGTGGTCGTTATGTGCCGCGTATGCCGCGTACCACGGCTCGAAGTTTCCGAGCCTGTCCGCCCAACCCTTTATCTCAAAGAGTTCGTGCATCGCATCCTTGTTGTTCGCTTTGGTGTCCCAGAGCGTGTCATCGAGGTCTGTGAATACTGTCTTTATCATGGACTCCTATTTCTTTTAGCGCAAATTTACCGAAAATAGGGACTGTGGGAAAATGCGGTTTCCGAAGGAGCACCGGCAGAGAGGGATCCGGTTCCACCCCTTTGGGGGCAGGAAACAGCTCCCGGAAACGGTGTGCGGGGAAATGTCCCGTCTTGAAACCTTTGCACGGCTCATTAGCGGAAAATGGTACAGACCGGGAGACAAAATTCGACCCGTACCGGGTCCCGACTTCGGTCTGTACCGGACAAGCTCCTTGGTACGTACCAAATTCTCCTCCCATCCGAATCCCGCCCCGATAGGGGCAAAAGACCGCGTCAGCGGTCGTAAGAGGTCAAGACGATCGCCCCGATAGGGGCAAAAGACCGCAGAGCGGTCAAATCTTGGTAGCCCGGGGTTAAGACCCCGTAGGGGTCTTAACCCCGGGGAAGAGAGGTCAAGACGATCGCCCCGATAGGGGCAAAAGACCGCAGAGCGGTCGAGAGAGGTCAAGACGACCGCCCCGTAGGGGCAAGAGACCGCGTCAGCGGTCGAGAGGAAGTAGCCTCGTACGAAGACCGCAGAGCGGTCGACGTGCGGGGAAGAATGACCCGTTTCTTTAATCTTCGACCCCTATGGGGGTCGCACAAATAATATATGCCCCTCTTTTACCCGGGGTGTCGACCTCTAACGAGGTCTTAACCCCGGGCTACTCCCTTGCGATGCCTACGGCA
>SFHG01000028.1 GCA_004555765.1 Bacteroidales bacterium
GAATACGGTCGGACCCACCTCTCTTTCCTCAACCCCGATGACGATTTGGTACGCGGTATGAGCGAAGGATCCCAGGCGTGGATGAGCCACTCCGATACGATCATCGAGCTTGCACCCGGCTTTGAGACCATCGCCAAGACGAGCGACATCCCGACGGCGATTTACCGCTCTAAGGACAAGAAAGTTTGGGGCGTGCAGTTCCACCCCGAAGTGCAGCACTCCGAGGAAGGGAACACCCTCCTAAAGAACTTCCTCTTCATCTGCGACACAAGCGAAAACTGGAATACGGCTTCCTTCGTGGATATGACCGTGAACGCCCTCAAAGAGCAATTGGGTGACGACAAAGTCATCCTCGCACTCTCCGGAGGCGTCGACTCGAGTGTGGCGGCCGCGCTCCTCAATAAAGCCATCGGCGACCGTCTGACCTGTATCTTCGTGGATCACGGTCTTTTGAGGAAAAACGAGTTTGAGGACGTCCTTGCGATGTATCGTGAGCTCGGGCTGAATGTCATCGGCGTGAATGCCAAGGACTACTTCTTCTCCAACCTCAAGGGAGTAACGGATCCGGAGCAGAAACGCAAGATAATCGGTAAAGGATTCATTGAGGTCTTCGACCGTGAGGCCGCCAAGATCAAAGACGTCAAGTGGCTTGCACAGGGAACCATTTATCCCGATGTCATCGAGAGCCTCTCCATCACCGGCATGGTCATCAAGAGCCACCACAATGTGGGCGGCCTCCCCAAGGAGATGAAGCTCAAACTTGTGGAGCCGCTTCGTCTGCTTTTCAAGGACGAAGTCCGCAGGGTAGGACTCCAGCTCGGTATGCCCCACAGTATGGTGTATCGTCACCCCTTCCCCGGTCCCGGTCTCGGCATCCGTGTGCTTGGCGAAGTGACGCCCGAGAAAGTAGCCAAGCTGCAAGAGGCAGATCATATCTTCACCTCCATGCTCCGCAAGTGGAAACTCTATGAGAGTGTTTGGCAGGCAGGAGCGATTCTTCTGCCCGTCTACTCCGTGGGCGTGATGGGTGATGAGCGCACTTACGACCAAGTCGTGGCTCTGAGAGCCGTCAGCTCCCGTGACGCGATGACGGCCGACTGGGTGCACCTGCCGTATGAGTTCCTGGCTCAAGTGTCGAGCGAAATCATCAACAAGGTTCCCGGCATCAATCGCGTAGTCTACGACATTTCTTCCAAACCGCCTGCGACGATTGAGTGGGAGTGATTGCTTTGGCTTTTGGCTCAAAATAGAGACCTTACGAGATACAGACCAAGAAGTTCTTCTAAGTACGGTCGGGGCAATTACCTCGCACGGGCGTAGGAAAAGTTTTTGGTCTGTATCTCGTTCCCGTCTGTTTGTGCGTATAGGTGTATTCAGTAAGTAAGCTATTAAAATTATGAGATATAAGTTTTTCCCCATTTTTGCGCTCAGTCTCGCGCTTTTGGTCGGTTGCAGTAAGTCTGACGGCGGTGCCGTGGTCGAGAAAGATCTCCTCCGGTACGTCGATCCGTGGATAGGCAGCGGTGGACACGGGCACGTATTTGTCGGAGCAAGCGTGCCTTTCGGGATGGTGCAGCTCGGTCCCACGAGTATCCCCGAGGGTTGGGACTGGTGCAGTGGATACCATATTTCCGACAGTACAATCATCGGATTCTCTCACACCCATTTCTCCGGTACCGGCATTGGGGACCTTCTGGATGTGACCGTGATGCCGGTCGTGGGGGATGTCCCCTACGACAGAGGTACCGAGGACGACCCCGGGAGCGGCAAGTGGAGTTACTCGGATCGAACGGCAGAGAAGGTAGAGCCGGGTTACTATGCCACGAGGCTTCTAAGGTACAACGTCGACGTGGAGCTTACGGCGACGAGCAGGGTAGGGCTCCACAAGTATACTTTCCCCGAGGATCAAAATCCCGGCATCATCTTTGACCTCGTGAACGGCGGCAACTGGGATGATCCCGTGGTGGGCTCTATTAAGAAAGTGAGCGATACCCGTCTCGAAGGGTACCGATACAGCACAGGGTGGGCGAAAGACCAGAGGGTCTACTTTTCCGTCGAGTTTTCCCAACCGATGACTGCGCTCTCTTTTGCCTCTTCGGATGATGTAAAGCTGGATGGAGACTCGGCTACGACACAAAACCTCTTCGCACGGGCCGATTTTGCCCCGACGGCAGAGCCTATTTTGGTGAAAGTGGCGCTCTCCCCCACAGGCATGGCGGAAGCACGTGCCAATATGGACGCAGAGATGCCCGAGTGGAACTTTGAAGCGGTACATCGGGAAGCATCCGAGAAGTGGAAGAAGATGCTCCGAAGAGCCGAAATCGAAAGCTCCGATACTGCCGTCCTTCGCACTTTCTACACGGCACTCTACCACACGATGATCGCCCCGAGCGACTACTCCAATTTCGACGGTTCCTATCTGGGAGCAGACCTTCGAAAGCACGACGACCCGGGCTTTACGACACGCACCACATTTTCCCTCTGGGACACGTACCGCGCGGCTCAGCCCCTGATGACGCTCATCCACCCCGATGTCGAAAAGGAAGTGGCGGGTACCCTGATGAATATCTACGATGAACAGGGCAAGCTGCCCGTCTGGCACTTCTACGCCAACGAGACCAACACCATGGTCGGCAATCCCGGCATCCCCGTCTTGGCAGATGCGGTTCTCAAGGGATACGTATCGGACGAAGAGCGGGCCTTTACGGCGCTCAAAAACTCGGCCTTGATGCCCGACCGCGGGCAGAACTTCCGCAAGGAGTACGGCTATATTCCATTCGATAAGATGCTGGAGAGTGTCGCTTATGACCTCGAGTATGCCCTTGCCGACTGGTCCGTGGCTCAGGTAGCCCGGAAACTCGGTAAGACGGAGGACTACACCTACTTTATGAAGTGGAGCGAGAGCTATAAGCAGTACTTCGATCCCCAAACAGGCTTTATGCGGGGCAAAAGCACGAAGGGTGCTTGGCGCGAACCCTTCAGTCCTTTCCGATCCGAGCATCGCGCCGATGACTACTGCGAGGGAAACGCTTGGCAGTACACGTTCCTCGTCCCCCACGATGTCAAGGGACTTGCCGGTCTCTTCGGCTCCGAAGAGGATTTTATCCGGAAGCTTGACCGGCTCTTTGTTCAACCCACGGAAGTGGAGGGCGGAAATACTTCTCCCGATATTTCCGGTATGATCGGACAGTACGCCCACGGCAACGAACCGGGGCACGCCACCATTTATCTCTACAGTATGCTTGGCGCTCAGGAAAAAGCGGCTCCTCTCATCCGAAAAGTCCTCACCGAACTCTACCACGACGCACCCGACGGCATCGCGGGTAACGAAGACGTAGGGCAGATGAGTGCGTGGTACATCCTCTCCGCACTCGGCTTTTATCAGCCAGAGCCTGTCGGCGGAAGGTACTATTTCGGCTCTCCCATAGTGGACAGCGCGCGGCTGAGCGTGCGTGACGGAGTCTTCGAGATAACCGTCCACGGCAACAGCCCCGAGAACATCTACATCCAAAAAGTGGTGCTCAACGGCACCGAGCTTACGAGACGCTATCTTGACTTTGAAGAAATCGCCCAAGGTGGCACGCTTGATTTCTTTATGGGCTCTACCCCTCACTCTTGGTAATCCTCTCTCAATTATAGTGTCACGCAAGTAGGCTCTGCGCAGCGGTCGCGAGAGGAAGGTGCCAAAGTTCGTGCCCTGCGCAGTAGTCGCGGAAGGAGGTGCCACAGGGCGTGCCCCTCTGCGAAGACCGCACGTAAGGTCGCGATATTGCATATGAGGGTGTGTCGAAAGTCAACATTCGGCACGCCCTCTTGTCCATCCTCTTCCCTTGGAGCGAAGCCTAACCCTGACCCCGCAGCTGCGTGGTCTTGCCCATCCGCTTTTCTATATGGTTCCGACCTCCTTACTGCGGACTGCTCTTGACTCCGGAATGTGCCCAACCAATGTTGTCCTCCTTCCAAGCGTTTAGGACAACATTGTGCCCAACCGTAAAATTTGGGGTGGAGTGTGGCATAAGTCCCGAGGAATAGGTACCTTTGCGTTCGCGAAAGGATGTGTACCTGCATCGGTCTCATTCGATCGGCCCTATAGCTCAGTTGGTTAGAGCACCTGACTCATAATCAGGGAGTCCTTGGTTCAAGCCCAAGTGGGGCCACTTTTACCAAAAGAGAGACTCGGACGGTTCTGTCTGAGTCTCTCTTTTTGGTATGTTCGGGGTCTCTCAAATGCTTTTTCCGTCCTATCTCAGCGACGGAAATAGAGATCGATGACCTCTTTGTCTCCGGATGTCCAAGCCTTGTAGGGTTCGGAGAGGTGGAGAAGGTAGCTTTTCACTATGGGTGCCATCAATTCGGTTGCTTTCTTTTGCGCCCAAGAGATGGAACGGTCAAGCTGTCTGTAATAGGATTGGAGCGTATCCCGGCGGAAGTGCAGGATGTCCTCCAGAAGCCGACCGTCCTCATAGAACCCGCAGTGGAAGTTTTTGGTCGCAAAGGCGTGGAGCGGGAAGTCGAACTCTCCCAGACCGTAGATGCGGAAATTATTCTCCAAGAAGTCCGAGTAAGTCGTCGTACACGCTTCGCCTCCGCCGAGGTTAAAAACACGCCCCGTGAGCTCTTCGCGATGTTCAAGCGCGTTGACAAATGCCCGAGCCGTATCTCTCGGAGTACATATTTCCATCAGTTGCTGCAACGGCATCCTAAACATAATCCCGCTCATTACGTGATTTCCGGCTCCCATAATCGCGTTAAGCCGGAAGATGGTCCACTGAAGGGCGCTCTTTCGGATGCTGTCTTCCATTAGGACTTTCCCCTCTCCATAATGGTCTCCTTCCGAAGGCCTGAGCGGGTCTGTGGTTTTGATGAACGGGTCAAGGAATCTGTCTCCATAGACAGCCACGCTCGAAGCGAAGAGAAAAAAAGCAGATGGGGAATTTTGCTCTACGACGTGGATCAATTTGCGTGTGCCACCGACATTGACTCGGTCGACAAGAAGTGGTTTTTCGTCGGCCAAGGGAGGGATGACGGATGCCATATGAATGACGAAATCCACACCTTTCGTGGCAAGTATCAGATCCTCTTCTTTGGTGATGTCGCCGTAATAGGTCTCGAGCAGTCCCTCATATCGGGAGAAGAACTCCCGGTTCTTGGGTGTAGGCAGGTCAAAAACCCGGATGAGGTACTCACTTTTCCTACGCAACAATATTTTGACGACTTCTCTGCCGATGTTGCCACCGGCACCGGTGAGAAGGACTATTTTTTGTTTCTCTTGTGCTGTCTCCATTTCGTTTGTTTCTTTAACGGGGAGGCGTATCAAAAGTGTTTTGTCCCGCAAAACACTTTTGATACACCCTCTATGGGTTAGTTATGCACAAGATACAAAAAAATACGGAGGGATAAAAAGCCTTTGCGCCGTCTGATCTTCGAGAAATCGATAGGCACTCAGGAGGGCGTACGCATCAAGAAACTGCGTTGACAAAGAATCACAGAATATGCCCGGGGCTGTTTTTGACCCGTATCTCGCAATCTTCCCGGTTCGTACCTCGTCCCATTGTCATACAGACCAAGGAGATCTTCTCGGTACGTACCTCGTCAATTTTACTTCGTTTGGAGGGTGTGTCGAAAGTCAGCATTCGGCACACCCTCATTCCGTCCCCTTCCCGGGCTTTACCTATAACACTAATCTTGAAATATTTCTAATGCGTCGGCTCCGGGTCAGGCTCCCTTGGAGGCATAAATGTCGTGGGAAATGATTACTTTTTCGGGTGTGAGCTAAACAATCTCGGACATTGGTCTGTCTTCTGCGGCACTCACCGTCAGGCACTACTTTCCTCATCTCCTTCGATTTCGATAAAAATCACAATAGAGCCAAATGGCACAGCTTACCGGAGTAATTCAGTCCGTTTCACCCGAAGAAATACAGGTTCTCGTCTCAGATGCCTCTGAGGAGGCTTGCGGTGCTTGCGCACTCTACGACAGCTGTATGTCCACAGGGAAGAAAGATCCATCCGGAAAAGGAAATAATGAAAAGCAGGACAAGTCTGCCCGGATCGTCACCGTCTATGATTTCCCGATCGGGCTGCGTCCGGGAGACAACGTCACACTTGAAGAAGCACCGGGATTGCGTCTTAAGGGCACTCTGTATGCCTTTATCATCCCCCTTGTCGTGCTTGTCTGCGCTTCCGTCTTCCTCTCACGGTCGGGAGCTTCGGAAGGCGTCATTGCGGGAGTCCTGATTGGGTTCCTTTTGCTCTATGGGCTGGCACTCAGGTTGATGAGCAGTAGGTTAAAGAAAATTTTGTACTACAAGATAAGTTCTGTCGCTTCAGACGGCGACAGGATTTGCTGATGAAAATAAAACATAGCGTAACACAATACAGACAATATGGTTGAAAGCATCGCATTCCTCGCCGTTGTCGGAGCCGTTTCTTCGGGGCTGCTCTACTCGGTGGCCAAAAAGTTTCGTGTGGAAGAAGACCCGCGCATCGATCAAGTCAACGAAGTACTGCCCCAGGCAAATTGTGGCGGATGCGGATACCCCGGATGCAAGGGATTTGCCGAGGCCTGCGTGAAGTCCGATACACTCGATGGACTGTTTTGTACGGTGGGTGGCAACGACACGATGTCCAAGGTGGGCGAGATTTTGGGAAGAACCGTGGAAGCTGCCGACCGCAAGATCGCAGTGGTGCGTTGCAATGGGTCTTGCGAAAACCGTCCCCGCACAAATGACTATGACGGCGTGAAGTCTTGTGCCATCGCGGCACAGCTCTATGGAGGGGAGACCGGATGCCAGTGGGGCTGCTACGGGATGGGGGATTGCACCCTCGTTTGTGACTTTGATGCCATCCGGATGAATCCCCTGACGGGGCTGCCTGAAGTAGACGAATGGAAGTGCACCGCATGCGGTAAGTGCGTCAAAGCTTGTCCCAAGATGATTATAGAGCTCCGGAAACAGGGACCTGTCGGCAAGACGAGCAATGGGGGCAAGAGGGTCTTCGTCTCTTGCGTCAATAAAGATAAGGGAGCTGTCGCCCGCAAAGCCTGCAATGTCTCCTGTATAGGCTGCTCTCTTTGCCTCAAGGAGTGTAAGTTCGATGCCATAACTGTGGAAAATAACCTGGCTTTCATTGATTCCGGCAAGTGCCGTCTCTGCCGAAAGTGCGTCCCCGTGTGTCCTACAGGCGCCATCCACGACCTGAATTTCCCGCCTCTCAAAGCTAAGGCGGTGACGGCGGAAACTTCCAACACCGCCACCACCATAGAGAAAGCCTGAAGGAGAAGGGACACCAAAACCGGAGAACGTAACACACTTCACTAACTTAGTATATAATCTCAATGGCACACACATTCAGGATTGGAGGCATTCATCCCTCTGCCAATAAGATTTCCGCCGGAGTACCCATCACACCGGCAGAGTTGCCTGACATTGTACATATCCCCATATCCCAACACATCGGTGCACCGGCTCAAGTCTTGGTCAAAAGAGGAGACCTCGTCAAAGTCGGCACCATGATTGCCAAGGCGGGAGGATTTGTCTCGGCAAATATCCACTCGTCCATCTCCGGGACGGTCCAAAAAACCGAAGAGGTCGTCGATGCCGGCGGATACAAAAAGACGGTCGTCACCATACAGAGTGACGGGCTGGATACCTGGGAAGAGAGTATCGACCGCTCGTCCGAGATCGTGCGCGAGACAGCTCTTTCTCCAGAAGAGATCGTGAAGAAAATCGGAGAACTTGGCATCGTGGGCATGGGGGGAGCCACCTTCCCGACACAGGTGAAACTGATGCCGCCAAAAGGCACAAAGGCCGAACTCGTCATCATCAACGGCGTAGAGTGTGAGCCTTACCTGACGGCTGACCACCGGATAATGCTCGAAAGGGGCGAAGAGATCATCATCGGCGCCACCCTTTTGAAGAAAGCACTCGGAGTCTCCAAAGCAGTCATCGGAGTGGAAGAAAATAAACCGGACGCGATAAAAAACCTTACCCAAATAGCGGAGAATTACCCGGGCATCGAAGTGATCCCGCTGAAAGTGCGGTACCCGCAAGGGGGTGAGAAACAACTCATCGACGCAGTGATGCGCCGTCAGGTAAAGAGCGGACAGCTGCCCATCTCTGTGGGCGCCGTAGTCCAAAACGTCGGCACCACCCTTGCCGTCTACGAGGCTGTAATGAAAAATAAACCGCTCTTTGAGAGAGTGGTTACGGTGACCGGAAAGGACATCAAAGCACCGTCCAACTTCCTCGTCCGCATCGGTACTTCCGCGGATAAACTTATCGAGGCAGCCGGTGGTCTCCCGGAAAACACCGGCAAAGTCATTAGCGGTGGTCCCATGATGGGCAAGGCACTTGTCACTACCGATGTGCCGGTGACCAAGGGGACAAGCGGTATCCTTACTCTCAGTGTCAAGGAGACCAAGCGAAAGCCGATGCGCAACTGCATACGCTGCGCCAAGTGCGTACACGTCTGCCCTATGGGGCTCAACCCTGCATTCTTGATGCGGGATACGGTGTACAAAGAGTGGGATACTTTGGAGAAAAACCACATTATGGATTGCATAGAGTGCGGCAGTTGCAGCTTTACTTGCCCCGCCAACCGCCCACTGCTCGACCGAATCCGTCAGGGTAAGGCTGTGGTCGGGGGTATCATCCGCTCAAGAAAATCCTGAAGGAAGTCATTCATCCCAACGAATAGGTAGTCATACAAAACAATACGATGAATCAGAAATTATTGGTTTCTCCCTCTCCCCACATCCATAGCGGGGACAGCATCGAGAAAAATATGTACCGCGTGGTGCTCGCGCTTATTCCCGCCCTCATTGCTTCCGTGATCTTTTTCGGGTGGAATGCTCTTTTTCTCTCCCTTATTTCCATCGCTTCCTGTGTAGCCTTCGAGTTCCTTATCGGGCGTTTTATGATGGGGCAGGACGGGATGAGTATCACGGACGGCTCAGCGATCATCACCGGTTTGCTCCTCGGTCTCAATCTGCCGTCCGAGCTCCCTTGGTGGATTGTGGTCATCGGTGCACTTGTAGCTATAGGTATTGGTAAGATGGCTTTTGGCGGCATCGGAGCCAATATCTTTAATCCCGCCATTCTGGGGCGCGTCTTCCTCCTCGTCAGCTTCCCTCAGCAGATGACGACCTGGCCGAGAGTCAAGGAAGTGATGGAGAGTGCCCATAATGCGGTTACCACTGCCTCTATGGATGCCGTCTCCTCTGCCACTCCTTTGGCAACGATAAAGGGCATCGCAAGCGGTAATCCGGAGTTCCCGATGCAGTCGCTCGGTTCCCTAAGGGATCTTTTCTTGGGGCAAGTAGGCGGTTCGCTCGGCGAAGTCTCTGCCGTCGCTCTAATCTTGGGCGGTATTTACCTCCTCATTCGAAAAGTGATTACTTGGGAAATACCCGTTTCCATCCTTGTGACGGTTTTCGTCTTTGCCGGTGTGATGCATCTCGTCAATCCCACACTGTATGTCAGCCCCATGTACCATCTTCTTAGCGGTGGTCTCCTAATCGGAGCCATCTTTATGGCCACAGACTACAGCACGTCTCCTATGACCAGGTCGGGGCAGATCCTCTATGGCGTATGTATAGGACTCTTGACTATGCTTATCCGTCTCTTCGGAAGCTATCCGGAGGGGATGTCCTTTGCCATCCTTGTGATGAATGCATTTACGCCGATGATTAACCGGTTCTCCCGACCTCACCTCTTTGGTCAAGTCCGCGGAGAAAAGCAGAAATAAGTTTTCGACCAAGTTTCGTAAGAGATTATGCAGAAGTTAAGTTCCTCGTTCAAAAATATGCTCATCTCCCTCACGCTTATCTGTGGGGTGGCGGCAGCGCTTTTGGCTTTCGTAAACGACAGCACCAAAGAGACCATTGCCGCAGGGAACCAGAAGACACTTGTCGAAGGCATTCAAAATGTCACGCCTCCTTTTGACAATGACCCGTATGCCGACAAAGTGGAGGTCGAGATGAATGGTGACCTGTATAACATCTACCCTGCCAAGAAGGGCGGAGAGCCGGTAGGTGCAGCCATTGAAAGTCTCTCGCACGACGGTTTCTCCGGAGACATTAGGATCCTTGTCGGGATAGATGTGAAGAGTACAATCATCAATTACACCGTACTCCAACAATCCGAAACACCGGGGCTCGGGGCGGAGATGGACGGTCATTTCCGCAAAGAAGGTACCGGATCCAATGTCCTTGGTCTATCTCTTCTCGAGCAACTTCGGGTAAAGAAGGACGGAGGCAGCGTGGACGCGATTACGGCAGCGACGATCTCGAGTAGGGCATTCCTCGGCGCGCTCAATAACGCTGAAGCCGCATACCAAAAGGCCGTAAGCGAAAACCTCATCAAGTAAATCATCAGGTACAATATGAGTAAGCTCAACATCTTTACCAACGGTCTTCTCAAAGAGAACCCTACACTCGTCCTCCTGCTCGGGATGTGTCCCACCCTCGGAACCACTTCGAGTTCGTTCAACGGTATGGGGATGGGTTTGGCCACCACATTCGTACTTCTCTGTTCGAATATGGTGATCTCTGCCATCAAAAACCTCATCCCGGACAAAGTACGTATACCGGCATTCATTGTCGTCATCGCCACGTTTACCACCGTGATCCAATTGTTGGTGCAGGCCTATCTGCCCGCACTTTACGCTTCGCTCGGCATCTTCTTGCCTCTTATCGTGGTCAATTGCATCGTACTCGGACGTGCAGAAGCTTTCGCTTCCAAAAACGGAGTATTTTCTTCGGCTCTCGACGGTCTCGGGATGGGACTTGGCTTTACCATCTCACTTACGATTCTCGGATCCATCCGCGAGTTTTTGGGCAAAGGGAGTATCTTTGACAGTTCCATTTTTCCTTCCGGATACGGTGCGCTCGTCTTCATCCTCGCGCCGGGTGCTTTCATCGCTCTTGGTTTGATGATTGCCACCAAAAACGCTTTCTCCAAATAAGATCACACCCATTAGCATCCCGATATGGAGTATTTTGTACTATTCGTTACCGCCGTTCTGGTCAATAACGTTGTCTTCTCACAGTTTCTCGGCATCTGTCCTTTCCTCGGCGTCTCCAAAAAGCTCTCTACGGCCGTGGGGATGGGCGCAGCTGTCGCTTTCGTGCTCACGATAGCCACTTTGGTGACTTTCGGCATCCAGAAATTGGTTCTCGATCCGTTGGAGCTGGGCTATATGCAAAACATAGCTTTCATCCTTGTCATCGCCGCGCTGGTTCAGATGCTTGAGCTCATCCTCAAAAAGATCTCTCCCGCGCTCTTTCAGGCTCTCGGTGTCTATCTGCCGCTGATCACGACCAACTGTGTCATCCTTGGTGTGACGATCCTTGTGATTCAGAAGGACTACAATCTGGCCGAAGCCATTGTTTATGCTGTCTCGATAGCTATAGGCTACACGCTTGCGATCTCGATTTTTGCCTCCATTCGTGAGCAACTCGACAAAACTGCGGTTCCCGCTCCCTTCAAGGGCATCCCTATCGCTCTCCTGACTGCCGGGATACTTTCTCTGGCATTCATCGGCTTCACCGGTTTGGTGTAAAGTCACCGTTTTTGCCTAACTTTGTAAAGAACTTGAAAATCATCTCGTATTTCTTCTTATTATGGGAAAAAAGATACTTGTTGCGGGAGGTATGGGGTACATCGGTTCTCATACCACCGTGGAGTTACTCGCTGCCGGTTATGATGTGGTCATAGCCGATGACCTCTCCAATTCCAAAATCGAAGTCCTTGACGGCATTGAGCAAATCTCCGGTGTGCGTCCTGCGTTTTACCAAATATCGTGCAATGACGAGAGTGCGATGCGGGAGATGTTCCGCAAAGAGGGGCAGATTGACGGTGTGATTCACTTCGCGGCATTTAAGGCTGTGGGTGAGTCGGTTCAGAAACCGCTTGAGTACTACTACAATAATGTGGTCTCTCTCATCACTGTGCTTAATATGATGAAAGAATTCGGCTCCAAAGGGGTTGTCTTCTCTTCCTCTTGCACGGTCTACGGACAGCCGGATCCCGAGAACCTTCCCGTTACCGAAAAAGCCCCCATTCGCCCTGCGACCTCTCCATACGGAGCTTCCAAGCAATTCAACGAGGAGATTCTTCGTGACGCGGTGCATGCCGATTACACCCATTTCAAGGGCATAGCCCTGCGCTACTTCAATCCCATCGGAGGGCACGAGAGTGCGCTCATAGGCGAGTTGCCCACCGGCGTGCCCCAGAATCTCTGTCCTTACCTTACTCAGGCGGCTGCCGGCATCCGTAAGGAGCTGACCGTATTTGGTACCGATTACAATACTCCTGACGGTTCGTGCATCCGCGACTACATTGACGTGGTCGATCTCTCGAGAGCGCATGTCAAAGCGATGGATCGTATGCTTGGTGACCAAGAGACCCCGGACATGGAGTACTTCAATATCGGTACGGGCAGAGGCGTGTCCGTCATCGAACTTATCGACACTTTTGAGAAAGCCACAGGGGTGAAAGTCCCCCACAAGTTCGGGCCGCGTCGCGAAGGGGATATCGAGCAGGTTTGGGCCGACCCGACATTCGCCAATAACGTCCTCGGTTGGAAAGCAATCATTCCGCTCGAAGAGACTTTGCGCAATGCGTGGAAATGGCAGCTCAAGATCAAGGATCAGCAAATGGGCAGATAATCAAGTCGGATACACTACTCTCTCACTAAAATATAGTTGTAACAGTAAAACAAGAGCACAAAGGGTATGCAAAATCAGCCAAACGACTTCTTGATTTTTTCAGGAACCAATAGTTTGTACCTGGCAGAAGAAATCTGCAAAGAATTGGGCGTAGAGTTGGGCAAAATGAAAGTCGAACGCTTTGCGGACGGCGAATTTTCCGTCACCTACGAAGAATCCATCCGTGGTAAAGACGTCTACCTCATTCAGTCCACGAACCCCTCATCAGACAACCTGATGGAACTTCTGCTGATGATTGACGCAGCCAAGCGTGCCAGTGCGCACTATATCGCTGCTGTGATTCCCTACTTTGGTTGGGCCAGACAGGATCGGAAAGACAAACCTCGCGTCTCTATCGGCGCAAAGTTGGTGGCCGATTTGCTGCAAGTGGCCGGCATCCATAGGTTGATCACGATGGATCTCCATGCCGATCAGATTCAGGGTTTCTTCGATTTGCCGGTGGATCACCTCTATGCCTCCGTTATTTTCAACGATTATATCAATAACAACATCGACAAAGACAACCTCGTCATCGCCACTCCGGATGTAGGAGGTACGAAGCGTGCCAATAGCTATGCCCGCAGGTTCGGTGTGCCTATGGTGATTTGCCACAAACTCCGTCTCAAGGCCAACGTGGTGGCGGAGATGCGCATCATCGGCGATGTGGAGGGTAAGGATGTCCTCCTCGTGGATGACATCGTCGACACTGCAGGTACAATAACCAAAGCTGCAAACCTTATGATGGAAAACGGTGCCAAGTCCGTTCGGGCTCTTGCGTCGCACGCCGTAATGAGCGACCCTGCCACTTCTCGAGTAGAGCAGAGTGCACTTACCGAAATGGTTTTCACAAACTCGATCCCCTACCACAAAGGCGGTCGTAACGTGAAGTGCCTCTCCGTGGCTCCACTTTTTGCCGAGGCCATCCGCCGTGTGTCCAGCCACGAATCCATCAGCGACGGTCTTTACCAGTAAACCGTATACAAACAGCATAAAATCGGGTAACTGTCAAAGTCAAAAATGGTACAGACCGGGAAAGATTAATCGGTCTGTACCATTTCTCGTCTTAGGTCTGTACAACCCCGGCTCCTATGTCCGTACCAGATTTTTCCCGGGTAAAATTTGGGAGTCCTAACGCCACCGTATCCGCGGTGTGTACGGTCTTACTTTTAATAGGCGTATTTGTACCCATAATCTGTTGGATTTTGTCTAACTCTGTCCGACCTTGCCCGTCTCTTCAGCTAACTGCTGACTATTAACTCTCTCTTTCTGCTCCTTTTTATGGCTTTTCCCGACACTTTCAAGCTGGCATTTCAAAAATCATTGATCGGGTGGTTCAAGGAAAACGGTAGGAAACTTCCGTGGAGAGAAACCCGAAACCCTTACCATATATGGGTCTCCGAGATTATTTTGCAGCAAACCCAAGTCAAACAGGGATGGGACTACTATCTGCGTTTCATCGAGACATTTCCCGACATTTCCGCTCTCGCCAAAGCTGACGATGAAACGTTGCTTCGCGTCTGGCAGGGGTTGGGGTATTACTCAAGGGCTCACAATCTCCGCGCCGCGGCGGGGCAGATCGAAGAAGATTACGGGGGCATTTTCCCGACTGATCCGGCTCGAATAGCGCGTCTCAAAGGAATAGGTCCCTATACCACAGCGGCCATTGCCAGTATCGCCTTCGGTTTGCCGCTCGCAGTTGTGGACGGCAACGTTTATCGAGTCCTAAGCCGATTGCTGGGAGAGGAAACACCAATCGATACGACCGAGGGGAAGAAACTGTTTGCAGCCTTGGCGGAAGAACTTTTGGATCGAGAAGAGCCTTCGGCGTACAATCAGGCCATAATGGACTTCGGAGCAATGGTGTGCACCCCAAGGCGCCCAGCTTGTGACTCGTGTCCCGTGGCGGAGCTGTGTCGGAGCCGGGGAATAGGTCTCGTCGAGTTGCTTCCGCGGAAGGCGCGCAAAACGGCTGTCAGAGAGGAAGAGTTGCACTTCTTTCTGCTTCAGGACGGCGACGCTTTTGCTATCGAGAAGAGAGACTCCACAGGTATTTGGAAAGGACTCTACCAACTGCCCATTTTGAGCGAACCTCCGGCAGGGTGGGTCGAGACAGAGGTGTTTCGCCTTCGTGACCATAGGCTCACGCACCGGTTGCTTCACATCTCCATTCATAAATGTATTCCGACCTCCGGCGAACGCGAGGAGGACGCCCGGTGGACGTTCATACCCACCTCCGGGCATCCCGGGTATGCTTTCCCCAAGCCAATTAGGAGTTTCCTCGACAGAGCATTTCCCGAGTAACAGAGAAGATCACCCTATGGACATACCCCGGAAAAAAGATTGGAAAGCCAAACTTTGCAAGGTATTTAACACTCAAAAGTTAGAACTTTAACCTCCGTTATGTTAATACTCAAGGAAAATGGAGTAACTTGCACCCGATATGAAGAAGCAATCTCTTTGGCTCATAGTAGGCGTAATGCTTATCGCCTTCATCGGCTTGCTGTATATGCAGGTGGGGTACATCAGAGTGGTGTATCAGAGCCGTGATGCACAGTTTGATGCCGCTGTAAGAGAGGCTCTGATAGGCGTAAATAATGACCTTGAGCGGGATGAGATTGCTCGTGTGGTCAATAAGGAACTGGGCGTACCGGCTCCTATGGTGCAGGACTTATTGAATACGGATCAGAAGAAAAAAGAATTCGATACCGCACCGAAACTCCGTGTCCCGGCACCGTCTTCGCCCTTCGAGCACAAGGGAACGGTCAGAGAGGAAGACCGCATCGCCGAGATGTCCAAGATGCTGCAGGATCGCATCAACGACCGTTACCAAAACATCCGTCAAGCGATGCTCGAATTGGCGATGGACTTGGCGCGGGAGGGTAATAGTATCCCTATCTACGAGCGCATCACCACCGATCAACTTGAGACCAGCCTCGCGAGTCGTTTGTCCAATGTGGGTATTGCCATCCCGTATATCTACAACGTGAATGACAGCAGGGGAAACACCTATTTTAGTTCGGGCGAAATCCCGTCCGGCGACGACGAATACGGCGTCTACCAGATGCCCATCTTCAGAAATGACTCGCCCTCCCGCCAGAATTACCTCAGACTCTATTTCCCCGGCAAGCGCTCATATCTGACCGGATCCATTGATTTCCTCATCCCGAGCGTCATCTTTACCATACTCCTTTTCATTACTTTTACCTACGCGATATACACGCTTTTCAGACAAAAGAAATTGGAGGAGATGCGCAAAGACTTCATCAATAATATGACCCACGAGCTGAAAACCCCTGTCAGCTCCATTAAGCTTGGTACCGAAATGCTCTCGGACGCGGATACGATCACAAACGAGACCCTGAGGACACGCACCATTTCCAACATCAGCGCCGCTGCCGAGCGTCTCAGCAAGCTTATCGAGAAGGTGTTGCAGATGTCCTTCTTCGACGACGAAAATAATAGACCGTCGCTCAATTTCAAACCCATAGACCTCGAAGAGATCATCATTGAAGTCACGAGCCATTACTCTATGGATGTGGAAAATGCGGGTGGTACCCTGAATGTGGAGCTCGATGCGTCGGACACCGAGATTCTCGGTGACGAGATGCATCTCTCCAACATTATCTATAACCTGCTCGAGAATGCGATGAAGTACCGGAGACCGGATGTATTGCCCGAAATAACGGTCTCCCTCTCCAATGAAAAAGAGTGGCTCGTCGTGGATATAAAGGACAACGGACGAGGCATCAAGAAGGAATACCTCGGAAAGATCTTCGACCGCTTCTTCCGGGTGCCCACAGGCAACAGACATAATACCAAAGGATTCGGCCTCGGGCTCGCTTACGTGGCACGTATGGTTCGATCCCACAACGGCACCATTACAGCTGACAGCAAAGTAGGTGCCGGCACTGTTTTTGAAATAAAATTACCCCTCTTAAAGAACAAATAACGATTATGGAAGAAAACGTAAAAGTATTTCTCTGCGAAGACGACGAAAACCTCGGCCCGCTCTTGAGCGAATTTCTGAACACCAAGGGATACCTCACCGATCTTTATCCTGATGGTCAAGCCGGATATGAGGCATACCGCGCAAATCCCGGAAATTGGGACATCTGCGTCCTTGATGTAATGATGCCGATCAAAGACGGGTTCGAACTGGCAGAAGACATCCGTGCGATCAGCCCGAGTATGCCGATTATATTCCTCACTGCGCGCACGCTCAATGAAGACGTGGAGCGCGGCTTCAAGATTGGAGCAGACGACTACCTTAAGAAACCCTTCAATACCTCCGAGCTCACGATGCGCATTGATGCGGTTCTCCGCCGTGTCCAAAATAAGAAACCGGATCCCGTGGCCTTCTACTCCATCGGCGACTTTGTCTTTGATACCCAGCGCCAGCTTTTGACTTACAAAGAAGAGGACCCCGTAAAGCTAACCACAAAGGAGACCGATCTCCTTACGCTTCTCTGCCAGTATGCCAATGAGCTTCTGGAGCGCTCTTTTGCCCTCAAAGCGATTTGGGGCGAAGACAACTACTTCAATGCCCGTTCTATGGATGTGTACATCACCAAGCTCCGTAAGCACCTCGAAAGAGATCCGCAGGTAGAGATTCAGAATAAGCACGGTAAAGGTTACAAGCTCATCACACCCGGAGCCAATCAGAATCCGGATGACGAAAATACAGTAGTCCTCTGATCCTTGATGAGATGAGGAGACTTCTTATCCACTTTCTCGCATTTGCCGCCGTATGTCTCCCCGGAGCGTCGGCGGCATTTGCCCAAAGTGAGCCCCGGAGCACCTATTGGGTCCAAAGGGCAACCCTTTTTGAATCTCTTCCTGCGTCCCAGGACGATATTGTGATGCTCGGTAACAGCATCACCGACGGGGGAGAGTGGTCTGAGCTTTTGGGCGATGCACATGTCAAAAATCGGGGCATATCCGGAGATACGACCGATGGTGTACTTGAGCGTCTCGGTACGATTACGAGAGGTCGACCCGCTAAAGTCTTTCTCCTAATCGGCATCAACGATTTTGCAAAAGGAGTCCCGCCGGAAGATGTTGTCGGAAATATAGAGAAGATAGTCTGGAGGATAAAGGAGGAAAGCCCCGGTACTCTGGTCTACGTCCAAAGCATCCTGCCCCTGAACGACGAAATAAAAATGTTTCCCGGTCATAAGGCGCATATATCGGAGATCCCCGGAGCAAACGCCGGGATTCTTTCCGTATGCGAGAAGACCGGAGCAGGGTACATCGACCTGTATTCCGTCTTTGTCGGGGAAGACGGCAGGATGGATCCCAAGTATACGAATGACGGTCTTCATCTACTGGGGACAGGGTATCTGCTGTGGGCATCGCTCCTTCGTCCGTTACTCTAAGACAGATATTCGTAATATCCTCAAACAGCCCGAGGGTGGGGTCGTCCGCCTTCGGGCTGTTGTTTGTCCAAGAAAGCCAATCGTCTAAAGCTTGAGACCTTTATGGCTTAAGTTCTTTGGGATAAATGGAGAATCTCATCCCCGTATAGATGGGAAAGGTATCGTAAGAGAGTAGTTGCAATTGAGGTAAAAATTGATGATTCAAGCTAAGGTCTTCAAATCCTCTTCCGCCGACCCAATCGGTGTGATGCCGAAGTTCTTGACGAGTACATCAGCCACATTCGGGGAGAGAAAACCTGGTAACGTTGGTCCCAAATGGATGTTCTTCACGCCTATAGATAGTAGAGCCAAGAGTACGATGACCGCTTTTTGCTCATACCATGCAATGTTGTAAATAATCGGCAAGTCATTGATGTCCTCAAGACCGAAAATTTCCTTGAGTTTGAGTGCAATGAGAGCCAGTGAGTAACTGTCGTTGCACTGACCCGCGTCCAGTACGCGGGGGATTCCTCCTATTTCACCAAGAGCCAACTTGTTGTAGCGGTATTTGGCGCATCCGGCTGTTAGGATTATAGTGTCCTCGGAAAGTCCTTTTGCGAAATCGGAGTAGTACGCTCTACCTTTCTGACGCCCGTCGCATCCTCCCATTACATAAAACTTCTTGATGGCTCCGCTCTTCACTGCCGCCACAATTTGATCTGCCAAAGCAAATACCTGTTGATGTGCAAAGCCGCCTGTGATTTCTCCGGATTCAATTTCGGTAGGCGGGTCACAACGCTTGGCGTGCTCAATGATTTCTGAGAAGTCTTTTCGACCACCTTCGGATCGGTTCGGAATGTGCTTAAAGCCCGGGAATCCGCTTGCTCCGGTGGTATAGATTCGATCTAAATAGGTGGAATTGTGGCGCGGTGGTACGATGCAATTGGTAGTAAAAATTACAGGACCATTGAAGGACTCAAACTCCTCTACCTGTTTCCACCATGCATTGCCGTAATTCCCGACAAAATGATCATACTTCTTGAACGCGGGATAGTAATGGGCAGGAAGCATCTCACTATGGGTGTATACGTCTACCCCCGTACCCTGTGTCTGTTCCAAGAGATCCTCCAAGTCCCTTAAATCATGTCCCGAAATGAGGATGGCAGGATTCTTCCGTACGCCGATGTTTACTTTGGTTATTTCGGGGTTCCCGTAGGCTGAGGTATTGGCTTTGTCGAGGAGTGCCATAGCTTGCACGCCTGTTTCTCCTGTGCGGAGTACCAGAGCCACCAGCTCGTCCACGGGAAGCTTCGAGCAAATTAGGCTGAGCGCTTCTTGTATAAATGCATACACCGGTTCCTCTTCATAACCTAAGTTAGAAGCATGCTCGGTATAAGCGGCCATGCCTTTCAGGCCGTAGGTTACCAGTTCACGAAGAGAGCGAATATCCTCATCGGAGCATTGTAGGACACCGACTTCTTCCGCTTTTCGTTCCATCTCTTCCTTTCTCGGAGCTTTCCATGTGAGGCAGTCCTTTAGCTCTTCTTCGATGTCGATTTTCTCGAGATTCACCTCCTTGACCAGCCTGTCTCGGAGAGTGATGGCTTCTGTGATGCGATCCTCAAATCGCTTCTTGTGGAAGTTGGCATTGGTGATGGTCATAAAGAGAGACTCGGTTATGAAGCGATCCACCTCTTTGGATACCTCTTTGCCGGTGCGACGCATCTCTGTGGTGATGCAGGAAATCCCTTTGATGACATAGACCAAAAGGTCCTGAAGGTTTGCCACGTCTGCCGTCTTTCCGCAGACACCCATCACTGTACAGCCTTTATTTTGTGCCGTTTCTTGGCACTGGTAGCAAAACATACTCATAAGTAGAAGTTACTTAACGTTTGAAATTGGTTATCTTTGGCAAAGGTATGTACGGTGTCCGAAAGATCGCGTCACATTTGTTACATCCCGAGTAAATTGCAGATACCATAAAGATTATTCCATTTCAAATGAAGGACTACAACCGATCGCCTCTGATGTTTTTATTTGATGGCAAAGAACTTCCTGCGGAGGAACAGTTGCTCTTGCAGAATACGCCGTATACCCTACGCTCTTTCCCAAAAGATTCGATCATAGCGGCTCAGGGTAAAGAAGTTAGAGCCCTTTACGCTCTACTCAGTGGAAAAGTCCGTTCGGAGATGATTACCGCCAGAGGTGACTCACTCTATGTCGGCAAGATGAAAGCCCCTTTTCTTCTTGCATCCATTTTCCTTTTTTCTGACGGAGGAAGCTTTCCTGTAGCTGTAACTGCGTTGGAAGATGTTGAGATAGCGTTTTACCAAAAAGAGCAAGTGGACAGGCTGTTGGCTCAATCACCTGCATTTCGATCGGAGTTTCTTAAGTTCACTGCACTTCAGTTTCAAACTTTGTCCAATCGCTTACAGCTGTTCTCGATGAAAAGTATCCTGCAAAAGCTGGTCTTTCATATCTTGTCGTCCTCTTCCGACGGGGTGCATTTTTGTTTTACGGAGCGTATCACCGACCTTGCTTCTTATTTCGGAGTCCGGCGCCAATCACTCTCCAGGATACTTTCTCAACTCTCTAAAAACAAACTCATCACTTTCGACAATGGCAAAGGGACGATATTGGATAGGCAGGGATTGAAAAATTTGATTTGAGACTATTGCAAGAAGGTCTCGATATTAAGTGTACTATTCCCAAAAGGCTATAATGTGTCCGGCTGTCCTCCGAATAAAAAGGTATCTTTGTGGGCGAATCGCCAAAGTAACCAACCTTCACACCTACTTTCTCTATGAATTGGATCCAAGATTTGCTGTGGAATAACAGCGTCGCACACACAATCCTTATTATCGCCATCTGCATCTCCATCGGAGTACTCCTCGGGAAGGTGAAGATTTTCGGTCTCTCTCTCGGGGTAACTATGGTGCTCTTCGTCGGCATCGTGATGGGGGAATTGGGACTGACTATTTCTCCCGAGATACTTCATTTTATCAAAGAGTTCGGGCTCATCCTC
>SFHG01000102.1 GCA_004555765.1 Bacteroidales bacterium
TATCTGTTTTTCGATCAAGAAAAAGATGATTTTGACACACTTCCTTTTAGATTATTTTATTTTCCGATAAATCATTTCCAAAGCCACTAATCTTGTCGTTTTGCCGGCTTCTATGCCCGGCAGGTCCTTTCCGCTCAGTTTTTTCCAAGCGGTTAGAGTTGCCATATCCACCGGTTCCTGCAAGCGAGCATCCCATTCGGGAAGATAGCCGCGAAGTCCCAGATATTGCACCATGCGGAAGTGAGGACTCATATAATCCACATCCTTGAAATACATAAGCGTCGCTTTCTGGTCGATCAGCTTGTCCTGTAGGCGGGAGAGGTCGATGTTCTGCACCTTCACCTTTCCGTCAATCGAAAGGGCTGAAGCGATACCGGCGGCCTGTCCCATCGCCATCCAGCAAGGCTCCATGCGCAGGGTGGAAAATCCGATGTGCGAACCCGACACCGGGACGGGCAACAGGAGGTTGCCCACTTCTTTCGGGACCATCACGCCATAGGGGACTGTGTATACTGCCGACGGATAGCTCAGGAAGCCGTCCAGATGCACTCTTCCTTCTTCTCTTTTCCGTACCGCATGCGAATCCAACGCATAATGGCTCGCCGTTATGCTGCTTTGGTGGATGGGCGGGCGGCTACCGATCGTTACCGGAATGGCATCGTTGGCGGTAAAGAAATATGCACCTTCGAAACGACGGCCTTCACGGACGTAGACCTGGCGCGGGAAATGTCCGTTGTCCGCATATTCGTCTTTCGAAAGTCCCCATTCTTTTGCCGCTTTGCGGAAGTGGGCGGGCAGTTCGGGGTCGTTTTGGGCGAACCAGAAAAGGCCTTCGGTGTATTCACGCAGACGTTGGGCGAACTTGTCGCGCCATTCCCACGAAGAGGTGGGCCAGGGCCAGTTCTCCTCAGGCAGGTCGGTCGATACGAACACACCGTGCTGGTTATTGGCGTCCGTCTTCATGTTCGGGACATGGACGATGTTGGTGATCTTGGCGATTCCCCATTTGTCACCCGGAAGTTTGGAAGGGTTGCCGGTCTTGATATGTTTCCGGTTCTCTTCCATCATTTCGGGTGTCACGCATTGCATGGCGGCATCCGTGTTGCGTCCGGTCCAGACGTCTTCCACGATGGAGGCATAGTCTTCGCGGTTGTAATGGGCGGGTTTGGTGAAAGCCACACGGTTTGCCGGATTGTTGGTCAGACAGAGGCGGTAATTGTAGGACTGCACGGCATTGTCTTTCTTGAACGTGCTGCCGTCCCCTTCCGGACCGCCCCAATATTTGTAGACGCGCCCGGCTCCGGGCTCGCCGAACTCGTCTTTCCCTTCGCGCCCTACACGGAAAGGAACGCCGGCGGCAGCCCCGAGGTCACCTTCGTAGGTGGCATCCAGGAATACAGAACCGGTATATTCCTCCATCTCCCCGGTTTCGCGGTTCAGGATACGGATCTTTTCGATGCGGTTGTCGCGCATGACTATGTTTTCATCTTCGGCATCGAACTGGCGCATGGTCAGGACCGTGATCTTGTCCTTCTGCCCGTCGAGCATCTTCTGGAAGATGCGTGCCCCGACGGAGGGTTCGAAGTGGTAGCCGTCGCTGCATACTTTCACCTGCTCGGAGCCAGGACCGTAGGTGTCGATATAGTGTTGTTTCACTCCGTCCACAAACTCACGGAACAAGCCGGTCGTTGCGGCACGGGTGGCGATGTCGGTTGCTCCGAGTCCGTTGGCGGGAAGTCCGCCTACATAGCGGGTACGTTCGAGTATTACCGATTTTTTCCCCATCCGGGCAGCCGAGATGGCTGCCATGATCCCTCCGGGGTTGCCGCCGACGATCACCAGGTCGTAGGACGACTGGCCGAAAGCGGTCGCACAGGCCAAAAGGAGGGAGAGTACAAGTGTTTTCTTTCTCATAAAGTGCTATTTACTGTTTAATATTTCTTGGGCATAACGGGCATAGTGGCCTTGCAGACCGTCGGCATACCGGCGGAGCACCTCTTCTCCGATACCGTCCTGGTCGCCGCATAGGTAAAGGGCTCTTGCCAAATGCAACTCCTTCAATGCGAGGTTACGGGTAGACGTGTCGTTGAGGTCGGGGACCGCATTGCTACGTGCTTCGGCAAATGAAAGGATCGAATGGCCCCGTACACCCGGTGTCGTCAGCATGGCCAGCAGTACGGGGACAGCTTCGCGGCTGCCGATTGCTTCGGTGGCCATAGTGATGGCACGGAAGTGGGAAAGATAGTCTTCCGGCTCCAGCTTCTTTGTTTTTTCCAATATGGTGGGAAGGACGGATGTATCGCGGGCGTTTCCCAATGCGGTGATAAGGGCATCCAAGCGGCTGAGGCACATCCCGAATTGTCCCATGCCGGTGTAGTGCCAGCCCTCGTCCCAGTCTTTATATTGCCGGATGGCTTCAGCCAGTACCGGGGCATGTTTTCCTTGTCCTAAGATACACAGGATGCTGGCAAGGATCACTCTCTCTTCCGGCATAGTGGCTCCGGCGATTTGTTTGCTGGCGAGCTGTATGCAACGTTCGGGATCGGTCAGTAATATTTCGAGCCCTTTATAATT